>CAYFXU010000008.1:0-24448 GCA_964347145.1 uncultured Candidatus Bathyarchaeia archaeon
TGGGGCCTTAACCTCAGTCTGGGTTGTCCCCCTCTCGGACTAGGGGCTTACCCCCTAGAACCCGTCTCCCAAGGTCTACGGCGCCAATGGATTCGGAGTTTGAAAGAAGAGTGAGGTCTTTCGACCCCTTACTTTCCAATCAGTGCTCTACCCCATTGGCTACCTCGATTGGGGCTGGGCTGCGACCCACTTCGGAGGGAACTAGCTATCACCGGACTAGATTGGTCTTTCGCCCCTAGCCCCAGGTCTGAGGAACGAATTGCACGTCAGAACCCCTTCGGGCCTCCACCAGGCTTTCGCCTGACTTCGCCCTGCCCAGGGCTAGATCGTCCGGTTTCTAGTGTCAAAGCCGTGACTCCGGGCCCTTTCAGACCCCGCGTCTCGCCAGTGTTACCTGGTTGCACGCATGTTGGTTTCCCTACGCTTTCAGGCTTGTCAGCCTTTAAGCTCGCCACAGCGATGAACTCCCCGGCCCGTGTTTCTAGACGGAACTTGCAACCCTGGTCCTCCTCCCTCGTACTGCTGTGTCGCCACAGGTTCCTTTGGGAGGGATCTATCCTTCCGGGCTGCAAACGTCTGTAACCGTCTGGTTTCAGGCTCTTTTCACCCCCCTTCCGGGGTACTTTTCAGCTTTCTGTCACCGTACTAGTGCGCTATCGGTCTTGAGACGTATTTAGTCTTGGAGGTTGGTGGCCTCCAGCTTCCCAAACCGAATCCAGGGTATGGTACTCAGGGACTCCAGCCCAACTCCTTCCAGTTTACGCCTAGTGGGCTTTCACCATCTTTGGCAGGCCTTTTCAGGCCACTTCGGCTTCGCCGGTGAGAAGGCGGCTGGACCCGCAACACTACATCCCCCTCAGGTTTCCCTGTGAGGTTTAGTTTGGACTTTTCCCCTTTCGCTCACGTTACTTAGGGAATCCCGGTTGGTTTCTTTTCCTTCCCTTACTAAGATATTTCCGTTCAGGGAGTTCCCGTTCCTTACGGAACGCAACGGAGTCCCGTGGGAGTCCGTCGCAAGAAGTCTCATTCAGGCATCCCCGGATCTAAGCTTGCATGCAGCTACCCGGGGCATTTCGCTGCTTGCCGCGCCCTTCTTCAGCGCTCAAGCCTGGTCATCCACCAGACGGCGTAGCATGTCGGGCTTACTTGGTTTGCTCCGGTGTCTGTTTAGCGTCGGAATGCGTATTTGGCCTGTGTTTGGTTTTCATTGCGAGCAGACAAAAGCTCACTCCACCCTTTGCCCCTAACATTACTTAGGGGTTGCATCCTTGTGTGGAGTCTAGTTTGGCAATTTGATCGCCAATTCTATTTACAAGTCGGGTTGGGAGATATAAGCGTTGCTGTGTGATGTTTATGTATTTCTTTGCCTTTTGTTTGCCTCCCTGCACCTCCATCGACTTCGGCTACGACAAATTATAAGGGAGAAAACCAGTCAATAGGAGAGAACTGAAAAGGCGTGGAAAGATAGTTAAGGCGGAGAAATCACTTTGGCTGATTCCAGAGTCACAAAGTTGCTTGATTCTTTGTCTTCTAGGTCCAGTGTTAGGTATCTAATCTATTCGTGTTCTCTCGCCTTCTTCTTCGCCTTGATTATGGTTCCTCCAATTCTCGGGATAGTTCTTAAATGGAACACCATGGCGGATATTTTTGAAAATTCCAGCCTCTTGTCCAGGGCAACATCAGCAATCTACGCGTCCTTTATTATCGCCCTATTTGTTTCGTTAATCGACGTGGTCGCCGGGTTGCCGATGGCTTGGCTCATTACGCGAGGTGGATTCAAATGGTTGAGGAGTCTGGACACATTGGCTGACATACCCTTCATAATACCTACCGTCGCCCTTGGTTATTCTCTGCTAATTTTCTGGAGTGACCCAAATCAGGGAGCTTCGTTCTTTTTCGGAAGTAGTCTCGTTTCACCAGGCTGGCTTCTCATTATTCTACTCCATTTCGCCTTCTCCTATCCTGTCGTAGTTAGAGTAATGGTTGGAGCGCTACTGGACTACAAACGAGAATACGAAGAAGCCGCAAGAACACTGGGCGCTGCGGCATTGACCGCAGACAGAACAGTCACGCTTCCCATACTGAAAACAGCGTTGATCGCGTCCTTCATACTGGCCTTTGCACGATCAGTTTCTGAAACTGGAGCGACCTTAATGGTTGCTGGGGCTTTCGAAAACGGACCGATCTTCATTAATAACCTCAAAACTGCCCAAGAACCTGGCTATGAAGGCGCCTTAGTCTTTGTTAGTTTCATTTTGATAGTCATCTCTTCCTTAATCTTTGTAACAATCAGGTTCCTGGGTCCAAGGCTGAAAGTGCCCCTTAAGAAGGTTTGGCCGGTAGCTGAGAGAAAGCTGAGCAGTTCGGGGGTAACAAATCTTAGAAACATTTTATCGCTTCTGGTGTTCTTACTCATAGTTCTAATTCCTTCGCTTTTCGTCGCTCTCCCAGCATTTTTCGCCGTAACAAACGGAACACTCAACCAAGCAGTCATGAGCTTAGGCGTATGGCAAGAATACTGGCAAAGTCTCATTTTATCCTATTTCGTTGGGGCAATCGCCACTCTATTGAACACAATAGCTGGTTTGCCAATGGCTGTTCTCATTGCAAGAAAAAGATTGGGAAGGGCACTTTCATCAATTTTGGACGTGATAGTCAATATTCCTTTGGTAGTTCCATCAATCGCTCTGGGAATTTCCCTTGGCATTTTCTGGAGAAATTTCGCATTTATGCCTGAAATTGGATTGCTAATCTTCGTCCATCTTTCAATCACCTATCCCTACTTAGTTAGGTCGATGGTAGCAGCCATAGAAAGATTGAACATAGATTATGAAGAAGCAGCGAAAACACTGGGAGGACGACCCTTTGCCATATTCAGAACCGTTATCTTGCCCTTAACCCGATATTCATTAATTGCGGGGGCAGTTATGGTTTTCACAAGAAGCGTCAGTGAAACCGGCGCCACCTTGGCAGTAACCGAGTTAAAAACTGCGCCTGTTTTATTGGTTAACTGGGTTAAGGGCACGGTTGACGTCACTTCTTTGGAAATTGGTCTCGGTTGTGGCATTCTAGTGCTGTTTTCGTTCATGATCTTGTTGGTTTTAAGATTATTTGCCAGAGAAAAGGGAGGATATTAGTATGTTTAATATATTTATCGTGTGTCCATACGTATGGGAGACTGATGGAGGCTTCAGATGCCTGAAGTCCGACTCGTGAACGTCACAAAGAAGTTTGGCAAGATTGTTGCCGTCGACAACGCCAGTCTCCAAATCCATGATAGAGAATATTTTTCCTTGATTGGACCAAGTGGGTGTGGCAAAACCACTCTGCTGAGGATGATCGCAGGTTTGACTCAGCCGGACGAGGGCGAAATCTACATCGGCAATCGCCTTGTCACGTCCGTTCCACCTGAAGATCGCGGCATCGGATTCGTTTTTCAAACCTACGCACTCTTTCCTCACATGAATGTTTGGGACAACGTTACGTATGGTCCACGAGTAAAAGGGCTTGAAAGCGCGGAAAGCAAGAAGATTGGGCGAGAAATGTTAGAAATGGTCAGGCTTTTTGAACGTCTAGACGCCTTTCCTTCCGAGTTAAGCGGCGGAATGATGCAAAGGGTTGCCTTAGCCAGAGCCTTATCCGCTGGCGCCAAATTGTTGCTATTGGACGAACCCTTAGGCGCCTTGGATGCAAAAATCAGGTTTGAACTACGATACGAATTGAGAAAGTTTGTGAAAGATCTGGAACTGACAGGCATCCATGTAACTCACGACCAAGCAGAAGCCATGGCCATTTCTGACAGAATAGCGGTGATGAGGAAAGGAAAGATTTTGCAGATTGGAAGCCCCAAGGAATTGTACCTGAAACCTCAACACATATTCGTAGCCAATTTCATCGGAGAATCAAACTTCCTTGAAGGCTACGTAACAGAATTGAAGGGTAACGAAGTCACAGTCGAACTTCGCGGTGGGCTCTATGTCCAATCGCTAGACAAACGGTACAAAAGAGGGCAAAAGGTCGTCGTAGCCGTGAGGCCGGAAGTTCTTGCGGTCGAGAAAGGAGAAAAGAAAGGACCAAATTCAATTTTCGGGCACATTGAAGGATTCCGATTCGAAGGAACCAACGTCAGATACGAAATTCGACTTGAAAATGGAGACTTAGTTGGGGTTGTACGCCCAGCGTTGATGGTGGAATGGCTTGACGTTGGGGAAAAGGTCACACTCAGCTTTCAAGTTGAAAAAAGTTTCGTCTTTACGTATCCGGAAAGAGGTTTAAAAGGGGAGTTAGCTCTCGAATGAAAAAATGGAAAAGATTCTTAAATGTGCGTCATTGCGGTATAGATATAGAAGATAGTATTGCTCCTGCCAAAAGGTGAAAAATCATGGAAAAGTGGTTTGCTAAACGAAGAAAGTTCAAGGTTCTGGAGATCGCAGATCGACAAATGACTTTAGCTATAGACACAGTCATTGAACTAGAAAAATCTATCAACGCAGCTTTGAAGGGTAACAAAGATGGAGCAAAAGCATCTTTCGAAAAACTTTCTCTAATTGAACATGAAATCGACGAACTCAGGAGAACAGTCTTCGAGGAGCTTACACGAGGAAGCTTGCCTTCAAAGGATCGAGAAGACATCATGCATCTTGTCAAGAGGCTGGACCAAATGGCGGACCACGTTAAGGATGCATCAAGAGCCGTTGTTGTTCTGTTAGATGCAAAGGTTGTAAAAGAAATGTGGAAACAATTTGCCGAAACCGCCAAAGACCTAGTCACCTGTGCAACCACTCTACGTAATGCCATCGAGAAATTAGGAACTGATCCTCCCAGGGCTATGAAGCTTGCAAAGCAAATTGACGAGTTAGAGAACAGAGTGGATGAAAAATACTTGAAATCAAAAGAGATGCTGATCAAATATTCGAACAAAATGGACGCTGCCACAATCCTGTTACTCAAAGACCTCATAGAAGAAATGGAACATGTCGCTGACGCTTGTGATGACACAGCTGATTACGTGAGGATCTTGACAGTCGCCAGAGAAGCCACATAACGTCTTTCTTTCCAAAATTCTTATTCCCGACGACCTCCTCTTTATCTATTGGGCTGGTGAGCTGGCGGACGGCTTCGGGTGCCTAGCACCTGAGGAAACTCCGCCCACCGCGCTGAACTGCAGCGTCTGCAAAGGCGCAAGGCGAGAGCCTTGGCTCCGAAATAGAAACGCAACGTCCATCCGTAAGATGGCGATGAGGCGTGCTAAGTCGTCGAGGATGCGGCTGGGAACGGTGAAACGGCCGACCTGCAGGGTGGAAGGGCAAATAGGCGTCTGTGAATTCTGCGGGAGACGCGGGTAGCCCGTTTAGCTGAATGCCGTCTCTGAACAGAAGGCGGGTTACGTCCAGCACACCAGCCCCTACACCCGAATGCCGACCATTTTTAGGAGAGCATAGACAATGAAACCACAACAGACATCATACCTATTTCAAAAGAAAAACTCCCAAAGCTCTACAAAGAACGGAAAAATAATCGAAGTTTTATGGGAACTCAAAAAAACAGGCAGAGCAGAAGCAACAATAAAAAACATAGGCAAAGCCTTACACGCCCTAGAAAAACACTGCAACCTCGACAACCCCGAAGCAGTTAGAACATGGATTGCTACCGCGGATAAATCAGACGGATACAAAAGAAATCTATGCTCTTCCTACGACCACTACATAAGACAACACGGCTTGACATGGCGCGCGCGCACACGAATTAGCTTCAAATCAAGCCTCCGTTTCTAGAGCCTATGCTTGCTGAGGAAAACAGAGAAACTGGAGGAGGTTGCGCGCGCGTCTCTGTCTAGTTGAAAATCTTAAATCATGAATTGAAGAAATCAGTTCACTCAACAAAAATGATGGAACCTAGATGAGATATCCTCCGGCTGGTTGGAGCAAGATCATCTTGCTGGCGAGTTTTCTCACGGTTTTCGTATCTTATAGCATCAGGTCCGGATTTGGGATATTACTCCCGGAGATTATGGATGCTCTGGCTCTGACGAAGGCGCAAGTAGGGTATGTCGGCAGCGCTTACTTCATCGCCTACATGGTTTCCGCCCCTCTACTGGGCATTCTCACAGACAAAATAGGAGGGAGAAAGGTGATAACTACCTTCTGCATCATAATGGGAGTTGGAACAGTACTGATGAGCACGATCACGAGCTTGTGGACGGCTTGTCTTTTCTATTTCATCGTGGGAGCTGGTGCAGCGGCATGCTGGGCGCCGGTCTCGGCTTTAATTCAGAAATGGTTTGGTGCGAAGAAAAGTAGACGAGTCCTAGGAATTCTGACGGTGGGAACTTATTTGGGATCCGCCGTCATGGGGCTAATCTTACCATTGTTGTTGTCCATATATGGATGGAGGTCTAGTTGGGTAATCCTGGGGCTTATGGCCTTTGTCGTAGTTCTCACTAACGGATTTCTGCTGAGAAGCAATCCAGAGGATGTTAATATTAGGGCACATTGTAGGGTCTCAAATCAAAGAACATCCACGTCGCAGATAGAATACAGGGAGATACTGAGAACCAGCAAATTCTGGCTTGTGGGAACCTCCTACTTGTCGATGTCCTTCGCTATGTACACCGCATACACATTCACGGTCACTTACGCGACGCAGGAGCTCAAAATTGAATTGGCAATAGCGGGTATGCTGGTAGCTCTTTCGGATCTCTGTGGCATAGCAGGCGCGTTGATTTCCCCTGCCGTCTCTGGTTTTCTGGGAAATAGGAGGACTCTCGCTGTAAACAACCTCGTTTTAGCCTTTAGCCTCTCGGCCTTTGTACTAGTTAAATCCAACTTGTTTTTGCTCGCTTTAATTGTGATCGCAATAGGAATGTTCAGCGGAGGAATTTGGCCTATATATGCAGCCTGTGCGGCAGACTATTTCTCCGAATCAGTCGCGGGAATCGTAATTGGGTTCTGGACTACCCTCTACGGCCTTGGGTCAATAATGTCTCCACCAATTGCAGGGTACCTAGCCGATCTTTGCGGCACGTTTTTCTGGTCTTTTGCCATATCTTCGACGGTCGCCGTAATGGCTGCCTTGCTTATCTTTCTGGTAAGGACCAAAGAAGATTCTGACAAAGCCCGATACAATTGATGCACATAGCACGCGCTAATCCAGAGAGAGCGCTAACCATTCTTCCCGAAACTTTCTTTGATGAGTCCTTTTATGTATTCACATTTAGGTGGATTGTGTTTTTCGATCTCTTTCAAAAGACGTTGAGCCGCAGTATTATCAGGATCGAGTTCTAACAGATAATTGCAAAAATCCAAAGCGTTTTCGTACCATTCCATCTCATATGCCACCAACGTTAAATCGAGCAACGCTTTTGTATCATAAGGATCCACCTCAGCAACTATGTGTAGGTTTTCATTGAACTTCACATAAGCTTTGACAACATCAGATACTTTTCTTGCCCGTTCAATAATATCCGCATGCCCCTCACAAAGAATATCAATGTTTAAATCGAGTAATCTTTCCATTGATCTAGAATAATCACCTATGTTACCACCGCTGGCTCTTAAAACAACACCGGGAACATCTCCACCGAAAAGTATCTTCTTTTGCTCGGTCTCCAAAAAATACGCTATTGACCCCGGTGTGTGCCCAGGAATGTGGATACATCTAAATTCAAATCGCCCAAATTTTAGGATTTCACCATCAGTCTTGATTTTTCTCGTCAATTTGACTGGGTCGTAGTTGTAATTCGGAAAAAACTGCTGAATATATTTATCCTTTGGTTTCTGCTCGATTCTTTCTGCATCAAGCCTATGGGCATAAAACCGAATATCTTTATTTAACTTCCTAAGCTCATTGCAAGCGCCGAAATGATCTATATGACCGTGAGTGATGAGACAATGTCTTATATCCTTCACATCAAATCCATCGTTCTCTATGCTTCGAATTGGCTCAATGTAAAGCCCTGAATCAATTAATACTAATCCATCACTACTTCTAGTGTCAACCATATAAATGCAACAGTTCATATCGCCTAAGCTGTGACCTTTAACAACATATACATCCTTTACAATTTCCAACATTCCCCATTCCTCTCTTGGTCGGATTTCTACCAGGCGCGCAGTGGGTTGAACGCATATATATACATTTTTTTGGAGATCTACTCAGTATAGTCATATTCAAGGATTGACAGGGCCTTTGCGCGCACGTCTATTGCCAATGGAAACAAAGAAGACGAAGACAACGATTCTGCTGAAACACTTGAGGTCATTTTCCTTCCTGAAGCATTGTTGGTGGTAGGCAAAAGTTCAGATAGTCATTGCCTGGAAGAATAGAAGGCTTGTCACGTCCAGCACCCCAGCTCTCGAAGAGTGCATCCCCCCTAGCGCGACAGATGCGTACTTCTTGAGGTTCTTCATATTATTCCGTATTGAAAGAAAGTATCATGTGTCCTGATCGGATTGAACATAGGGTTATTGCAGAAATTTTAAATATGTTCAACTTGCGATTAATTGATGCGAAGGGAAAGGAGTATTTCAAGGATTGTTTAGATTCCTTTGGAACTATTCCTTAGCGTCTTATTGAGCAGACCCTTCGGAGCGCCGAGGAGGGGCGCAATGAAATAAATACCCAACTAAAAAGGAGAGATGGAAAAACGCAGATCAAAAAACTGCGGGCCTGCATCCTAGTTGCCATGTGTATTGTGGGCTTTGTAGTCAGTGTAACCCAGGTGGCCTCTTCTTCCGAAGATTGGACTTTCGTCGAGGAGAGAGAAGTAAAGATCTACCCCGATTTGAGAGAATGCATTTGGGAAACTGAGAGACCACCCTATGGTCCCTACGATAAGATAGGTTTGCACAAGTTGGTGAAGGCAGGCGTTGAACCGCGAGGTGTCGTGTTCATTCTACCCGGGACATGGAGTAGTGGTGAACAACTAATTTCAAATCCACCTGAGGACTGGTGGACTGCATACGAAAACCACAGCTTCGCTCTCTTTCTGGCAAACAGAGATTTTGAAGTATATTCCATAGACTACAGGACACACTTCGTCCCCGTATATCTGAATCCTGCCGATCTCTCGTTCATGATAGATTGGGGCTGGGATCAGTGGATAAGTGACATAAAAGCAGCCGTGGATCTGACCAAAGAGTTGTCTGGAGCCGAGAGGATCTACATGGCGGGTGACAGCTTCGGCGGCAGCGCAGCAATGAACTATGCGTCAAAGTATTGGGAAGAAGATCTAAAGGGGATACTGCTACGGGATGGTGGAACCGGAGCGAAATATCCGGAGCTGGTTACTAATACGTTTGACTTACCCACGGCGATAGCAGAAATGATCGCAACAGGCGGTTGGTCCAGTGAAGTAGGCACTGTTCCAGGATCAATATTCATAATGAAGTATGCTGATGAATACCCTGACGCTCCACCAGTCAACCCATTCACAGGGGAGCTCCTTGAACCTACGATTAATCCGTTCACCGGATTACCGTGGCCGAACATCGCCGAATGGGCTGCATTTGTCATATATGTGGCATGGGGACCCGGTGTAGTTAGCAACATCTATGGAGGTTACGGAGATCCTAGCGTAATGATACATATAGACGCAACGTTTGACAGATACTGGCCTACAAGATTAAGTCTCGAAAGCGCAGCGATAAGGGATTGGGACAACTGCCCATACGTGACATACGATTTCGACGATCATTACTGGGACATTGATGTCCCCCTGCTTGCGTTCACCAGCGAATTATTCGGACTCGCTTATTGGGGACCCTTCAGACATGGAATTTCGAATCCCGACTTCACCGGAGTATACCTATGGGGATACGGTCATTTGGACGTCTATTCTGGTGAGTATTCTGAAGAAGATGTTAGTTTGCCGACCTATGAGTGGTTGATCAGTCATAGAATGCTTGAGGGAAGGGGGGGAATACACATCGACGGCGATTGGTCCTATGGAAAAGCTACAATCTACGTCAATGTAACTGTGATAGACTTTAAAGTAGATGGTGCACGTGTCTCGTGGAATATTGTCAGTCACAGAACTCTTAGGAATTTGGAGTTCTACGAAGGTAGAAACGAACTCGGTTGGATCCGAATACTCATCTACAGGGAACATTCGGTTGCCGCAGGACCCAACGTTTTCTTCTTAGGTCGCCTAGTCTAACCGTAGAATTAGCATGTCTCCAAATCTCCTCTTTTTTTCTGTTTGTTCATCTCTTGTTCTTACGATCGCGCCCGCGAACCACCGTTGAAGATTTGGTTTATCTCTGGGAAATCTCGATCCCGAGTCTTTTCGCCTCTTTCGTTATTTCGTCCAAAACAGACGAGACTTCTGTTCCATTTCCCACGATTCTGATAGTAACCTCCATCCTACCGTATTGAGGGTACATGCCTATGGTTATCCCCCTATACTCATTTTCAAGTGTTTCAACAAGATCGCAAAACACCGACTCCTCAGCTTTGAAGACAACCTCTTTCACAACTCTCTTCTCCCCAATTCCCAACTTGGGTTCAATCTCCTCCGCGAAAATGGTTTTCATCTCAACGGGAACACCGGGAAGCACAAAAATCAATCTCTCACCCACTGAAATCATGACTCCGGGGGCAAGTCCAAGACCATTCTTGAGAGGGACGCTTCCCTCCGGTATTTTGGACATTTTGAATATCCATCTTGTTGGTTCTATATCTACGATGTTCCTCTCCTTTAAGAATGAGATTTTTCTAAGAATGCCATCCAATACAAGCTTGTTTTCTACGAGTCTAAGGCTAAGACAGTTTGCAGTAGCTTCAATGGTTTTGTCATCCGGCGTTGGACCAAGACCTCCGCACATGAATATCAAGTTCAGATTGAGCTTCAACAGAAAAGATAGGATTCTAACAATATCCTCAACAACATCTCCAACAACAAATATTCCTTTTACATCAAACCCCAGCTCTGCAAGCCTTCGGGCAATCCATCTTGAATTAGTATCCTGTATATGCCCTTGAAGAACCTCATTTCCGATAGTAATGATTCCGCAACTCTTCATAGAAACGCCATCACGGTAACATTATAAAACCCTTTTGCAACTCAACAACTTCACCGCTATCCCTCGCTGTAGCGTAGCCGTCCAAGCGCCTTTGATTCAACACAATAAAGTTTGGTCCCCACTTGAAAATAGAAAGGAAACGCTCTGCCTCTTCCTTAAAGCCGGTGATGTACAGAGCTGCGACCAACGCTTCCACAGTGCTCAGTTTGGACGGCACCCCATAGTTCACGGGATTCACTGCGACAAGGTAAGGCAAGCAACGAGACGCTCCATGCATGGAAAGCTCGAAAACCTCGTCTGCGTTTATCCAACTGCAGTCAATGGCGGCTAGGCCTTTCTTCTCCATTCTTTCGCGGTCAGCTGGAGAAAAAGCTCTGTAAGAAAAGGGATTTAGGATAACTGCTCCTCGAGGTAGCCTTTTGACTCGGTGAACAACCCTGACCATGTTGTGACGCTTGAGCTTCAGAGTCGTGCATTTCTTAGGGTCGCACTGCTTCGCATGATAGACTGTGATTCTTATGTCTCTACTGGACACCCTGTCGCACCTTTAAATGGGCCATGGGATTGTCCATAACATATGGAACCCACTCAAGAAGATCTGTTGGAAGCATATGGGAACCCTTCTCACTCCGCACAAAGTCTCCAGCGGCTCCGTTAATAAACGCGCTTGCCACCGCAGCCTCAAAAGGTTCGGCTCCCCGCGCCAAAAAGGCGCCCACAATCCCCGATAGAACGTCGCCTGTTCCGCCCACGGTCATTCCAGGGTTTCCAGTGAAGTTGAATTTAACTCGCTTTCCATCAGAGATCACATCCACAGGTCCCTTTAACAACACAGTCGCTCCGAGTTTCCGTGCTGTTTTCTGAATCGCTTCTGCCCGTTGATTTAGATTTCCGGGCAGCCTTCTTCCAGTGAGCACTTCGTATTCTCCGGCGTGGGGCGTCAAAACGAGAGACAAGTCTAGTTCTCGTTGGAATTCGGCGAAGGCCTTGAGTCCGTCTGCGTCCAAAAGCAGAGGGGTCTTCTCTTCTTCCACCAATTTGATCATCTTGTTAACAGACTCCTTGGTTTCTCTGTGTAGCCCCAGTCCTGGGCCGATCACCACAGCCGTCGAGGTTTCCAAATATTGTTTGATGATGGGCATGTTACGAGAGTTAAGATGCTTCCCCACCAGCTTCACAGTGATTAAGGCTGGGGACATGGACGAAATGGCGCGAGCCGTTTTTTCCGGGGCCGCTATGTAAGTTAAGTCAGCTCCCGCGCGGAGTGCCGCCATAGCGACGAGGGCTGGAGCACCGGAAAAAACTTCGCTCCCACCAACCACAAGAAGCTTTCCAAAATCTCCTTTGTGGGCTTCTGAAGGACGAGGCTTTACGACCAAAGAAACGTCACCTGGACCTGCAAACCGCTCGAATTCGGATGGCAGACCTATATCTCTCACGACAAGCTCTCCAGTGTGTTCCTTTGCTTTCGCCAATCCCGGTTTAGTCTTATGGAACGTAACCGTCAGGTTAGCTCTTACAGCGTCGCCCAAAACTTCACCCGAGTCCGAGTTGACTCCGGTGGGAACGTCTACGGAGACGCAGAAAGCCTTCATTTCATTTATCTTTTCCACCAACTGCAAGATTGGCGGACGCAAGGTTCCCTTCAAACCTATTCCAAGCAAAGCGTCCACCACGACTTCGGCTTTGACACTTGGACCAGTTGAGTAATCATAAACTTCATGTAGGGCAATAGCATCTTTCAGAGATTTTAGTGCAAGCCAGTTCTTTCGCGCCTCCTTGTCGACGATATCTGAGGATTTTCCAGCCAGTATCATTTCAACCTTAAAGCCTAGTGAGGTTAGATGGCGGATTACAACAAATCCGTCGCCTCCGTTCCCTCCTGGACCACAGAAAACAGCTACCCTAGTTCTTGCGGATTTAAACCTTGAAGCGATTTCGTCGGCGACGCTTTTCCCAGCGTTTTCCATCAGTTGCAGTCTCGAAACGCCGAAATACTCTGAGTTCATCTCCAAGGCACGCATCTCTCTGCTCGTTATCATCTTGTTGTCGTCCCCTCACACGCTCTCTATCTGTCGTTCCTCAGCAAAAATACTTTAGGCAACCCCGCGTGGAAGGCAACCACATTTTCAACCTAAGAAGGCTATTGAGGCAGCTTCTCAACCTTTGCCGGAGGCTTTGTATAGAAAACACCCTTTTCAGATTCGAGGCTCTCAGTAAAGTTTACTTCGCCGTGAATATTGCAGCCCGCTTTGACGAGTATTCTTTGCCCATAGAGGTTCCTAGCTTGCGCGTGCCGCTCCATGGTTATTTTGCCAGAATAGACATCTTCAACGTGTGCTCTTTCACCAATCAAAACCTCGTTGGCACGTATCGGTCCAGTCACTTCGCCTCGCCTGCCAATCTTGACGTTGGAGGCGCTAACGCCGACTAAAGTTTCTATTGAACCACCCACGGAAATCTTATCAGCTGCAGTGACCTCACGAGCTTTGAGGGCGCCTCCAATGTCGATGGTCTTGGCGGTTAGGGCATCCGTTACCTCAATCCTCCCCCCCACATCCAGGTCCCCCAAAAGTTCCATTGAGGCGCCGACAGACACTTTCCCGCCAACTTCTAGGCTTTCTCCCTCAGCCAAGCCTGAGATGTCGATGATGCCACCGACATCGATATTTCTAAATTTCAAGTCCCCATCAACCCTACATGAACCCCCAACGTCTATGTCGCCCCCATGATTTTTGCCAGCCAACCTCACGGTTCCCCCCACGTCTATAGAATCGAATTCCAAGGAATCTTTCGACTCAAGGGAACCTCCAACATCAATCTCTCCCACCTTGCCCCCATGTAGTGTCACCCTGCCGCCAACATCGATTTTCTCTATATCAACTTTGGAGTCTATAGTCACAGAACCCCCCACGACTATGTCTTCCGCTTTCACCTCCCCGATCCCTCTAAAACGTCCTCCCACATCAATAGTTCTAACTCGTGTGTGACCCTTCACTTCTAGACTTCCTCCAACATCTACGTCTTTGGCTTCTAAATTCTTGTCCACCAGCAAACTCTTGTCTACATCAACACTTGTGGCATTCAGCGTTCCCTCCACATAGAGACGACCATGCCGAATCTCTACATCACCTTTGACATCAAGGTCACCTTGGACTACCACATCTCCATGTTCGCCTTCAAAGTTCTCTGCTGACACACCGCATTCAAACGTACAATCTCCACGGCTCTTGATTCTGCCCAAAACGTTTACCTTCGAAGGTATGCCTTCTCCTTTTATAGTGACACGTCTGCCAACGGAGAGATCGCCATGCACGAAGCCTAAAGTTACTGTGGATCCGGATGGGACATTCACGCGTTCAGGCATGTTTGTCATCAGCTGAACTTTTGTAATGGATATTTTCTGGGTTCTATTTTAAGAAGGTTTGTGGTCTGGGGGTGTAGGCGATTGCCCTGGATTTTTGTAGTTCAAACTCTCTCTGGTAGTCTTGGAACATTCTTGCCGTGCGCGCGCAGATCGTTGTTTGTTCCGAACGCGACTTCTTGCGATGTTGATCTTCGACTTTGCCGAACAAAACCTGTGTCGTGAAAGGAGATTTCTCTTCTTTGTCAGGGTCTTTCAAACCTGCTTCACGATTCATCCAACCTGCCATTTTTTCGACCTCACCTTTGCTCTGCAAAAGACCTGAAGCCTTTAGCGGCTTTAAAAGGCGACGCACATCTGGGGATTACATGTTGTGGTTACATCTTGTGACTGCTAAAGTTCTTCGGACAACGCAGCAAACATCTTTCTCATCCTCCTGAACGTCTCCAAATACTCTAAACCGCGCCTAGTGATTCTGTACCTCACATAACCGTCTACTCTTTCTTCTCTTATGAACCCACGAGAAGCTAGGAAATGAAGAAATTTCTTGGCTCGGTCAACGGGAAGGTTAGCACCATAGGAGGCCCTTGTGACCGAACACAAACCCTTTTTTCTCATAACCGTTCCTAAAAGGTCTGCATAAATTTCATACCTAGTCCTTCTCTCCAAAGCTTTCACCCGTTGCATGGATTCATTATCCTACGTTATGTTCACGTATCCTATATTTCATATCATCAGCGTACGCACAAAAGTTTCCGCGTGCGAACAAGACTAAGTGATTTTCAAACGTTATATCTTATTGAATGTAAGTAATAGTGCCTGCGCGCGTATTTAAAGTAAGATTGATGATAGAATAACTGAGGTGCCAAAGTTAGCCGAACTAGCAACATCCGTCATTACATTGGGAATTTCTCTGGCATTTCTTTCTCTAACATCGCGTTACGTCATCAGATTCATAGAGGATCTTATCGAAATTACTGGTCTCAGTGAGACTTCAATAGGGTTTGCTCTTCTTTCAGTAATCACATCAATACCTGAACTGACAGTAGCAGTTTTCTCAATAATGGAAGGGTCCCCGTCTTTGTCTGTAGGCGATCTTTTAGGCTCCAATGTTTTCAATATCGGAGTGGTTGTGGGGATATTGATGTTGACATCCGGCTTTCTGAAGGAGTGCCCTGAAGGTTTGGATGAGCTGGCCGACATTTTGATGTTATCCTCAATTATCCCTTTGATATTAGTTGTGCTCAAGATTCCTGAACTTCTTTTTGGCCTTGGACTCCTCTCAATCTTTGTTCTAACAGTCTACAAAGAAACGCGAACCAAAACACTAAAGCCACTGCCAAATCAGGCAATCGAAAAAAAGCGAAGTCAAATCTCTCGTATATTGATGAAGATCTTAGGCGGTACGATCATCGTTGTTCTATCGGCAAGGTTTGCAGTCTCCTCTGCCTTAGAAATTGCCTTTGGCCTTGCTGTTGCGCCCATAGTTGTGGGCGCGCTAATTGTCGCTTTCGGCACGTCGCTACCAGAGTTAAGTTTGAGTCTAACAGCAGTCAAACGAGGACGCTTTCGCCTTGCAAGCGCCAACGCTATTGGTTCTAATCTTACAAATTTAACTCTAATTTTGGGGTTGGTACTTTCATCCTCACTTTTTAGCTCATTTAGGCTTGATGTAACAGCATTCTCAGAAATAATCTCATTTGTGCTGATAACTTCATTAATCATTTGGTATCATATGACAAAAGGGGCTGATTGTCGGCTCGTTGGAATAGCTCTGATTCTCACGTATATAATATTTCAAGTCAACACGATACTGCTTTGATACGCTCGCGTCTTATGCCAGTTTTACCTCAGTGCGCCCGCGTGGTACGTGCAGAAAGAAAGAGGCGGGAACGGTAGGTAGGCATCGTTCGCTAGACCAGACCAAGTTTTTTTCCGCCCTCTTCGAATGCTATGATAGCTTTGTCTAACTGCTCCCGGGTATGTTTGGCGCACAATTGACAACGAATTCTTGCCTTATCACGAGCCACCATGGGGTAGACGATCGGCAGCGCAAAGACACCTTTCTCCCAGATGAAATCCGCGAGATCCTTCGCTGTCTTGCTTTCGCCACACATAACTGGTACAATCGGAGTCTCACTGTTCCCGGTGTCAAAGCCAAGGTCTTTCATCGCCTTTATGAAATAAAGACGGTTTTCCCAGACCTTCTTTACATGTTGTGGTTCAGACTCGAGGACATCAATTGCTGCGATGCATGAAGCAGCTACACCGGGAGGCATTCCTCCGCTGAGTAACCAAGTTCTGGATTTGTTGAAAGCGAAGTTCCGCAGGTCTTCCCCACCAGTGATGTGACCACCTATGACTCCAAAAGCCTTTGAAAAGGTTCCCATTTCGACGTGTACCTCATCACGGCTGAGGTTGAAATGACTGACAATGCCACGGCCTCCCTCTCCGAGCACTCCTTCGCCATGGGCGTCATCCACGTAGACACCTGCACCGTGCTCTTCGGCGATTTTGGCGATTTCCGAAAGAGGAGCGAGGTCACCGTCCATGCTGAATACACCGTCAGTAAGGATCCAAATGTGCTCATATGTTGATTCGTGTTTTTCTGCTTCATCCATAACGCGTGCAAGGTCTTCAACATCCTTGTGTTTGAAGATGGCACGATCTGCGCGGCTCAGTCGCACCCCGTCGATTATTGAACCGTGATTTAACTCGTCCGACACAAAGAGGTCTCCTCTTCCGCAGAGTTGAGGTATGAGGCCCTCATTGGCCATGAATCCAGTTTGGTAAGTCAAGGAAGCAGGTGCCCCCTTGAACTTTGCAAGACGCCTGTCTAACTCTTCGTGAAGTATCATGTTTCCGGCAATGGAACGGTCACTACCAGCGCCAGCGCCGTATTTTTCAGTTGCCTCAACCATGGCGTTAACGACTTTTGGATGTGTGGCCAGGTTGAGGTAATTGTTGGCGCAGAGCATTATGACTTGTTTACCGTCAACTGTGCATACGGGTTCACTGGCAGTCTGGAGTTCTTTCAGTTCCCAGTTCAAGTTTTCCCGGACCAAACGTTGGTATTCTTCGCCTAAGTATTTTGTTGGATGCCTTTTGATTGACATATAAACCACCTCAAACGATAGTTTGCACTTCTTTTTTTGTCTATAACTTTCACTTAATATTTGCCTATTCCCATTTTGGCTCAAGAAGAACCTTTGCAGCCTGTTTGGAGCGAATAGCTTCTATTCCCTTGGCTATATTCTTGATCGGTATCCTGTGCGTGATTATGGAAGCAATTTTGTTCCTGAAATCAAAGTCAGAAAGCAGCCCCTTCACTTGATACCATGTTTGAAACATCCTTCGACCCGAAATCCCATACACACTTGCAGCCTTTAAGATGACGGAATCGTTTAAATCTAGTTCCACAGGGTGCTCAAACAATCCAAAAAGGCAAACCCTTCCACCTGGAGTGAGCATCTGAAAAGCTTGAGTTGCCGCCGAAGGGGCACCTGACATCTCTAACACTACGTCTACGCCGTTATCATCAGTTGCTTCTCGTATGGTCTTCACGATGTCTTCGCGCTCTTCCGTTGCATTGAACACCACTTCAGCTCCTAATTCCCTTCCTAACTTCATGCGAACCTTGTTTCGACCACCAGCAGTTGCAAAGATTTTCGCGGCTCCTAACTTCTTGAGAACTGCAATAGCCATCAAGCCTATAGGCCCACATCCTAACACTGCCACGGATTTGCCTGTGAGGTCTTCAACATGATCTTTGGGCAAGACGCATTGAACAGCATTTCCCAGCGGCTCCTGAAGAGAGGCAATAGCGGGATCAAGGTGCGGGTCGTTTTTCCACGCGTTTCTCTCGGGCAACGCAACGTATTCGGCGAAGACACCGTCCCTGTCTACACCAAGAATTTGAACGTTTTGGCAGACGTGCATGCGATCTGTCTTGCATTGGTAGCAGGTGGCGTCCACTATGTGGGTTTCCGCTGATACCATGTCACCTACTTGTATGGTGGTTACATGTGCGCCGACTTCAACAACTTCTCCGGCGAGCTCGTGACCAAGTATCAACGGAATATTCTTTATCCGTTTCTGTGCCCATTCATTCCAATTCCAAACGTGCACGTCGGTCCCGCAGATCGAAGCTGCATTCACCTTGACGAGAACTTCATTCTTCCTTGTTTTGGGTACGCCTACCGTAGCAATTTCAGTTCCAGGTTTTCGTTCTTTCTTGACGATCGCATACATGTTAGCAAGCTTCCCAAGTGCGCGCGCATGGCGCAAGCGCGCATGCATAGACCTCTTTCAACGGTTCCTTTGGGTGGAGCTAACTCACAAATCTCCTATATTAAAGATTTTTCCCAAGCGAAAGCCATGGGTGAAGTATGATTCTGGCACCGTCAGAATTCGGAGCTGAGCCAAAAATATAAGACCGCGTCTTCTCTAGAGGTCAAGCGTGAATGGAGAGACTTCAAAACGGACTTCAAAATGGGCTTCATTGTAAACCCCATCGCGGGCATGGGTGGCATAGTCGGACTTAAAGGAACAGACGGCGTTGTCGACGAAGCCATTAGAATGGGAGCAAAACAGGTTGCTTCCAAAAGGGCAATAGAATTCCTCAAAAAGCTGAAGGAGCTTCGAAGAAAAGAACCCCTCCACATAATAACCTGCCCCACACCAATGGGTGAATTTGAAACCAAGTCTTCCAGTCTGACCGCCGAGGTTTTGAAGATGCCGCTCAAGTCTGAAACCTCTGCAGAAGACACTAAGACAGCGGTCAAGCATATGACCGGTTTGGAGGTTGATTTGATAGTCTTCGTTGGAGGAGACGGCACAGCAAGGGACATACTCGATGCTCTGCGCGACTCGAACAGTTTTCCGGTGCTAGGCGTTCCATCTGGCGTAAAAATGTACAGCGGCATTTTTGCAGTAAATCCTATAGAAGCCGCAGAGGTGGTCACGGCCTTTTCTGAGGAGACAGCTCTGGTAAAGGACTTTGAAATAATGGACGTTGACGAAAACGCTTTCAGAAGAGAGGATCGCATCTCTTTCAGTCTATACGGCTTTCTAAGAGGGCCATTCGTCCCGTTGCGTCTCGCAGGCAGCAAACAGGTTAGCCCAGAAACGCCAGACGAGCATGAAAACCAGATGGCTGTTGCAAGATTCGTGGTTGAAGAATTGACTCCCCAGGGTACCTACATACTCGGTCCAGGCACTACGGTCAAGTGTGTCGCAGACCTCCTTGGCGTTGAAAAAACTGTGCTAGGCGTCGACATATATCGAGACAAAAACGTCATAAAAGACGTAAATGAGGAAAAAATACTTAGGGAGATAAAGGATTTCAGGGACGTTTGGATTGTCGTTTCGCCTATAGGGCGCCAAGGCATACTTCTCGGACGCGGGAACCAGCAGATAAGCTCAACCATCATCAAAAAGGTGGGAAAAGATAGAATTGCAGTTGTGGCGACTAGAAGCAAGATGCGGGGCATCGAAGGAAACGTCTTGAGAGTCGACACTGGCGATCCAGAGGTTGATGAGTCGTTGAGAGGTTACATAAAGGTTGCCACTGACTATAGAGAATGGAGGCTAGTTCAGGTTCAGTAGCACGGAAGATTATGCAAGCTGCTCTTTCCATCGAATTTGATAGCAGAAAGTTGTCGATCCTGCGCCTGAATTAACCTTCAAAAACCGAGTCTTCTGGGCTTGGGTACAAATATTAAATGGAAGCAAGGGCAATAGTTTGAAAACACATTGTCTGGTGGGGTGGTTGATGCTTCACTACGGTCGTGTAGAGATTGAGGATACATACGCCGAAATGTTTCCTATGTGGGTTGGACGCGTATTAGTTACTGCCGAGAGTGAAAAGTGGGCTTTAACAGCCGCGCAAACCGCAACTGGTTTTGCTGCTTCAATCATCATGTCTCCGGCTGAAGCTGGCATAGAGAACGTAGTGTCGCCTGATAAAACTCCTGATGGACGACCAGGTGCATTAATCCAGATTTATCATCGCACGCGTAGAGCCTTGAGGACACAAATGATCTTGAGAATTGGACAATGCGTAATGACTTGTCCCACGACAACCGCCTTCGACGCCTTACGAGAAGCAAAAAGAAGAATAAAGGTGGGGCGAAGTCTCCGACTGTTTGGCGACGGATTTCAACGAAGAGATGAAATGTATGGACGAAAAGTGTGGCGAATCCCAGTTATGGAAGGCGAATTCATTGTTGAGGACCGCTTTGGCGCCATGCAGGCAGTTGCCGGTGGAAACTTTTTGATTATGGCTGAAGACCAAAAATCTGGGCTACAAGCGGCAGAAGACGCCGTGAACGCCATAAGGCAGACATCATCCGACGTAATATTGCCCTTTCCAGGAGGCGTCTGCAGAGCAGGCTCCAAAGCTGGGTCGATTAAATACAAACTTGGAGCATCAACATTTCATTCCTATTGTCCAAAGCTAAAAAAGCTAGTGCCAGATTCTAAGGTTCCGGAAAACGTCAATTCAGTATATGAGATTGTAATAAACGGCTTAAACGTCGACGTCATAAAAAGAGCGATGACGGAAGGAATAAAGGTAGCAGCAAAAGTCCCAGGCGTGGTGAAAATTTCGGCCGGCAACTATGGAGGCAAACTTGGACCCTACAAGGTCTTCTTGAAAGAAGCTTTGGAACTAGAGTAGTTGCGAAACGTTTACGGAACGCCATGGAGATCGATCGGAGGTAAATCGTATTCTGTTGACTGATATGGCTGCCTGGACCATGCACGCCCTCAAAAAGCATTAAATATTCACGCCTTGTTCAACATACGCAAAGGGAGTTGGGACAATGGGTCATGTCAAAGAGCGTTATGAAATGATTTTTCAACTACTGAAAAAGCACCACAATTTGTTTGAACGCGCTATCCCCTTGATAGCAAGTGAAAACATTCCAAGCCCAGCCGTACGTGAGGCAACAATATCAGATTTTGGGAACAGATACGCCGAAGGATGGCCTGGAAAAAGAGTTTATGCAGGGTGTACATACATCGATCAAGTTGAGCTGCTTTGTATAGAGTTAGCTAAAGAACTCTTTGACGCGGAGTTCGTGGACGTTAGGCCGATCTCGGGTGTCGTGGCAAACCTTGCTGTTTATACGGCTTTCACTGAACCGGGGGACTACATGCTTGCTTTGTCGATTCCTTCGGGTGGTCACATTTCTATGGGCAAAAAGAGGTTCGGAGGAACCGCTGGAGCTGTGCATGGACTGAACGTTGAATATCTCGCTTTAGATCATAAAGAGCTAAATGTTGACGTTGATGAAACCATCAGAAGAGTTGAAGAGCTAGTGGAGACAGGAAAGACTCCAAAACTTGTCATGTTCGGCGGCAGCGTTCTTCCTTTTCCACACCCAGTTAGGGAAATGGAAGACTATTTCCATAGCATCGGTGCCATTGTTTGTTACGATGCGGCGCACGTGGCAGGATTGATCGCCGGAAGGACTTTTCAGGATCCATTGAGAGAGGGAGCAGATGTCGTAACTCTGAGCACACACAAAACGTTACCTGGCCCACAGCACGGAATGATCTTATCCTGGACAAAGTATGAAGAGAAAATAAAGAAGGCGACGTTTCCAGGCGTTGTGAGCAATCACCATCTGCAAAATGTGGCGGGAGTGGCCGTTGCCTTGACGGAGATGCTTGAATTCGGAAGGAAATACGCAAAACAGGTCATAAAGAACGCGAAGGCTCTGGGACAGGCACTCTATGAAAGAGGATTCAAGGTTTTAGGTGAACACAAGGGTTTCACAGAGTCTCACGTTCTACTTATCGACATAACCGAACACGGCGACGGAGGAAAAATTGAAAAGGAACTTGAAAAAGCAAACATCATAATCAATCGCAACCTTTTACCTTGGGACATTCGAGAAGGAAGACACTACATGAATCCTGGGGGAATTCGACTAGGAACCTCTGAAATAACCAGGTTAGGCATGAAAGAGAAAGAGATGGAGGAAATAGCGGAATTCATCAAACGAGCAATCGTAGACAAGGAACCTGCAGAGAAGGTAAAAGAACACGTTGTCGGATTTAGAAAGAACTTTCAGAAAATACACTTTTGTTTCGAGAAACCAGGCGATGCCTACGGATACATAGAGATCAAGTAAGCATGGCGCGCCCCTATTAAATGCCTCACTCAACGAGGTCTAGAGTTTGGACAAGTCACAGGAACTCTTGGATGAGTTACGTAAAGTCGTTGTTCTTGGTAATGTGAAGAGAGCTCGCAAAATAGTGGAGCAGGCAGTCAATCAAGGTTTACCCGCAAACGACGCTTTGGAAGAGCTAATCGAGGCAATGAAGGAAGTTGATGAAAAATATGAAAAGAAAGAATTCTTTGTTATAGATGTGGCTTCTGCTGCCTCGGCCATGCGAGAGGCTTTCAAAGTTTTGGAGCCCCACCTACGATTCGAACCTACAAAAGTGAAGGGAAAGATTGTTATTGGGGCACTAAAGGGAAACGTTCAAGGTTTAGGAAAGGATATTGTGGCAGCCACGCTCAGAGCCTCTGGATTTCAAGTTGTGGATATAGGCGTTAATATTTCACCTGACGTTTTTGTAGCAACTGCCGTTCACGAAGGGGCACAAATAATCGCCATTTCTGTCTCTATGAAGGAAACAGTTCCCTTCTTGAAGGAGGTGGTTGATCAATTGCAACAAAGTAAATTAGGCAGCAAAGTGAAGATTTTGATCGGAGGCCCAGCGGTTTCCGAACAGACTTGTGAAAAATATAGTATTGACGCCTACGGGAAAGATGCGAGAGACGGCATTAGAAAGGCTGAGAAGCTACTAAGCGATTTGGCTTAGATACTTGGTCCATTCGCGCGCGTCTTTTTGAGAGTGGACCAAAATTCCAATACCTTTGCTTTCCATCGATAGAAAGTGGATCAAAAGATCTTGTAGAGTGGATGACTGGAAACACAGGGTTTTATCTCTAATCGTCTTGTAGCATAATATGCAATAATCGCATCGTTCATGGCACAAGCGGGTATCAGATTTTTCGCTTGCTTTATAGGACCGTAGATGAGGAAATCCGCTCCGTTGAATTGGGCGATGGCGTGTGCAGATGCATTGGAAGCTTCAAATCCGTTTTTCAAAAGTTTATTTTGTGACTTTCTCCAGTCATAAGTGGCGTTTGCAGGAGAGCATCCTGTGGGATATCCAAATTCCTTTTTTACAATCTTGATTGCCTTTGCGGCATATGCAATGCTTGGTACATCAAAAACTATCGTGTCTATGAGTATTTTTTTTATGCGGGCTTTTTCTGCGGTCTCAAGAAGGCCAACATAATTGTCAAAACCTTTCAAGATCGAGACTCTTCCCTCTGGTGAGAAATCCATCTCGTTATGTGCCAGAAGAATGGCTGTATTCACTCTTGACTCGTAGATTGCCTCTAATTCTTTTTCAGAAGATTGAGGGGATATTGCATTGAAAATGACTTTTCTCTGCAACCCCCGCTCTCTTACCATTTCTAAGGCAGCAAGACGGGTTTCCAAATTAGCCCCATCAATAAGAAAAACGCTATCACTCTGTTCGGAGATGAACGTAACATATCGCTCCATAGCCTCTGGATACATCGCCATTATGTCTATAAAATGTGGAGTACCAGTTTTTTCAGAAAGTTCTTCAGCCGTCTCAATCCATCTTTGCACAGATCTTCGGTCAAACTTACCTTTTTTGTGGTTAGTCACTTCGGGCATTCCTTCATAGAAAATGTTTCCAACAAGAACCGTAGGCAACTCTCCAGGTTGGCCGCCAATTTTGACGTTTCCGATTTCAAAAATTTCCTGTTTAGATTTGAACTTGAACAGATCAAACACCTCAAGCTTTCACGATTTGTTAGTTATAAAAATCTTTGGTTGGATATCGTGTACGGATTGATTTCCACTTTTATGGGAGATGAAAACAAATATTAAAGAATGAAAATCAGACCCTAGAGAAGCCTTGAAGAAAATAGCACGATGAGCGCGTATTGCGTAAGAAGAATAGAATGTGGAGACAGGGGATTGAGACAAAAAAAGTCTAACGCACG
>CAYFXU010000008.1:24548-37498 GCA_964347145.1 uncultured Candidatus Bathyarchaeia archaeon
TAAGAAGAATAGAATGTGGAGACAGGGGATTGAGACAAAAAAAGTCTAACGCACGATTAGTCGCAAAAAACATTGCGTTTGTTGCCGTTTTCGCTCCATTGTATACTGTTTTCACTTTTTGGTCTCTTTTTCCGGTCATCGGTTCCCCAGGTAAATTTATTACGATGGCGGTCATCACGGCTCCGTTGATAGGAATTATACTTGGTCCATACATAAGCGTCCTCTCCGTGCTCGTTGGGGGAATTGTTGGATTATCGGTTGGCCAGGTAGGCCCTTTTGGTCCGCTCAGTTTTGTACCACATGCAGCGGCGGCATTCTGCGCAGGTATGGTTAACAGCGGTAGGCGCACAACTTGCGCGGTCACCTATGCCATTTTACTAGTCGCCCTCGCCTTCTATCCGGTAGTCGGGCCCGCATGGTTGTACCCATACTTCATCTGGATGCACATCGTTGGTTTGGTGATTCTGGTCTCTCCGCTGCAATCAAGAGCGGTGGAGAAGATACATGGGCAAACGAAGTCGATTGGACTAACTTTTGGAATTGGCATAACATCACTTACGGCTACTCTTTTCGGACACATTGTGGGCGACATAATGTTTGAAGCAATCTACTGGCCAAAGATAATCTCCAACGTGAACGCATGGAAAAGCGATTGGCAATTGCTAACATGGGTATATCCGCTTGAGAGAGTGATTATTGCGATAGTTGCAGCTTTGATCGGAACTGCTTTAATAGGGGCATTAAAAGCGTATGGTCTGAAAAAGTAAAATAGATGGGCAGGAACTAAGGTTATTTCATTCCTTCAGTGGATACGCGAAAGGCCTTCATGTAAACACATTTGTCAGGAGAGATCTTCATCTCATCTATGCTGGCGCTCCCAACAAAGTCGACAGGTGCCCCTCTGATAAGAGCTGCTGGCGTTCTTTCATCGGCCTGTCCCATCACAAGATGAGCCACAGATGCAAGATCATCGGCAACGGCGTGTCTAGTAATTAGCAGGGGTTTTTGAAAAAGGTCTCTTTCTCCTCTGCGGTCACTTATCGGTTTGAAGCCCGCCGCTCCCAACGCCACACCTCTCGTACCAAGTCTTAGAGGGGCTACGCTACTGTCCACTAGTAGAACACCAACATTTTTGTTTAGGCGCCTTTTAATATCCTCTTGAAGACTCTCTGCTCTACGCTGGGGATCTAGGGGCCATAGGGCGGCGCAGCCAACTTGGACATTTTTGTGATCAACACCAGCGTTTATCGCCAAAACATTGTCCTTCAAAGCAAGAATGGCTTTCTCAACTCCACCGTAAATCTTGTCAGCCTCCCTTAAGACCAACTCAACAAATCCAGGCTCAAGCGAGTGTTTTTTCGCCAATTTCTCTGCCTTTCTTGACACAGTCACATCTTTCATTTTGACGATGCGTCCATCAGCTGATGCCACAGCCTTCGATGTTATTGCCAAAATATCTCCGTCATTCAACTTTAGTCCTTGCCTTTTGGCGGCGTCGATAAGGATGGTCACTAAGTCATCGTTGGGCTTTATTAACGGAGTCTTCAACGCTGTAACTTGCATACTTAACCCATATGAAAATCCACATAATCTACACTAATAGTGTTTGCATTATCTTTTGCACCAGTCAACCGCCCGAGACAGAGTTATGTTGATTTGCTCGTAGATATCCGCCTCGGTTTATTAACAATCAGGTTTTCCGTTGCAAACCATACTTTGTTGTATCATAGAATGGGGGTTTGACTATTTCAGCACTGAGGAAAGCGTTTCTAATTCTTATATATATGTGCGTCCCCACCGCTGAATGTTCATGAGGAACATAACCCATGCCGATACCATATTGAAGTAGCGGAGAGAAGGTTCCACTAGTAACATTACCGATTTTCTCGTCGTCAATACAGATTTCGTATCCTTGGCGAGGTATTCCTCGGTCTAACATTCGAAACCCAACACGCACTCTTTCAGGACCTTCGTTTTTCTGTCTCAGAAGAGCATCCTTGCCGACGAAATTGTCCTTGTCAAAGTTTACCGTGAACGCCAGCTTCGCTTCGAGAGGCGTTGTGTCGTCGTTGATATCGTTGCCGTACAGACACATGCCTGCTTCGAGACGCAGAGTATCTCTTGCACCCAAGCCACATGGTTTGATACCTTTTTCTCCGCCCGCTTCAAGGATGGTTTGCCATAGTTTTTCCGCGTTCTCTGGCTTTTCTAACGGGGTGTTCCAGAGATATACTTCAAATCCATCTTCACCTGTATATCCACTTCTTGTGAGTAGGACCTCAAGGTCATTTAAGTTGACCCAGCGACTCCAGTAGCGCCGTACACCGGAGAGGTCTTCACTGGAGAGGCGTTGTAGCGTGGCAAGGGCTTTGGGACCTTGCACAGCAAACATTGCAACTTCGTCTGAGACGGCTCTGATCTGGGCGTCAAAATCCCTGGCATGAGAAGATATCCACTCATAATCTTTTTCTCGATTGCTTGCGTTGTACACCAAGAAAAAAGTGCGTTCTTCCAAACGAAAAACAACGAGGTCATCGATTATCCCCCCGCGTTCGTTACACATTACTGTGTAGTGTCCTTGGTTTATCTCCATTCCAGAAATGTCACGTGTCAAAAGGTAGTTGAGTAAAGCAGCCGATTCGAAGCCTTTTACTGTGCATCGCCCCATGTGGGTTATATCGAAAAGTCCGACGGCATTTCTGACCGCTAGATGTTCTGGAATTACACCCTCATACCATGACACATGCTCGAATCCTGCGAAAGTCGTGAGATGACCGTGTAACTTATGGATGTTGTATAGATGGGTTCTCTTACTTTCCATAGGTTTTTCCTCACAAAATTGATTCAGGCTTATGCGAAGGCGCCAGCTTAAGTTTAAGTGGGTAGACAACCATTTTTAGGCACCACGGTTCGTTCTTTTGTACATTCTCCAGCTCAAGCACATGGTTTTAGGGTGAGAAGCTTTTGCTTCATTGATTCTACTAACAGAAGTATTCTGGGGCGCCCCAAGAACCTTTGGAGGCTCGTTATAGGATTCGTCTATTATCTCCGACATAACCTTGGCAAAGTTGTCAAGTTCTCGCCTAGTTTCGCTCTCGGTTGGTTCAATCATGAAAGCCTCATCGATTATTAGGGGAAAATAGGTTATGGGTGCGTGGACACCATAGTCGAGGAACCTTTTCGCTACATCCACTGCTCTCACGCCGGTGTCTTTGGCTAACTTTGAAAGGCTCAAAACGAATTCATGTTTCCTAGGTTGCCCAGAATCGAAAGGAACAGTAACGCCTCTAAGCTTTCTGAGCTTACTCAAAAGATAGTTCGATCCAAGAACACTTGCTTCAGCAGCTAACCTTAAGCCTTCAGTTCCCATCATCAAAATATAAGCGTAGGTTTTCACATAAACAGAAAAATTGCCGTAGAACATCTTTATTTTGCCAACTGCTTCTGGCCTATCATAGTCGAGATAATAGGAGTTGGTCGGTGAGTCGTATTCAACTGTTGGTGGAGGCAAGTATTCTTTTAGTTCTCTCTTTACTCCTACAGGACCAGCTCCAGGGCCACCTCCTCCGTGAGGAGTTGAAAACGTCTTGTGAACATTTAGATGGACCATATCAAAGCCCATGTCACCTGGTCTGGTCTTTCCCATAATTGCGTTTAAGTTCGCTCCATCGTAGTATAGTAGTCCGTCGACATCATGGATTATTCGGACAATTTCCTCGATTTTGCTCTCAAAAATACCGAGTGTATTTGGGTTTGTAAGCATCAAACCAGCTGTTTCTTCGGTGGCAATTTTCTCAAGTTCTTCGATGTCAACACATCCTGTTTCATCGCTCTTGACAACGTCTACATCGAAGCCAGCCATCCTGGCACTAGCAGGGTTTGTACCGTGGGCTGAGTCAGGAACGATCACTTTTCTCCTCGTTTCCGCATGTTCTTTATGGTAGGCCTTCATTATGAGGCAGCCCAGAAATTCTCCCTGGGCACCGGCCGCTGGAATAAAGGAGAACTTATGCATACCAGTTATTTCGCAAAGCATTTGTTCAAGCTTGTATAACAGCTCAAGGCTTCCTTGAGTGATTCCTCGATCTTGCAGTGGATGAACATCTTGCACGTTTTCTAAGGCAGCCAGTCTTTCATTCAAAATCGGGTTATATTTCATTGTGCAGCTTCCTAGAGGATAGGTGCCGACAGTTACGCTGTAGTTCATTTGACTGAGCCGTGTAAAATGCCGAACCACCTCCAGTTCACTTAATTCGGGCAAGCTCAGCTCCTTTCTGCGCATTTCTTTCGGTATTTCGTTTAGGGCCTCCTTTAATCTTGAGGATATTTCGTCTTCTAACACGGGAAATACGTGACCAATTGCTCCTTCGCGGCTGATTTCAAAGACTAGCGGCTCATTCCATCTGCTTTGTCTAAACATTATTTTTCACCTCAAAAGTTGACCAACCGTTTCCACATAGTTGTCGATTTGCTGTTTACTGTGCAGCTCGGTGACGCAAGCAAGCACCGATTCTCCTAGCTCTGGAAATTCTTGAACGAGCGATTTACCTCCGCAGATCTTGTGCTGCAAGAGTTCTCCTAACATGTCATGAGCCTGCCTACGTTTGAAACGTACTGTAAATTCCTTAAAATGTGGGGCATTGAATAAAGGCACCTCCACTTCATCAATTGAACTGAATCCGTTGATTGCATATTTGGTATTAGCTAGGATGCGTTCGCCTAGTTCACGAATGCCCCTTTTTCCTAGAAGGGAAAGATACACGGCAGAAGCAAGGGCGCATAGGGCATTGTTGGTGCATATGTTGGAAGTCGCTTCCCCTCTGCGAATGTGCTGTTCCCTAGTTTGCAAGCTCATGACAAAGGCTCTTTGCATTTCATCAACGGTTGTAGTCATACCTATTATTCTCCCGGGCATTGCTCTAATTGTTCTTACGTCGCTTTTACAGGCTAATATTCCAAGTAGTGGTCCGCCGAAATTCACCGGGTTTCCAAATGGTTGTCCTTCGCCTACCACAATGTCAGCACCGTAGTCGCTTGGAGGCCGGATGATCCCAAGGGATGTCGGATCAACTCCCACAATGAACAGTGCACCAGCGCCATGCGATATCTCAGCTACCGCATCTATCTCGGTTTCTAAATAACCAAGATAGGATGGATTTTCCAGATATACCGCAGCTGTATGTGAAGAAACTTTCTCCTTAAGATTTTCCAGCACAATTTGGCCATCCTCTTTTGATTGAGCAACTTCAACTATCCTCATCCCCATTGGATCAATGTATGTTTGCAGTACGGCCCTTCTGTCTGGAGACGTAAATTTTGGAATAACCAACTCATTTCTTCCAGTAAGTCTTCCAGACATTCTTCCAGCCTCTCCAAGAGCAGTTGCCCAATCATACATCGAAGCATTAACCACGTCCATCTCTAGTAGCTCCGCCATGAGGCTCTGATACTCAAACAACGCCATCAGCATTCCTTGACTAGCTTCTGGTTGATATTGCGTGTAAGACGTCAGGAATTCGCTTCTGGAAATTATTTCTGAAACAGCTGCCGGTATGTAATGAATCCAGGCCCCAGCTCCTACGAAAACCGACATTCCCCGATAGGACACATTTCTATTTAAGATTCCTGACACATGGTTGAGAGTCTCCGACTCTGAAAGGGGGCTTGTTGGAGTCAACTTCCTTTTACGTGTGAACTTGGCCGGCATGTCAGAGTATAAATCTTGGATGCCGCCGATTTTTAGTTCATCCAGCATATTTTTCCAATCGGTAATTGTGGAGTTTGCGATGAGAGGATGCGGAAAAACCTTATCTTCCAAAGTTTTCTCCTCCATGAATTCACCCGAACATTCTTTTAGGCAAAGAAAAGCATTTTGCACGCAGTTAAAGCTTACTTATGATATTCGGGTCACATAGTGAATATCCTTCTCACAATTCACATGCCACAAATTTTTTAGGGTATCAAGATAATGATAGACTGAGGAGAGGATTGTATGCCCATAGCTTTCGTGCTGATAAACACGGAGATAGGGTCTGAGAGTGAAGTTCTGGCGGCGCTGAAAAAATTCGATTCTGTGGAGGAAGCCTACATGGTCTACGGAGTCTACGACGTGGTGGCAAAAGTCAAAGCTAAAACCATGGACAAACTCAAGGAAATCGTCACCTGGCACGTGCGACGTTTAGACAAGGTTCGGTCGACCCTAACCATGATAGTGATTGAAGAAACAAAGTAATCTCCACCCTCCCTTTTTCTATAAACTTCTTTGCGATGAAGACAACTTCAAATCTGAAGATTCTTATCGTCGCAACACCCCAATGACAAGTGTCGAGTTGAAGCTGATGATCGGGATGCACATAGGGTTCGACGACACAGACTCTCCCAAGAGAGGATGTACCACCTTCATAGCCGCCGTTCTAGTCGAAAAATTGATTTCAATAGGAGTCTCCTTCATCGACTACCCCAACCTTGTTCGGCTTAACCCCAACGTTCCGTGGAAAACCCGGGGAAACGGCGCCCTTTGTTTGAGAATTATGTGCCGCGACAATCTCGTAGATAAAATAATGGGAACCGTGATTGACGCAGTTGAAGAAAACGCTGAGCTGAACCATGACGGAACCGATCCGGGAGTTGTTTTCCTATTCAACAAGGTGCCACAGGAAATCAAAGACTTCGCAAAGAGAACAGAGCAAGGCGTGGTGGAAATGAAGCAAGCCCTAAAACTCATTAAAAGGTTTGAGGCTGAGGCAGTTGGTTTCAAGGAGGCGCGAGGAATTATCGGAGGTCTAGCTGCCATCGGAGAGAACCTAAACGGAGACCACACCTACGAGATCATAGCCTACCGAACACCAGAAAATTGTGGCACACGCCGACTGCTACAAACTTCATCAATAAGAGAAATGAACGAAAAAACCGCGCCCCTGACCTTCAACAACATAGACCCCGAAACAGGGCGAATCCTAATTGCCCCCAGAGGTCCAGACCCCATTCTTTACGGCATTAGAGGAGAGAATCCAGAAGTGGTTAAACAAGCCCACGAAATGATTCGCCAAGAAGAACCTGTCGAAAGATGGGTGATATTCCGCACAAACCACGGGACAGACGCCCACCTGCGGAAAGTTCGCTCAGTCGGCGAAATACAGCCTTACAATCCAGTGATTGTTCAAGGAGTCGTTGCCAACAGACCCAAAGTAATCCAGGGGGGACATGTCATCTTTTCGATCAGAGACGAAAGCGGCAAGGCAGATTGCGCCGCCTACGAACCCACGGGCACTCTCTGCGAAGCCTCAAAGAAACTGATCGTTGGAGACCTTGTGAAGGCCTTCGGAGGCGTACGCCCCGCTTCATCGAGACACTCAGTCACAGTCAATCTTGAGAAGGTAAGAATTCTGAAGCTGTTTCCCAAGACAACTTTCCTCAATCCAACCTGCCCTGAATGCGGGAAACGAATGAAGTCTATGGGAGCAGGAAAAGGATTCAGGTGCGAGAAGTGCGGCTTTCGCTCCCCACAACTGGAGAAGGTAGCAGTCAAGGGAAAACGGGAACTCGAGAGGGGACTTTACATCACCTCTTCTAGGTCCCAAAGGCACCTGACAAAGCCTTTATGTCGATATGGAAGAGAAAAATCCAGTGCACCTAAGAAAATGATAAGAAACTGGCACTCTCCCTGAGCCCTTGAGCTCTGACTAATAACGCGCGCGCAAGCGAACCGATCGTTCAGGCGTTATCAGTGGCGGCTCAGAATATTTTTCCTCCGGAACACTCATAATATTCACTCATGAACAGACATCAGCCAAGGTTTCACCTAGGTCTCTGGCGCCTTGAACATTTCGCAAAGGAGATCGTACAGTTCTTCTCCTCCCTCGATCTTGGTGAAAAGGTCCTTTTCGGCCTTCAAGATTTTCCCCACGGTTTCATAGGTTCTTCTCCACTCTAGCTCCTTCCACATAATTCTGAAATTTTTCAGTTCGATCCATGCACGAAATACCAGCACAACGAACACAGCCAAAGTTACTAACAGGTTTAGCAAATAGATAACAAACAAATCCAACCTTCTCACCATAAAAAGTTGCTTACACGCCTACTTGGAAGAAAAATGAGACAAGATAAATTTAACTATTTATCTATACTCATCCGCTACTTCCCGAATGTAAAATAAGCAATGAATGTTGCAAACAGAGAAAGAACGCCAATGAAAATATAAATTATTTGCAGCCCAAAAAGGTCTGCACTTACTCCTGAAAGGTAAGGGAAAAATGAACCGAAGCTCCATGTAACAGCGAAGATAATGCCATACATGAAGGCTCTTGCGCCTAAGCTAGTCGCCCCCGCAATTACCGAATACAAGGAGGGCCAGACACCCAATATGAAGAAACCCATTATGCATATAATTCCAGACAGGAGGTAAACATTGTTTATGTAAATGGAAACCATTGATAATAGCCCTAGCATGAGCATTTCAACGGCGACCGTGTTTCTTTCGCCAAACTTGTCAACAAGGGTTCCTCCGACAATCGATCCAACCGTGCCCACGATCATCATCAAGGCGAGTATGAAGTTGGCTGATTCGATGCTCAGTTCAAAAGAGTCTTTTAGGTGAGTTGTTATAAAGGAAGATGAAATCTTGTAGTTGGCAGCGGCAAGACCCATTACAATAATCACAGGAACTAATGTCCTTACTATCTTTTTGGTTGAGTTACCCTTAGTTGACTTATCTGTGGCGTTTTGGCGGAAGTCTTTCTCTCTAGGTTCTCTTATAATTGAAAGCAACATTAGGGCGACAATTATGGCAAATAAGCCCCACAACACGAAGAGGTTGCGCCAATCAAAAAATAAAACTAGGAAACCTGATGTTGCAAAGGCTACTGGAACCGCCAAATCTCCTGCAGCGCTTCCCAGTCCCAGGACTTTACCTCTGTCCCCAGACTCGAAAGCATCGGACAATAGCGAGTAGCAAATTGGATGAAAAAAGCTTCCTCCAATACCCATTAGGCATCCGAAGACAAGAAGTTGAACATAGTTAGTGGAAAAGCCCATGAGTATGGTCCCCATGCCCAGCGTTGTCAAGCCCAGGAATAGAAGGGTTATTCTGTTCCATCGATCGGCGACATATCCCGTGACAAATTGTAACGATGTCATTAGGAGGGCAGACACGGTTAAAATTGCTCCCGCTGCAGCATAATTCAAATCGAACTTATCTATTAGAATAAGAATGACCGCCGCAGGAAGAGTGAGAGGAACATCGTTGGCAAAGTGTGCTATGGAAGTAGCAATCGTCACTACTGAACCAGTGGTTGATTTCCTCAGCTCCTGCACCTTTTCAACGGTAACTTTTTGGGCACTATCGAACAACCGAGAAACTTAAACGTTGCCATCTTGACACCCTTTTGACAGTAGACTTAAATGCTTTCTATCGAAAATGTAACGGCGTAAAAGGGGAAAAAATGAAGTTCTCATTCATAAATCCAGGTCCCAACCCGGAACTTCCAATTGAAGATACAAAGAAGATGGTAGGGGCAGCCCCTCCCCTAGGCATTCTTTACATAGCCACAATCCTGAGAAAGGAAGGAGTGGACGTTTCCATGATAGACGAGGCAGCTCAAGGCTTTTCCATGAAGGGCACGGTTGACTGGGTGAAGAAAGAGAACCCTGACATCCTAGGGTTTTCCACATGCAGCAGCTCAGGTCGCAAAGCAGCGATGATTGCGGAAAGAGTGAAGAAGGAAAACCCCAACATAACCATAGTTTTCGGTAATTTTTTCGCCACCTTTAACGCTGAGAGAATTCTAAGAAAATATCCTTTCGTAGACGTGATCGTTCGAGGAGAAGGAGAATACACCAGCCTTGACCTGGCAAAGTGTCTGGAGAAAAATGGAAACCTCAAAAAAGTGTTAGGGATCACCTTCAGAAGCAAAAAACACATAAGCGCAACTCCAGATAGACCGTTAATCAAGGACGTTGAATCCATACCTTTTCCTGATCGCGAACTGTTAGACGTAGAATATCACAATACTACCGCCGGAATAAATGTTGCACCCAAAAAGTTTAGCAGCTTCATTTCTTCCCGCGGCTGTGTTTTCCGGTGTCGTTTTTGTGGATGCCGAAGATTAGCTCGGAACCTCTGGAGATCTAGATCCGTGGAGAATATACTCGAAGAATTGCACTTTTTGGCTAGTGAGGGTTACAATCAGTTTCTCTTCGTAGATGACAACTTCACCTTGAACCCGAAAAGAGTGATCAAAATATGCCAAAGGATGAGGAAGGAGAAAGTGGATGTAGAATGGTTTGCCGAGGGCCGTGTCGACCAGTGCTCCTATGGCATGTTGCGGGAAATGGTGAAGGCCAATTGCAGGATGGTATATTTTGGAATCGAAAACGCCACTCAGAAGGTTCTAGATTATTACGACAAGCAGACAACGCCGGAACAGTCAGAAGTTGCGGTCAAAAACGCTAGAAAGGCTGGAATAGACGTCATAGTCACGTCCTTCATATTGGGGGCTCCCAACGAAACAAGGGAGGAAATACAGAACACCTTAAAGTTTGCGCAAAAGTTACAAGTTGACATCCCACAATTCAACATCTTAGCCACTTTTCCGGGAACCGACATCTGGGAAGAACTAAAAAACAAAGGTGTTTTGAATGAAGAAAAGTATTGGGAGACCGGCGTTTTGGTTCCTGAGGTTTCTCCTGAGACTGCACCATGCGAAGAAATCGAAATGATGATCCATGAAGGTTACCGACGTTTTCTCATTCGCCCAAGCTACATATTGCCACAGTTGTTCAGAATTTCAAAAAGCTCCTATCGATTTAACCTTCTTGTTAATAATTTGAAGCGAATTGACACTATTGCCGAAAGCGTGCGCCTAGTCACTTAAGCGATTCTCATAAACTATCAAGATCTTTTCGACACTTGTCTCTACGATTGATTGTTGTTTCACAAGAGCCTTTTGGCTATGGACTGCCAAAACTGTGTTTACGCCTCCAGACAAAAGGGAGCAGTAAGTCCGATGGTTCCTGCAACTCGAAAAGCGTTGAAAAAATTCACACAGTCAGCTAAAAGTTGGCAAATCAAGCACCCCTTCATTGTGATATACAATATTGAGTGCGCATTCTTATTTACTCTTAACAAATTTTATAGGTCTGACTTCTCAGATTGGGACTCACATTGGGTAAAGAGGGCGTAAGCCTTGGTCAAAATGGTTGGAACGTTCAAAAAGCTTGATGCAGGCGAGAGCTTGGCTTTTCAGACAAAAACTGCGAAACCCACAGTGTTTGCAAAGGGGACGCAGATCAAAAAGTGGAAAGGATATGAGACAAAGGAAGTTCCGATCGCGTATGCGATGGCAAAACTATACCTCACGAATAAAAGGCTGTTATTTCTCATTCATTCAGAGATCGAAGCACGATCTCTTGAGAAAGGAAAGAGTTTCGGCCCTTCTGACGTTGCGGGAACATGGTTCGAGATACCCATCCTAACGATTGGTGACGTGAATATCGTTCATAAGGACATCCGCAAAGACGAAAGCATAAAGAGATTTGTTTCATCGCTGTCCAAACGAGATACCGTTGAGCTAGTTCGACTAGTATACGACAAACGGAAAACAACGGGCAAGATGAAAGAACTGATAGACTCAGCTTTCAGAGCGACAAAACTTAAGAAAGTCGCAGGTGCAAATGACGAAGTTTACTTAATGGGAAAAGAAATCTACAAAGATTTGATCAAGCAAATGAAATTAGGTGCAGAGAAAGAAAAGATTGAAAAGTTGAAGAAAAGACTGAAAAAAGCCAAGAAGAAACAGAAGGAAATAAGCGTGAGCATCTAGCCTTAACTCCGTGTCTTGGAGCAAGACCCAAAACCAGTGACGAAACATAACAGTTTGAATATCTAAGACTCAAAGCAAAACTTTTTCTATAGTCGTTTTCGGCACAGAAGGAACGTACATATCTCAGGGAGTTCAGAATCCATTTTCTCTCTTAGTTTGAATCAAGATTTGTGTTCACCGCGCTCGCTGGGCAGACTCTGGCACGAATTAGTTGGGTCTGGTGAACAGACCTTGAACTGACTTCTTGGACAATTTGCCAAAATTCACTTTTGATATGTGTAACTCATTTCTTACCTTTCAATCTCTTTGGTGCGTGCTTCTTCTTACGCGACGTTTTTTGTAGCTCGCCCAGACGTTTTCTAACGACTCGAAGTATTTTGTTTCTGAGTTCTTCTCCAGACCCTGGTTTCTTCATCTTTTTCAGTCTTCGAGCGAGTTCTGCGTCATGCAGTGTTTCTCTAATCCATCTTTCGTAGTCTCCACGTTCGAAGTGGAATGAAACCGAATCCAAGTGGACGGTCTTGATGTTCTCACAAAATTCAGCCAGATTTGCGGCCAGTCTACCCGTGTATTTACCGATGCCCTCAAAGAACAGGAATGATTGGTCAGGGGGTACTGTTTTCAGAATCTCTGTCGCATCTACTCTACTAATACTTGCCTTCATTTCATTTCATCTCCACTGTCTAAGCCTATTAAGTCAAGCAGAAAAGAATTATGAATCCAAAATACAAATCTGAGATCTAGAAAACAGAAAGCTTGAGCTTTGACCAATGCTCGCGTGTATCAACCCGGTTTGGCCAAGAGTTTTAGACTCTACCACACGATCAAAAGCTCCCTGACATCACTTCGCGCGCGTGTTGACAGCGACGTGAACTCATCGCGGGATTTTGGCACCAATTTACCAGTAAAAATGGGCCTAAGATATGTTTGAACGTGGTTAGCTTGATCTAGGTCAGCGCATAGAAAAGACCAGTTAAATGAGAGAATAATGCGTTCACGATAAGGAAAGGGTCTATATTTTTCTGATTTCCATTCTTCCCATTCTGTCGTCAATTCCTGTGAAAAGGACTGTGCCATGAGCTCTGGATAATTCGGTGTACAGGTTTATTGGGTCGTCGGTTTTGCTTAGAG
>CAYFXU010000009.1:0-6136 GCA_964347145.1 uncultured Candidatus Bathyarchaeia archaeon
GCCATGCCCCAAGGACCCAGATACCAAAGCTCAGAAAACTCTTCTGAACTGCCTCGAAGACTCAACATCGCTTCAAGCACGGGAGAAGCCACGATCAAGGTCAACCCCAGCGTTACCACAATAAACAAGACGCGATAATCCTCAAGATTCATCGGAAGCCACCTCCGGCCTCATCTCCAAAACGCGCCTTTGGTACCGCCGCTTGAAGACGCGCCAAACCAGAAAACTCGAAAGAACGATGACGACCACACCGACGACTGACACGGTCATCCTCAAAACGAGGTCAGTCACCCTCGCGCTGTATGCCTCGGTTCTCAACGCCTGAGCCTCACCCTCAACCTCCTCCCCGATGCGAGTCGCATTCTCATAACAAAGATTGGCAGAATCGTAGTCCCCCAACTCAACCCAAAAACGGGCATCAGCCAAACATTGTCCGGCAACGGTCAACCGCGTCAACAAACCCGAAACATCCGCTCCAACCCGCTCCGCATCCAAAACAGCCTCATAAGCCGAAACCACAGAGGCCTCAGCGTCCTCCACAGCCAACGCAGCCACATCCTCGCCCGCCACTCCGAAAGCCGCAGACACAAAAACAGGAGTGACAAAAGCAGAAAAAATCAAAAACACGAAAAACAGCTTCGAAACAGACACAATACCCACTTCACTTAACCCTTTTCTTTCGCCCTCGCCCTTTTGAACGCTTCCTCGGATTGTCACCTATCATGCCTTCCAACACCGTTTTCGCGTCCTTAACGTTATTCAGCTGCTCCTCAACCCGGTCGCAACGCTTCGAGTATTCATTGAATCTGCCAAGAAAGCTCTCCCCCATACTCGTAAGCCTGTAACAATCCCCCTCATCATAACTGACCAGACCGGCCTCCAAAACTTCACCTAGATACCGCGTCAGAAGCGTATAACTCAGATTAGCTTGATACATAACACGAGTCTTTTTAGCGCCATCCTTAACCACAGTTAGGATGTCCGCTATGATCTGCAACCTACCTCTGTACTTACCCATCCACGATCCTTCCCATAGAAGCCTACGAACCACTCAACCAAAAACCGCTAAAGAAGACAGACACTCACGAATCTACACAAACAGCCCGCGCACCAGCGCGCGCTAGACACAGAGAAAGGACTTCTCACTTCGTTCTAATATGAAGCCAGCCTCTTCCGCCCTTCTTGCGCTGCTGATCCTTCTTTCTATCTGGCTCCGGTGGAGCCCGTCTCCTGGTACGACCTCTCTGCTTGCCTCTCACGCTTCTCATGAACTTTCCCCAGCCGCCGACGGCCGGAGCAGGAGGAATCACCTTCTCCGCTCCAGACGAAATGTGCTTTCGCAGGATCTCAACGAAGTCCGGCGGCTTGTAGTCTCTCGTGGCCACTATCACGGTTCCTTGCTCAACAAACAACCTTGAATAGTCCTGGTCAGCAATTCCTTCAGCTCTTATCTTGTCGTCTATTCGACTCCGCCACAACTGTTTCCACTGCACCCTCAAATCGTCAACGAACTCTTTCAGGTTCGACGTTTCCACTATGCAGTCCCTCCCTGAAGGAAGCGGACGAGAATCACGAACATCACTTTATCCTCTTCTCATCTCAGTGTCCCTAAGAAGCGTTCACTAGCTCCTAGCAAAGACGTCCACGAACGCCTTTGTAAACGCTCGAACGCCACAACGATTTTCCGCAATCTTCCCATATAAGTATACAAGGTAAGAACTTCTTTACGCGTCTTCTGGATCTATTATCTAGATTTTTCTTCTAGAACTAACCTCTATAACATCCGCGCTCACAAGAGTAACAATATCAACGTTCGAAGGTTCAAGACCGCAACCCACAAGCCAACAAGTATTCCCAACAGTCTTCTAGGCGTCTTAGAACACACGTAAGCCGCGATTGGAGTCAGAATAATTCCCCCCAAAAGTATCGGAAACACAATGTTCCACAGAAAACTCTCGAACCCTATGATCAGCCCGAAAGTTATGACCGTGGCAAAAGAGACGATAGGCTCAGTGAACTCCACCGTTCCCACAGCCTTCTTGGGATTCGAACCCGTAGCCACGAAAGCCGGCGTCAAGATTGGACCCCACCCGCCGCCTCCCGAAGCGTCTACAAATCCGGCCACAAACCCAAGTGCAGCGATTTTCCCCCTTGAATAGTTCACCTCTTTTGACGAAGAGCCAGAAGATGAGGACGACGACCCTCGACCCTTCTTCCATCGGAAAAGGAACTTAACAGAAATCACCAGCCCCATACACAGGAGAACCAAAGCGACGATCGGTTTCGCTGCCGACAGCGCAAGAAACGACAATCCCACCGCTCCCAGAACTGCCCCGATCGTTCCGCAGATAAGCAAAGGCACAAGCAGATCCCGTCTCACGTTACCGAATTTGAAGTGAGAAGCTCCTGAAACCACGTCTACGAAGGCTTCAGCCGTGTGAACGGAGGCGCTTGCAACTGCCGGAGCAATGCCAAACGACACAAGAACACTAGCTGATGTGACCCCATAACCCATTCCTAAACTAGAATCAACAAATCCACACGCAAGCCCCGCAACCACAAGAGCTATGAAATCGCCCCACATAACAAATTTCATCCCAAATGCCTATTGGTTATATATTGGTAGTATACCAAACTATACGCGTTCCTGCTATATAAGATTTTGGTAACATACCAAAATATTCTGATCGTCGATGCTCGGGCACGATGTGCTCAAGCTTTTGGCAGAGTGTCAAAATATTTATGGGCAAACGACAACTAACCTGGGGGTCAAAATGCTAGAAGACGTGCTCTACATAGAGGAAACGAAGGTCACAGTCAGAAAGTATAGACACAGAACGACTGTCCCCTCCAAGATATTCAAACTTTTGAAGGTCAAAGACGGCGACATCTTGAGGTGGATCGCGATGAAAGACGGAAAAATCCTCATAGAAAAAAGGTCTGCACGTTGAAAATCACGTTGCCGCGCTGTCACGATAAGGTTTAAAAAAAGTTTCTTGTTATGTGCAGGCAAGATCCTCCGCGCACGCAAATCTTGTGCACGCGAATCTACTGAACCTCAAGTACAAGTCCAACACCTGCCGTTCCCTTCTTTCCCTCGACAACAAATCTTCCCAGCGGAGGAGATTCTGAGTATTTTTCTACGCAGAGAGGCTCAAGTGGAAAGAACACTACCTGGCCGACACCTTCTTGCTTTAGAAATCCTGGAAATTCTGTGCGCACAGTGAGGTTGATTGGGTCAAGCTCATTCAAAATCTTCTGCACCCTACATTTCTTTTCTGCCGTTCCACAGCGAATCGTAAGTGTGTCACCATTTCTTACTTGGATGCCTGAAAAAAGAATTATCTCTGCAACAAAATTTCCTACGTTTCTTGGCTTATTCTCTGGATAGCTCACAACTTCACCCCTCTCGATCTTGCTGGTTCCGTCCACAACCAGGCCAACTGAGTCTCCAGGCTCCGCTCTTGTAACATTCGTGCCGAAAACCTCTATTGACTTCAGCAGTCCCTGCTTCCCGGAAGGGCTAAAACATATCACCTTACCTGTCTCTAAAACTCCTGCCTCAACCTTGCAGACGACGATTTCCTCGTCCTCGTGCCGATAGATGTCTTGGACGAAGCCTCTCAGAGGCTTGTTCACCGGAAGAGCAGAGGGGCGTATTGTCTCGTCTAAAGTCTCAATAAGAGTTAAGCCTGTGTACCACCGCATTTTCTTCGATTTGGTGAAAACGTTGTCTCCCGTGAATGCAGATATCGGTATCATCGGCGTCCCCTTGTATCCCAGAGAATCTAGAACCTTCCTCAATTCTTTGCATGTTTCTTCATACCTGCCCTTTTCGTAGGCTGTTTCGTCCATCTTGTTGATTGCAACCGCCAGTTGATCGATGCCGAGAGTCTTGACCAGAAACGCGTGCTGTCTGGTTTGGTCTTGGATTCCTTCCTTTGCGGAAACAACTAGCACGGCAGCATCGGCTTGTGACGCTCCCGTCAGCATCTTCTGTATGAACTCTCTATGGCCTGGACAGTCTATTATTGTGTAGAAGTATTTTTTTGATCTAAATGGCGTTTGAATTATGTCTATGGACAAACCGCCTCTCCTTTCTTCTTCCAGACTGTCTAACAAGAAGGCGAATTCAAATTCTTTTCCTGATTCCTTAAGTTCATTTTTGATTTCCTGCAGCTTCTGTGGCGTGATCGCTTTGGAATCGTAGAGTAGCCTCCCTATTAGGGTGGATTTTCCATGGTCCTTATGGCCTACGACTACTAGGTTAATTTTGGGGAGACTCATTTCTTGGGCCTCATTAGGTTGTAGAAATCAGTTATTTTTGGAAGTTTAAGCCCGAGTTTACGGTTGGCAGAGTAGAAGCCATTCTTTGTGTGATCGCCGTATCTTCCTATGGGTTTCATCCCGTGATCCGATATGACTAGAATAAAATCATCTGAGTCTTTCGTTTCTTCGGCCAATCCTTCAAGCTCGTGATATACGCTTCTCATTTTTTCGGAGATCCCGAAACTCAGATGGCCAATAGAATCTGCAAGATTGAAGTAGCCCATCACCAGATCGAACTTGCCCACGGAATCGAAGAATTCTTTCTTGTTTTCCTCATGGAACTTCCAAACAGCAGCGTCATATTCCTCAGTTGTGGTGTTGTCGTCAAAGTATTCTTTGAGAAGTTTTCTTTCTTCTGCGTGGTTTTCTTGTTTGAAGGAGAGTGAGGGTACGTCTATTGCCTTGTGCGAGCCACAGAACTTTAGAAAGGTTTCTTCGGGATCTAGCTTGAATTCCCATTGAGTCTCTAATGGCACTCTCGATTCCATGTTCTTGCCCGTGAGGAAAGATGCCCAAAGGACTATTGTCCTTGCCTCGTTGAAATCTGAAATGTCGGTTTGCCCGTATTCTTTTTGCTCTAGATTTTTGCACTTGAAATTCCTGATCATGTTTAGATCTAGGGCATCGAGGGCGAGAATAATCACTGCTGGACACCTGTCTACATGTAGCCTAAGGCGCGCAATTTCTGCATCATGTAGGCTTTTTCTTTGTCTTGGGATCTTCCCGCCCTTTCGGGAGTGGTTGTTGTTTCGAGCTCTTGAACAATCTCGTCTATTGTGCTTGCCTCTGAAGGTATGGGAACCGTACAGGGCATGCATCCCAAGCTTCGATATCTTTTTCCGTTTTTTGCGAGGTACAGGGGGTTCATGGGCAGTTTTTCTTGTTTGACATAGTGCCAAACGTCTACTTCGGTCCAGTGCAGAATTGGGTGAATTCTCATGTGGGAAAAGTCTTCGGAGGGTTTTACGTACAGATCCCATAGTTCTGCTGGCTGATCCGCATAGTTCCATTTGAACTCTTCGTCTCGAGGAGAGTAATACCTTTCTTTGGCTCTGATTCCATGCTCGTCTCTTCTGATTGAAAGAACAAGAGCATCAAACTCTTCCTTTCTGAGCAGATCCTTCAGAGCTTCTGTTTTCAACAGCGTACAACAGTCTAGTCTTCCTTTCTTTGGAGACATCCCTTCGCTGAGGGCCACCTTGTTTTGGGCTACGATTAGGTTGAGGTCCCATTCTTTAGCGATTTTGTCTCTGAATTCGTAGATCTGCGGAAACTTGTAGCCGGTGTCGATGTGGATTACGGGAAAGGGAATCTTTCCATAGAAGGCTTTCTTGCACAGCCAGAGGGTCGTGGTGGAGTCTTTTCCTGTGCTCCAAAGGACAGCAAGTTTTTTGAATTGAGCTCTGGCTTCTCTCATGACAGATATGCTCTTTTTCTCAAGGTCTACAAGATAGTCATACATGAATTCTGCCTCCTCTTAATCGATGTAACCTAGTGCTCTCAATCTGGCTTTCACTCTCTCCTCATCCTCTTTAGTGAAGGGCTCTTCAGGTTCTTCCTCTTCAGCCACTATTTCTCTCAACACATACGTCACGTAGCTGGAAACGGAAGTGAATCCTGTTCCTCTTATTCGTTCCTCCACCTTCTTGAACAAAGGTGTAGGTATCGAAACAGTTGTAAACTTCTTTCGTTCAGATCCCATTTTCGATTTCTGATTCATCGAGTCTTCCCCTAGCCATGCGGTAGGACTAATTATATTTAATTAAACCTCAATTTAAGCTTTATTCTCGCGCCGCATGCGCGCACC
>CAYFXU010000009.1:6236-37170 GCA_964347145.1 uncultured Candidatus Bathyarchaeia archaeon
TTATATTTAATTAAACCTCAATTTAAGCTTTATTCTCGCGCCGCATGCGCGCACCCCACACCCCGCACGCTCACTTTCTGGAACGCCATAACGGCTCGTCACTGTCTCCCCATATAAATAGACAAGGATGGAACTTCTCGGCTTTTCTTCTATACTTATCTTATGTACTTAAGTTCTATAAAATATCCCATATTTCCTCTAGAAACTGTCAACACATGTTATGAAACGCAAATTCACAAGCTATTTATGTCCTCTACCAACAAATCCGTCACCCTCGAGGAAACCATATTGTCAACGATTGACGAAGTATTGTGTTCATTCAAAGACGGGAAATGGCACAGCCTAACAGAAATCACAGAAAAGTGTTCATCACCCCAATCTCAAGTGAAAATAGCCGTCAGCTTCCTACGGGAATACGGCTTCATTCAGGTGAACGACAACGAACGAAAAGCGAAACTCTCTCCCCTAACCCTCAAGTTCATCGACGAAATTCAACGCGTCGAAAGGGAAGAAGCCCTAAGTCATAAGCGCTCTGACGGTACGGTAAGCGTCCACGAACTGGAGCCCCTTCGCCGTACTCTTAAAACGATCTAGCTTGCTGCTGCCTCTCTCCGAGTGGGGCGCCAAGAACCCCATACGCAAAAGAAGTTTCAAATAAGCCTCAAGCTGCCTGTAACTGAGGTTACATCTGTACATGATGTGAGTCTTCCTTGCGCCCCTATGTGCCTCGTTCAAAATGCTCGCCATGATGTCTATCTCACCCCTTCTTCGAATCTCCCGGGAAGAATCCAACTTCAATTGAATCTTTTTCTCCATCAAAAGAGCTCCAAATGCAATTTATTTCAAGGCAAAATATTATGTATGGCTATATCTCCATATTTAAAGTTTTGCAAAGATCCCAAGTCGCGCGCGACACACATAACAAATAAAGCTTTGAAACAAGGTTTCTCCACAGAAAAATCTCACAGACCCAAGCAACTCTTCTCAGAACATCATCAGGTCAAGCAAAGAAAGCCGCGTACAGTAACCGGAAAGTCTACTGCTGCCCTGTGGAAAGAGGAGGCTCCCATCCGGGCCGGAACCGAGTCAGCCCCAAATTTTCAGGTGTATGCGCACACGCGCAGATGGCGACTCAAGGTTCTCCGAACCTCCTCTCCCACAGAACACGAGGCCAGAAAAAAATGAGTCACACAGTTAAATTGGAAAAAGACCTACAAAAAATTTGTTGCACATGCTCGCTCTTTTATTCATTGACAGAAATGAAAAGAATTTTCCATTTGCACGCATCGCACACCAGATTGTTGGAAAGATCTCACTCCTTGCGATCTCTTATCTGAGGAGGAGCCACTGCGTCTGTCGTCTTCTCTTGCCTCTTTTGTATCATCCGCTTCCTTCACGTGCTTCACATAGTCCGCGAAAGGACGATCCTCCAAGTCTTCGTATTCTAGTCCCAGTTTTGAGCACAGGCTCCTCATTATAAGCCTCTCGAGCACTGAGGCGCCCGCACCAAATATCTTCTCCAAACCCTTGGCGAAGGCTTCCGGCCTTTTCGGGATTTCATGTCTCTTAACTGAATAACTCTTTTCGAGGTGAAAGAAAATCATGTGTTTGCCACTTTCCCCTAACGTCTGTAATCCTTCATCTACGGCCTCGATGAAAAGCTTTTCAAAATCCCTCACTCTTTCTCCCATCACCAACACCTCTTTTTTGGGTTTCTATCTTACGAACCTCTACTTTAGACAATTTAACGGTTTGTATCCCCTCTTTTCCGATAGACATCTGGTCGCTGAACAAGCCTCTCATGCTGGACGTGACCTTGGAATCGTGGGCATTCTGGTTTAGCAGAAACAGAACTGTGGTCTTCGGAGAAGCTAGCATTTCAACCGCATACCTCACGAAGCGATACGTCTTCTCGAAACCTACGGACAAGATTAGGTCGGACAAGCTGTCAAAAACCACGTTAACGATACCTTCACGATGCGCCTTCAACGTTTTGTCGAAAACGTCAAGCATGAGAGAGATGTCATTCGACGGCAAGAGAATCTCGTTTTCGGAAAACTCTTTTGGAACCGAAACCTGCTGCGTTAAACAGAAAAACTTCACAGCTTTCTGATTTCGCAGAGACGAATGTATTGTGCTGCCTCTTCTCGAGAATATGACTACTGGCTCAAGGTTGGCCAAGGCTTCACTAGCAAAATCGTGTATAGCTTTTTCATAATTTGACGCTGGGTCAAACTCCAAGAGGATCCTCCTATCTGCCATCTGCTGATGGTTCAGTCCAAAAGTTTTCGAAAATGAATGCTGCATTACTCTTGTACTTGATGCAATCTCATGCACAAAAAACTCTTCAATAAAGGACCTAACCAGCTTCTCACTTATGCGCGGAGATCCAACAAATTTCTTCTCAATCCATCTTGGCGTCATAAAACTGAAATACATTACAAAAGCTCCAACAAATATCATTGGCCTATATATTGGCATGTATGTGTGCGGGATCGCACCGGTTACCTCAATTGAGTAGGCACCGGACGCAACAACCATACCAATACTCATCAGATAAGATTTCATTTTAACGCCTCTGTCTTCCGTAACCCTGGCCCCATGGAGAAACAGATAAATTGGAAAAGACGCCAACACGCCCATCAACACAATTATGGTCTCAATGAGCGGCAGCCCATATGGCGCCTTATACAGACTTGTTAACGTAAATTCCGTGGTTCCACCAACAATGCCCTCTACGGCAGGATGAACACTCCAAACAACAAACGTTATTACGAAAAATGCTATCGATGATACCCAAATGCCACGCTTTCCAGCAGATTTAGTCAGGGCAACAGCAAAGAAGACGCCGAACAAGTAGGCCAATATACCTGATGTAGTTGAAGCCCGATAAAAGAGCACAGTCAATGACGTATAGTAGAGACTGGTTGCAAGGGCTATTAAGATGCCAAAAATCGCTGCTAAAGCCCAAAGAAGACAAGTGATGCAAAAATAAAGGCTCGGTTCATCCTCAGTTTTGGCATATCTTCGATAAAGGTGAGCACACATGACAAGGAAAACAGTGGCGATTCCCCCAAGAACATAAACTGTACCTGCGTCTGCCATCAGCTATCCCCCAACCACCATTCCTATATAAGCCGCGACTAGGACCATCGTCGCCTGAGAGACTGTTAGAAAAGCCATAGGGTATCACTTACGTTATCGTGAAAGGCACGACCTGTAGACCCTTCTCAGTTATGATGACGTTGTGATATTTCCTGCTGTGATCGGTTCCACGCATCTTTTGTATCAAGAACCTCGTCTTTAACTCTAAGTTATCGATTGAATTTTCAAGAAATATCACAGAGTCCGCTATGAACTCTTCGATCCCGAGCCCAAGGTTTTTGGCTCCTTTAGGCACGCTGCATGTCATAATCGTTGTGTAGCCGTGCGTCTTCAGCATCCTGTAGATGAGGTGCATCAGCATTCGATACTCCAGATTCTCTGTACAAGCCGACAGGAATGCTGTCAACGAGTCTATCACTAGCCTTTTCCCACCTATCTGATTCAAGGAGCCTAAAATGTGTTCGACGTTGGCGCTTAATCCTCCTCCCTTCAAAGTTTCGAGGTCAATGACTTTTATGTCACCTTTTAATTCCAGTTTTTCAAGATCGAAGCCAAATCTAAGCATGTTCCGCTTCAAGGTCTTTGCATCCTCTTCAAATGTTGCGTACACACCCTTTTCGCCATACTGGGTTGCACCGTTGTAAATGAATTCGGTAGAGAAGATGGTCTTACCGCTGCCCGTTCCGCCGGCTACAAGAATAACGTCGCCCCTGAGGAACCCTCCCTCGATCAAGGTGTCTAAACCGTTGATTCCAGTTGGAACACGCATGCTCAAACGTATCACGCCAAAATTTGTCCTTCAAGCATGTATTTAACGGGTATGAATTCAGAATCTGAATTGACCAGAATGAGACATTTTGCAAAGATAAAACCCTAAAATGTAACTAAAGTTCAATGTTTAGTCTTCGAGTGCAAAAGAGGAGGAAAATAGACGATGTGCTGAGGCGCGCGCGCGGCTGGATGCCTTGGCGATTCAATCGCGATTTTTAAAGTGAAAGGCCCAGAATTTTCGCTAAAGACGTTACTGCTGTTATGAACTGGGCGATAATCACGTACTTGTTCTCTGCCAGTTCTTGGACAGTCTCTATTCCAAAGGCCTTCTTGAGGAGGACAGCGTCACTTTCGGAGATGCCAGAAATGGCTGACACCGGCTTCATCCTTAACCCTTCGAACTCAGACGATTCGAACTTCTTGTCCAGTATTGCCCCTGAAGATTTTGAAAAGCAGTTGACTCCCTGAGACAGTAACACGTATTTGTTTGTGGCCAACTCTTCTACCGTGTCGATTCCAAAAGCCTTTTTTAAATCAGCGGCGTCCGATTCACTGATTCCACTTATTGCTGAGACCGGTGCCCTACACAACTCCTCCAAAGAAAGTCTCTCGTACTTCTTGTCAAAAAACTTTACGATAAAATCTGAGACACTCATACGTCTTTCACCCACACAAAGGTCCGAACCGAATATCTTATGAGAGTTGAAACTTTAAAATTCTTCCCTGCACATCAGTCTGAGGGGGTTGGTTTGCAAGAAACAGGTACAAAGGAAACTGAGTTACGCTACAACATTGATACCGAGCTTTCCCCCGGAAACTTGAAATTTCTCCCAGAATATTTGAGACGCCACTACCTACTTGAACACGAAAAATATCGAGCCTTCAGAAACATACGCCTCATCACAGAAAACGACGAACACCATCTTTCCTACAGAGTCTTGGTTCCAAAGACAAATCAGCATGTGGATGTTACGGTTCATGCAGGCATTCCGATAAGAGTAACGATGATACTCAGCGATTCTGGCATCTCAAAATCCTTTTTGAATCAACTCTACGAGGACCTTTTTCTCACAGTCCAATTGTTTGAGGAGGAAATCCGCAAGACCACCTTGTACCTTGCTTTTATGCCATGGGAAAAAGCGGTTTCTGAAAGTGAAAGAAGCGGAGTGCTTGGAAGAATCTTCACAGAATCCATGCTGCCACTTTACGTCGCCTTAATGGCAATTACCTTCCTGTTTTTCTGGATTTTTGGCGAGTATGGACCCCTGGTTTTCGTTGGTCTTGCGTTTGCACTATCAATTTTCTCGGGAAAGCTTGTGGCAAGAGGCGCCCACTGGAAAATCACAGAAGATCGACAAGAAATCCTCCTTTTGCAATACAATTTTTCTCCAGAAAAGTTCAAAAAGTTTCGAAAAGAATACGCCCAGAAAATCTCGGAAATTCGAAAGAAAATACACGAGACTTCAATCGCTGTTGGTAAGCCAATTGACTGCAAAAACGCCAGTGGAATATTCTCGGCTTATGGAATAGAATGTGAGCCACAGAATCTTTCCGTTAAGAGGGTCAACCTTTTTCAAATCGTGAAGAAAGCAGCTGATAAGTTTCGCCTTTCCATGCCAAAAATTGTCGTGACGAATTCCATAATTCCCAACGCCGCAGCCGCTGGTCCAAGCCCCGGTTTGGGTACAATCATGGTTACAACCGGAATATTGACGCAGCTTGAAGAAGACGAATTGTCCAGCGTAATCGGCCATGAACTGAGCCATCTAAAGGCCCACGATCCATTGGTTATGTCCTCCCTATCCAGCATGGAGTTTCTGTTACGCTTCTACGTGTTCCTGCCATACCTATTCTTCTTCGGCTTCATATCCTTCTGGATCTATTTCTTGGCGGCAATAGGGCTTATCTACTTCTTCGGAAAGTTCTTAGAAAGCAGAGCTGACCTAGACTCTGCCAAAATGATCGGGCAACCAAAGGTAATGGCGGAAGCCTTGAGAAAAATCGCCTTCAAAAGACTTTTTCCCCTGTACAAGAGGGAGCCCGCTTTTCGAGGTTACCGCAGGTCTGAATGGCTTAGGTTTGACCCCCATCCGCCTGCTTATTTCAGAATTGCCCAGCTTGAAGACTTGGAGGAACCTGAAAAGATTCAGCACACGTTTCTCAAGTCCATCAAGGATTCCCTCAAAGGTTTTCTTAGAGCATAACCCTCTTGGAACCCCAAATACGGAAACCACTCGCAAGTGAAACTAAGATTAATTATCACGGACATGTAATAGACGTGTGTGGTTTCTTCCCGATGGCTCTAATTGAACTGAAAAAACTTGCCAAATTAACCTTCCTGACTGTTCTGATCGTCACCGTTCTCCTTATTGTTTCTTCATATTTCTTGGCGACATTTTTGGGACCCACGCTATTTTTCTTCACACCAGAAGGATTAAACAGCAGTGTGCTCTATGAACAAGGACTTCCAATCTGGCTATTCACAATTGTTGGTTTCGGCGTTCCCGTTTGGCTTAACGTCGGCCTATTTTTCCTGCTTCTTTGGGGCGTCTTTGCTATCTGCCTTGCCGCGGCTTGGAAATTCAGGGAAAGCCTCAACGAAGTAATCACGAAGAGTTATTCTCGTCCCATGAAAAAACTTCTTAACAACTGCTTGTTCGCCATGCCCATAATAAGTAGCATGACGCTAATGGCCGTCATCTTTATACAAAGCCTCCAAGAAGCAAGCGGTCTACCGACAGGCGAGCCCTCTTTGCCAGAAAACCCTTTCCGAGTCCTTTTCTTGTTATCTTGGTCCTCATTATTTGAGGAAGTGGGCTTTCGACTAATCCCAATCGGCGCATTCCTCATCCTCTACCTCTTCTGGGTCGGCAGAAAGAACGCGGTGACACTTACTTGGGGGCAACGTCTGAAACTGTTCCTCGTAACTCCTCTGTTTCCAGATGAAGCTAAGAAGATGGTTGGCGCGAGGAGGGTGCGCGCCCTTGGTGTCAGAGGCGGAATCAGTTTTCCTGAATGGTTAATTGTATTCTCTACGTCAATTGTTTTTGGGTTGGCTCACTTTCTAGGGGGTAGTTGGGATGTTGGAAAAATCAGTTCGGCTTCTGCGGTCGGCTTGGCCATGGGCTTAATATACTTGCTCTATGGTATTCAGGCTCCAATACTTCTACACTGGTTTTTCAACCACTACTTATGGTTCTTCGACTCTACCGAACTAGGGGGACTGCAATTCGTCTCAGAATTATCTCCTAGTTTGCCACCGACATTCGCTCTGATTGAATTTACCCTCATAATCTTGGGGATTCTTGGATGGCTCGCAGTCATGATTATCGGGTTCTATAAAGTGTTTAGAGCCATCGCAAAAAGAGTTGAACCACGGTGGAAGAAGCTACCTCAGGCTCCCTAAGATTGCTTCACAAAGGTTTTTTATCTCAACCACTCTTTGTTTTCTCTTTTTCATATCCCGCAAAACCACCTTCTCTTCTTTGAGTTCCTCTGGACCAACGACTACAGCATAGGCAACTGCTCTTCTGTCGGCGTCTGATAAAGTCTTTGAGACGGCGCGTCCCATAACCTCAACTTCCACTGGCAACTTGGCGCTCCTTAACATCGATGACAACTTCATGGCCTTCGCCACATATTCCTCACCCACAGGGATGACGACAACTTTTTCCTTCACAATCTTTGGAGCAACGCCTTGTGTTTTCATGGCTAGCACGATTCGATCAACTCCTTGGGCAACTCCCACGGCGGGGATAGGTTGCCCCCCAAACAGTTCGATCAGCTTGTCGTATCGGCCTCCTCCGCCCAGAGCCGTTTCAATTTCCGGAACATAAGGCTCGAACACCATCCCCGTGTAGTATTCAAGTCCTCTCGCGAAACCTGGTTCTATAATCACTTCAAGCTTGACTCCACCTTCTCTTGCCAACTCAAGAATTTCCCGCAGATTTTCCACTGCGGCGACGGCCTCTTCATAATCTTGAACATCGTCTTCCGCTCTTCCAAGAACCTGAAAGGCGTCTTTCCCCTTTGTTTCAAAAACCTTTTTCAAAATCTTTAGACATCTTGGTGAGGCACCTGCGCTTCGGGCGACGTTGAGAGCCTCTTCCCAGCGTTTCTTGTCCAGCAACTGCATGATGCGGTTCTGCTGCCTTTCATCTAGATTCTCCTGACTCAGGATTCCCCTGAGGATTCCCATGTGTCCGATCTTGAAGCGGCAGTTGCGAAGCCCCAGGTTCAGGAGCAAGTCTTTAGTGAGCATGAGGATTTCCGCGTCTGCTTCTGGCCGCGTGGAGCCAAAAAGTTCATAGTTGGCTTGCCAAAACTCTCGAAATCGTCCATACTGAGGTTCATCATAACGATAGAGACTTCCCACGGAAAAGAGTCTCAGGGGCTTGGGTTTGTTCCTCAGTTTTGTAGCCACCAACCTGGCTACAGAGGCTGTGAACTCCGGTCGTAGAGCCACCTTTCTGCCACCCAAGTCTTTGAAGGTGTACATGCGCTCTCGAATTTCCTCGCCAGCTTTTGCTGCCAGGAGGTTGTGGGATTCGACGACTGGGGTAATGATCTCTTCGTAGCCGTAGAGTTGCCCAACTTCTCTCGAAAACTTTTCAACTTGTCTCATCGTTTCAGCGTCTTTGGGCAGAAAGTCCCTCATTCCCCGAACAGTTCTGTATGCTTTCACTGTATCCACCATGCTCTCTATTTTAGGGTAAGTTGCGAAAGTGAATAGTAAACGATTTCTCCCCTTCTATTTATAACCGCAAGGACCAGGTTCTTCTTTAGGCTCTGAACATACCGTAGTGTTCGCGCCAACTCTTCCACCGAAACTGGCTGGCCTTCTTGGATGCCAAATATGAGGTAGTTGGCTGTTTCCTTCCCATACTCTCCCCTATCGTAAACACGAAAATCTATACCGAGACCGAAGCCCTCCCTCGCCACGTAGCCTCGGCTCCTCAAGTCTCGATAGATCAGGTACCTAACCCAAGCATTCTCGTCAATCGATTGAAAGCGTTTGAGGAGGTCTTGAAAGGCCATTTTTTCCCCAGTTTTTTCGCCTTCGACTTCTATGATTTCTTTGCCGAGGAGAAACAAGGCCTCGTAGAAGGTGAGGGCTAACTTATTGTCTTTGGGAACACCATAGCCCCGCGAGGAAAGTCCTTCAACTCCTTCTGGTGAGGAAACAAGAACGTCGTTTTCTCTCAGCGAAGCCTTTATCTTCAATTCGGGAACGCGACTTTCCTCATCCTTAGGTTTCGACCGTCCCAAAGCCACAACCTTCAAGTTCCACTTACTAAGGCTATGTGCATTTTTGAAATTTAAACTCTCAGTTGAATAGCCCAAAGTCTTTCAAATCGACCTTCGTCATGGACCGCTCGCAGATATTGATGTCGTTTCGCCAAGTCTGTTCGCGTGGATGTAGTTGTGGTTTGCGTTGGGTCAATGAAAGATGTAATCAACAAGAGGTTAATAGAAAGGAGAAACAGAAGGAAATTGAACATCATGAGCTTGCTTTCCTGAACCTGTGTGTGGTTTTTTTAGAGCCGCCGAAGAGTAGACGCCTGTTTCTGTTATTATGGCGCTTACATATTTCATGGGAGTGACATCGAAGGCTGGGTTGATTGCTTCAATGCCTTTTGGTGCGATTCTTTCGGAGCGAAAATGCGTAACCTCTTTGGGGGTCCTCTCTTCAATAACGACATCTCCTGAGTTGTGACTTAAGTCCATAGTTGAAATGGGAGCAGCCACATAGAATGGAATACCATGCTCATGCGCTAACACCGCGATGCTATAGGTGCCTATCTTGTTCACAACCGCGTCACGAACTATCCTATCTGCTCCAACCACGACCTTGTCTACCAGTTGCCTATGCATGACATAGCCTACCGTGCTATCCGCGATCAACTTTACCGGAATGCAATCTCGCTTCAGCTCATAGGCCGTAAGTCTGGCCCCCTGTAGTTTCGGCCTTGTTTCAGTGGCTATTACTTTGATCTGTTTCCCCTGATTCCACGCAGCCCTTATGACCCCTAGCGCAGTGCCATAGTCAACGGTGGCCAAGCTACCTGCGTTGCAGTGGGTGAGGACAACATCCCCATCTTCGATAAGCTTCGATCCATGTTCACCTATTCTGCGGTTGACTTCAACGTCCGCGTCTGCCATTCTCTCAGCCTCCTCTATTATAGTTTCAGCCACGGCTTCTGCATCTCCTGAAGCTTCCTGGGCCTTCTCAATGATTCGGTCGATTGCCCAGAAAAGATTCACGGCGGTTGGTCTTGTTTTCCTCAAAATCTGGGCTGACTCTTCGATTTCCTTCATCAAATCCTCTCTCATCTTGGCCTTGGAATGGAAGGCCGTAAGGGCTAACCCGTAAGCTGCTGCCACGCCTATGAGGGGAGCCCCCCGCAACTTCATGTTCTCAATTGCAGATGCTACATCGTTGCATTCCTTCATCTTCAAAAACACGAGTTCATTAGGCAGCCTTGTCTGATCTATCGTGACGACTACGCCATCTTTCCACTCTATGGTTCTCACGTCTTCACACCGCCATTTCGACTGTCGTCGTTTAATGAATTTTATTGCGCGCGCGCGCATTCCACTGGATGCTATTCCTCTCCTTGCAGTAACGTTGACTAGGGCACTCCTTACATTTGTGTTTCTTGCAGTATTCTAGGTTCAGCCTTACGAGGACTGATTCATATGACTCTAAATCCTCTAAGCCTATTCGTTGACCGATTTTGATAGCCATCTTGGACGGCTTTGGCTTGGCTTTCTTCCAGATTCCTCTTAACTCCCTTAGGAAGATATTAACGCCCATTGGACCAACGCCTTTGAACTCTCGTAATCGCCTCTCCAAGTCTATAGGGCTGCCGGATTCCCTGTGAAGTTCTTCCAGATCTCCATACCTCTCTTTGAGATCTTCCATAATCTTCAAAAGGTTTGAGGCCGTGGAGAAGTCGTATCTTACGTAGCCTCCCGAATCCAGCAACTCAACCAATCTGTCCCATCCAGCTGCCAGTATTCTTTCTGGCGTATTCAATTGTTCCTTCTCAAATCGGCGATAGGTTTTCTTGGCGACCTCGGCCGAGATCCTTTTGGCAAACAATATCGAGGCCAAAAACCACTTGAACCTGTCCTCTGACTTGGTCAGGTCTAAGCCGAGCTCCCTAGAGTAACTTTGCAACTTTGAAAGGCTAGCATCAACACCCAAATTAACTCGCCACTTTTTCCTGATTATGAGTGCCTTCTCCTTGTGCGCGTGCAAAAATTGTACACAATGCATACTTGCATGCATGCACGGTACTGTCTAGTCATCGCTTGGGGGTGATTTTGGTCACAACTTCAACCGGGCTTCCCTTGGGAAGTTTTATTTTGGTCTGCCAATCATCTCCTACAGCGACGAGAGAGTAGACTCCTGAAACCTCTGACTTGGCCTTTTTAACAAGGTTTATCAGAGCCGCTTGGGTTTCCCCCGTCTTTATCATGTCGTCCACTATGAGCACGCTGTCACTTCTCTTGAAGGCGTCTTTCGGTATATACAGCGTCATCGTTACACCTGAGTCTCTTAACACATACGTTTCTTCTAGGAATGCTGGGACCCCCACTTCCTTGTTTCTTTTCGCTATTATCAGATCGACACCCAACGAATTTGCAACCATAGCCGCGAGGGGTATGCCATCTACAGCCGCCGTTAGAACCCTCGTTACTCGCCTTCCAGCAAAAGTTGCAAGGGCATAGTGTGCTGCTTGCTGAAGAATGTTGTGGTCACCTACGATCCAAGTGTTGTTGAAGTAACCATCTTCATTGAATTTTATCCTCCTACGAAGTTCAGCCTTTAAACCAACGAGTTTCGTCAAAATCTTCCAGAGTTCTCTAGCTCTCGAAGCATTTGGTAAAACATGGCCTTTTGCATACCTGCTTAAAACCGTCACTGGTAGGTCTGTTTTTGCGGACAATTCTCGATAAGTGTACTCTTTCTTCGCTGTTCGAAGCAACTCTATTGTCATTAACCGAAGTTTCAAATCTTCCGCATGTGTGCTCATGTCAATCACTTCTTATGCACATCAACAAATCAAATAGTGAAAGTGCAACCTATGTATTTTGACTTATACAATTTATAATTTCCGTATGCTCTAGAAAGCTTCGAAAACCATTCGAGTCTGGAAATGCTTGAAAACTCATCCGTAACCATAAAAAAGCTCAAAATATCCACGAATAAGCGATTAGACTTAACTCCAAAAATCCCGTCTGTCGATAACCCCAAAAAGATCGTGGACTCGAGGGAATGCGCTTGTTGTGCAGGCGGACATTAGTTCTTTGCGCGCGCTCGAGGATTGAACTTGCTTGCCGTATGTGGCGGGCCCGCGGGGATTTGAACCCCGGATCTCCGGCTTTCTCCTTCGCCAATCAATAGAAGGCCGACGCCTTATCCGAACTAGGCCACGGGCCCTGAGCCTTCATAATCTTAGAATTAGCTAAATATAATCTTTCATTCAACTTGTGTTTCGAGTTTTTCCTTACTTACTCGATGTAGATTGCAGGGCGGTATGGTCTAGCCAGCTCAGACTTTCTCTTGGGGTCGTGGCGCTTAGGATCGTTCTCATTGTAGGCATTGACTTTTGCGTTGAATTCTTTTCCGAAGAAAGTTTCGGCTTCTTCAAGCGTCTGATTTTCGTCTACAGCTCCGATCTGTAGTTGCCTTTGCTTTTTGTCTTCGGGCATTCGGTTAATTTCTTCCACGATTTGGCGAGCAAATTTGGCAAGCTTTTCCGCCATCTTCTTAAGATCTGAGTTCTTCATCAATTCTTTCATCAAGTCGTTCAAGGTGATTTTGGCGGAAGTCGACTTTTCCAGCGCTGTCAGGTAGACTTTCCACTTCCAGGGTGCCGCGGAATAGTAACAGATTTTCTTCGGCACCATTTTTGTTGCTCGAAGTATGTTGAAAGTGTCCTCTAATACGTTTTTGATCAGGTTTTCAGTTTCTTCAGCTTGTGTGTCAACTTTCTTTTCGTCGCGTGTCGGCCACTCAGCTAGGGAAATGAAGCTTGCTTTTCCCATTTTTTCCCATATTTCTTCGCATATATGTGGAGTTGCTGGAGTTAGCATTCTTACTTGAGCGTCTAGAACTTCGCCGAACACCTTGGATATCGCTGCTTTTCTTTCAACGCCTTCTCTTTCTTTCGATATTCGACGTTGGTACCATTGAAAGTCTTGTTCCAATTCGTATAGAGTGCCGTGGATTGCTTTACGTACAGCGAGATTGTCCATAGCTTCGGTTGCCCTTCTTATGTGATTTTGCAGTTGGCTAAGCATCCACCTGTCGATTGTAGTCAAGACTGGAGGCTCTACAGTTTCACCCGCTTTCAGTTTTATGGTTTCAACTGCAAATCGGTAGAGACGTTCCAGTCTCTCCCGCATGGATTTTGCCAAAGTGGGACTGAAGTCAGCATCTTGCAATAGTTCTGCTGTAGCCAAAACAGTTAACCTTAGAGGGTCTGCTCCAAACCTCTCGATGGCTTCTCGCAAGGGAATAATGTTGCCGTAGGATTTGCTCATTTTTTGGCCTTCCATTAACACGCTGCCGTTGACCACTATTTGGCGCGGCCACAGTTCTTCTGGAAAGATGGCGAGGTGATTGAAAATCATGAAGGTTAGATGGTTAGAAACTAGGTCACGTCCTGAGTGGCGACTGTCCAAGGGATAGAAGTAAGAGAATTCTTCACGCATTTTCTCCAAAATGCTTGGTTCCAAACCTGTTTCTTCTGCCAGTTCGTTAGTGTTTCCAACGCCTAAGAGTATGTGGTTGAAAACAGCGTCGGTTAATTGGTCGGGTCTTATGCTGTGTTCTTTCAGGCTGTGAGTTATTGTGTAGTATGCCATGTAAATGACAGAATCTGACAGTGACTCAATTATCCATTCAGGATCCCAAGGTAGTCTAGTGCCAAGCCCAGACTTTCTGGCGCATGCTTTCTCATGGAGCCAGTCAATTACATAGTTGAACTCTGCACGTAGTTCTTCTGGAAAGATTCGCATTTTATCAAGCCATTCATGCGCCAGTTTTTTCCATTCAGCATTTCCGTAGTCGATGAACCATTGGTCTTCAAAGATTTTGACGACACACTCGGTTCCACATCTGCAGAAAACTGGCTTGTTCAGGAGCTCGTACATGTTCTGTGCCTTGTTTTCTTCAATCAAGTCATCTTTAACTTTATCTTTGGCTTCAGGAACGACAAGACCCGCATACTTGCCAGTGTTAGGCTTCATCTTGCCGGTGTGAAATTCATGTCTATAAACTTCCTTGGTTGCATCTTCTAGTTTAGGGTCTAGCTGACTTACAATTCCCATTTTTTTGACAACGTCGCCTGCTGGGAAGTCACCATATCCTGAAACAGTGATCATAGAAATCGGTTTTATGTTTGCGATAATTTCTGGCGTTAATCCAAATCCTTTTAGCTGTGCTTTTTCCTGGCTGAGGTTCTTTAACGCGACGTAATCGTAGGGTGCATGTCCAGGAACAGACATGACCACGCCAGTTGCGTTTTTCGGGTCGACAAATTCGGCTGGTAGAATCAGGATTTCTTGGTTGGTTACGGGATTCTTAACATGTTTTCCTACCAGTTGGCTTCCCATCAGGGTTTCGACAACTTCGACTTTTCGGTTTAGATACCCCAACTTTTCAACAGATTCTTTGCTAACTATCCACTGTTCGTTGTCTACTCTCGCCTTTACGTATTCCACCGTTGGATTTAACCACATGTTGGTTACGCCGAAAATTGTTTCTGGACGTAGAGTGGCAGCGGGCAAAATCCATTCGCCGTATTGGAATTTGATTAGCGTGAACTCTCCGATTTCTGGTTCCACATCGTCCTGCGTGTCATGTTGCCCCACAGGATTTCCTTCGTTTGGACACCACCCCACGGGGTGGCTTCCTTGGGAAATGTAGCCCTTTTGGCGTAGTGTCTCAAATTGCCATTCGATAAACCGGTTGTATTGGGGGTCTATGGTTGTGAATTCTCGTCTCCAGTCTATGGAATAGCCCATCTCTTTCATTCCAGCCTTGATTTCTTCGTGAAAATATCGCGCCATGTTGAGGGGGTCATGGAAATTTTTCAACAGTCGCTCAGGAACTTTGTAGATTCGCACAAATGTGTCTATCAACTCTTCGTCGTTGGCGGCTAGACGCTCCGACATGGCAAAGACTGGTGTTCCGGTGTAGTGGAAAGCCATCGGCAAGAGCACGTTGTACCCTTGCATGCGCATGTATCGGGCATGTGCGTCGGCCATTGTGTATGTTCTGCCGTGGCCTATGTGTTGAGGAGAGTTAGGATACGGATAGGCTACGGTGACAAAGTATTTCGGCTTGTTGGGATTTGGACTAATCTCGAAGATTCTGGCTTCTTTCCATTTTTTCTGCCATTTGCGTTCGATCTGTTTCAAAAATTCCATAAAGGTTTCTGGATTGGGCAATGTGCTATTAAGTGTTTTGTCAACTATTGAGGAAACGATCCCTCATATTAGCACCGCCAACTAAAGGAACAAACCTACTTTAATATGTTACTCTTTTCGGCTCTGTTAACTCTTAGAGATCTTACTGAGATTTGTATATAGTCATTTCGACAAGTAATCTTATGTCGTCCTGTTGGGGGCGATTTGAATGAAATCTTCCCGCTGATGAATTGGAGCCTGTTCTAGCTTCGTTAGGCTCCCTGCATGCATCATTTTCTCGAGATAGGCGCGCGCGCAAGTTCTGTGCTGCTCTTACGCTCTAGAAAGGCTCATAACAACAGACTAGAGTTACCATGTGCGCGCGAAAAAAGTCCTCGACAATCAACATCAACCGTTTTCCTTGCCTAGGACCTTAAGAGCTAACATAGCTCCCTTTTTTCTTTACTTGTTCTCTTATGATCTCTTCAGCCTTCGCTAACGCGTTTGATATCTCCTTGACCAAAGTCCCGCCTCCTTGAGCAAAGTCTGGTCTGCCGCTGCCTCCACCCCCCAGAACTAAAGCAGTCTCTCTGGCGATTTCAGTTGAGTTTATGCCACTGTTTACCGCTTCTTTTCCAGCCATCACCACAATTCTCGCAGTTTTTCTGTCTACTCCATAAAAGACGACAACCAATTTTGGATTCATTTTGACTACCTCACTGGCTGTTTTGATCATCCGGTCAACGTCGACTTGCTCGAATTTTTGCAGGATATAGTTTACCCCATTGATAGAAATTGTTTCTCTTAATTCTGCGCGCGCTTCTGGCTTTGCAGCCTCCCGCTTAGCGATTTCTTTCAAGAGACGCTTCTTTTCACGTCGAGTTTCTTTCCACTCTCTTACGAGACGTTTTGCAGTCTTTACAAGTTTTTCTTGTGGCGCATTCAGAACTTCGGAGAGGCCCCAAAGCAACCTGTCGTTCTCCTGAGCAGCCTCTAACGCTGGAAGTCCCGCGCTAAAAATGATTCTTTCAACACCGTCCTGAATTCTTTCGGTGTGAACAACTTTTATGAACCCTATTTCTCCCGTGTTTTTGAGGTGGGTTCCTCCGCAGGCTTCAACTTCCCAGTCTCCAGATTTCACAACACGGATTTCCCTTCCCGGCACCACGCCCCCCTGATAGAGTCTAAAGCCGTAGAGCTTTTCCGCCTTTTCTCTGGGCATCCAGGCCGTTTCAACGGGTATATTCTGCGCGATTGCCTGGTTTGCCAACCTTTCAATATCATGTATGTCCTCCAGCGTTAGTCGCCGGAAGTGGGAGATGTCAAGCCTAGTCCTCTCCACCTCTTTTTGGGCTCCGGCCTGCCAAACATGCTCTCCTAGCACACGTCTCGCGGCTCCCATGAGAACATGCGTCCCTGTGTGATGTTTCATCAAGCTGTTTCGCCGTTCCCAGTCAATGAACCCTGTTACTTTTTTTTCTTCTTTGGGCGCTGAACCCTTTATGACATGAACTATGACGTTTCCGATTTTTTGGGCATCTACAACCTCCAACTGAGTTTTATCAAACTTTAGATAGCCGATGTCTGCTGGTTGTCCTCCTCCTTCGGGATAGAAGGCCGTTCTTTCAAGTACAACATATTTTTTGTCAAAGACCCGCAGAACCCTTGCTTCAAATTCCCTAAGATACGCGTCTTCGTAATAGAGCATCCTAGTTTCGGGAAGGTTTGAAACTAAGGCCTCTAGACCTTCTATTTTCTCCACTTCTCGTGGCGGAGGCGCTTGGGTATGCCTTTCGGCAACCTCCGCGTAGAAGTTTTCGGGCACCTTCACCCGAAATCCTTTGCTCTCAGCCGTTTCCATAACTACCTCTGGTGGAAGACCGTGGGAGTCATAAAGTTCTATCAGCGTTTTGGTTGGAATTTTAGAGAGGCCTCTCGTTTTCAAATCTTGAGTTATTCTTTCTACAAGAAGGCGTCCTCTGTTGAGGGTTTGCTTGAACTTGTCCTGCTCCACTGAAAGAATTTCTAGTATGGTGTCTCGCATTTCTTTTAGGTGTGGAAAATCTTGTGACCAAGAAGCAATCTGCATGTCGATAATGTCTAGAAGTTTTTTCTCGATTTGAAGCGTTCTAAGTAGGCGGTACGTTCTGCGAAGCATAAGCCTAGTCAAGTATCCTTCGCCTACGTTAGAAGGTACGATTCCCTCTGCAAGCATAAAAGCTAGGCACTTAGCGTGATCCACAACTGCGAAGGCGTTTTCAACTGGAAGCAATATCTTGCTAAGTTCATCAGCGCTTGTCCCAACTTGTTCTGCAATCTTTTTTCGAACCTCGCTTCGATCAGCTGTCTTTTTTAATATCATTGCACCGGAGAGTGATGCTACCCTTGCCAGTAGTTTGTTGTCAACTCTGGTTACGCCAGCCATCTTCAATACTTTGTCTAAAATGGGACCGTAAACTGCATGGAAGCAGCTCAAGGAACCTTGCGACAGCCAAGTGTATCTTTCGATTCCGTATCCAGTATCGACGGTTCGTATTGGAAGTTCAATGAACTCGTCGTTAACTACTTTAAAATTCATGAAAACTAGCGTGGCAAGCTCCAGTCCTCGGATGACCGTTTCAAGGTCTGGTCCCGCGTTTCCTCCGCCTGACCAAACGTCCTCCTTGTAAATGACCTCCTCAGACTTTACTCCCAACTCTTTTGTCACAAATTCGTGATGATATCGTACGGTTTGGTCTTTCCAGTAGACTTCTTTGTCGGGGTAGTTGAAGGCATGGTGTCCTCCCATCTCAAAGATTGTTAGATGTCGACCGAAGGTGGGTCCTACGTTATCCACGTCTACGAACCTTATGCATGGTTGACTTATGACGAGGGGGTTAGCTGGAGGTGGAGTTATCCCGTTCGTAACGTAGGGTTGAAAGTCGATTATGCTGGCGTGAGTGAAGTAAAGGTCGTCCCTCCACCTGGCCACAACAGGATACGACTTTATCCTTACGTGTCCACGTTTCTCGAAAAAAGAGAGAAAAGCTTCTCGCATCTCCTGAAAACTGTAACGTCTACGCGTGGGCGAGCTGTTGATAAAAGTTAAGGGTGCGCAGCCCTCAGGAGTTGATTCTTCACATGTTTTCTGATCCCGATTTTGGGTCCAAAAGTATTCGCCGCAGACTGGGCAATGTTTTCGAACGTATCCAAACTCGTCGAAGAAGGGAACATGATATTCGCTCTCTGGAAATCGTCTCAACCCCTATCCTCCAACAGACATGGAAACCAAGCGACTTCAAGACTAGAAGTTTTAATGGGGATTTAAAGTGTTGTATAATGTAACTTAAAAATTCCCCTCTTCCTACCCTACATTTGGTATAATTATGAAAAAAATATAGATTAATAAAGGGCGCAGCGTAAAAGTTGGACAATGCGCAACTGGCTAATAACAGAACTCGCTGAGAGAGAAAGGAGTTAACTAAAGGCCACTGCGCATCTCCAACTTTTACAAAAATGTGGATGGAAGTAAGTTCTATTAAAATCTTTCTACGTTATAATTCACTTTGAGCTCGTACTATTGATCAATTTTCAACAAGTTTTAGCCCAAGTGTGTTCTTGATGCGGCCGTAGATTCGTTTCGTCACCAGCTTCTTGAAAAACCGCCTTCCCGTTGCGTTTCAGAGTCTGAGTCGTTATTGTCGATCACAAGTAACGCTGTCGAGAAGAAATAAGTTTTCCTGTACTATCATCCGAACAGAGCGCCGAGACCTTCTAGTGCAGCTTCTTCCTTCTCTTTCTCTTCTTCTTCCTTTTTCTTCTCTTCTTTTGCTGGTTTTTCTTCTGGAGCTGACGCAGGAGCTGTGGGCGCTGATGTTGCGGCCATTAATGCCGGTGGAGCTTTGATCGCTTCGTCAATGTCAACTTCGGCGAGGGAGGCCACTAGGGCTTTCAATCTGACAGGATCTGCGTTTACGCCAGCGGCTGTAAGCACGTCTGTTAGATTTTTTTCGTTGATTTCTCGTCCAGCCTTGTGCAGAAGCATTGCGGCATATACATATTCCATATCTTTTCCCTCCATCTTTTCTACTATACTGCCTTTTCAACCTTTCTGAACCGAACTTGCAGGCACAGTCTCTTCTTTCACCGTAGCTAATCTCGCACTTAAACTTAACATTTCCGTATGTGCTTTTCTGAGAAGGTCGGCTATAGTGTCGCGGGTGAGTATGCCCGCATTTATTGCCAGCCTGTAGGCTTCATTATGAACTATCTGAAGGAGGGATATGATATTCTCTGGAAGTGGATAGGCCGCTTTTAACGACAAATTGAAGGAGTAGGCATGAGCTTCCTCGATACTTCGCCGAACCTCACTGAGATCCAGCCGCAGTTGTTCTTCGATTAGGATTAGGCCCTCGTCGTAGACGGTCTTCAAGGCGAGACCAACCTCCACCGGTTTTATTCCAAGCTTTGACAACACGCTCGCGAGTCGAGCTGTTATAATCTCTCCCTTTCTCACCACAATCGTGTCTCGCGATACCCAGACGCTTCCAGCCTCTATCCTCGTCGGCAAACCTACAGCGGTGAATTGGCTGATGATCGGGCCTGGTGGCAGTCCCGTGTTTCCAGTAGGGATGGTAACGTCAAAAGCAGCGATGTCTCCAGACTTCGCTGTCGTCCTAACCCTGCTTTTTTCAAGGATAAGCACGAGTTTGAAGGGGTTGAGGTTTGTGAAAAGAAAAATGTTGGATCCAGCCAGGTGCTCTTCAAGATTTTCAAGTCCTGGCTTGTCCTTGCATTCGACAATCGCCCTTTTTACTATGGTGTTCTTGACAACGCGGAGATGAGCGTTTTCCTCCAGTTTTCTTCTCAACTCTTGAAGCTGGGCAGCCCTAACCTTTTGTAGGCTGGCGACTCCGACCGCCCTGTATTGCTGCAGAAGATTCTTTATTTCTTGAACCTCTTCGACTTTTGCCAACGTCGCTTGACGGAGTACCATGAACTTTCCCTACATCTCTACTTTGATGGGAGTCCCCATTGTGGTTTTGAGGCGAATCGACCTAATGTTTTTGATTCCTCTTTTAAGTTTTCCCTCGATCCTTTTCATAACTGCCTGAATATTTTCAGCTATTTCTTCATCCGCCATATTTTCGTTTCCAACACGACATTGAAGAACCGGCTGACCTCGTATCCTTAACAAAACCGTTTTTCGATGCTTCTCAATTTGGTCCACTATGTTAGCCGTCGGAGGCACCGGAGTCGGCATCTTGCCTCTGGGACCTAGAGTTGCGCCGAGGCTCTTCCCTACAAGGGGCATAAGCGGAGCTTCGGCGATGAAAAAGTCAAATGTATTCGCAAGTTTCTTTTGTTTTTTCTTATCACCCATTAGGGCTTCAAGGTCACCTTTTTCAATAACCGAGTTGACCCCGGCCCTTTTGGCTTTTAAGGCCATTTCGCCTGTAGCAATCACGCATATTTTGCTTTCCTTTCCGGTGTAGTATGGAAGTTCGATGAGTTCTTGGATTCTGCCTTCAGGTTTTTTGGGGTCGACATCCTGCAGGCTTATGGCGAGTTCCATTGATTGAGCAAAATTCCTTTTGTTGGATTTACTTTTGACTTCCTTTACTGCATCAAGGATGTTTTTCATGTTCAATGGCATGTTTGAAGCCTCGCGCCAGAGACGTATAAAAGTCGGTTATAAAAACCTTGTTACTCCCCCTCTTTCAGGAGGACCTCGTGTTTTCCTTCATCGATTTCCTTTTGAATTTCCCGAGGATCTCTATCTTCCACGGTTACTCCCATGCTCACGCAACTTCCTAGGACTTCTTTGACCGCAGCCTTCAGGTTCTTGGCCAGGAGTTCGGTGCCCTTGACTTCGGCTATGCGCATGACTTGGTCCATGGACAGGTTTCCTATCTTTTCGGTTTTCGGTGCTCCGGAACCTTTCTTAACCCCCAACTCGCTGACGATCAGCGCAGAGGTTGTTGGTGTACCTACGCTTACTTCAAACTCCTTTGTTTCAGTGTCTACAATAACTCTCACTGGAACCTTCATGCCAGAGTAATTGTTCGTGACTTCGTTGATCTTATTCACGATGGCAAGCACATTGACGCCCAGAGGTCCCAGCGCCGGTCCCAAAGGAGGCCCCGCGGTTGCTTGTCCACCGCTTACCAATGCTTCAACGACCTTTTTGTCACCCATTTTCATCCTTCCTTCTTCGCTTTCTCCACGAGTTTCACATAGTCGGCGTGAACTGTGATGGGTAGAGTGAAGGTTGCTTCTAGCAACTCAAGGATTACCTCCTCCTTTGTTTTATCGACTCTCGTAATCTTTGCTCTCATTCCTTTGAAAGGCCCGCCTACAATCTCGACAAGGTCGTCTTCGTCTAGTTCTTCGATCACGGGTTTCACAACGATGTATCGCTCGACTTCTGGGAATGTCACGACCCCCGGCACCCTAGACCTCACGTGTTTGATTCCAGCTATAGCCTTCTCCACCGAATGAGGACCATCGGCTTCGATAAAAACGTAGCCTTTCAACATTTCCGGCACGAGTATAGCTTTTATCACCAAGTTATCCATTCTAACCCTAGCCTCAATGAGGTTTGCCACGTTTTTCTCTTGACCTGCCGTGGTTCGCACTGCGAAGACCGCGGTTGTAATCTTCGCTTCCTCGCCCATAATTATCAGCCCGCAGGGGGTCCGCCGGCGCCTGTAAGCGCGAAGGATATGAGTTTGATGAGGAAACCGACTCCTCCTATTGCGATGGTTCCAAGTAGACATATTTTTATTGAGAGCCAGAGCTCGGTTCTGCCTGGCTTTGTGGCAAGCTTCAACAATCTTGAGGCTGACTCAAAGAATGATCTTAGTCCCAATGGTCCTCGCACCTTTCAAAAATCAATTCTGTTATGTAGAGACAAATATCTGAATAATCAAATATTGAATCTTCATGAAACTTCAACATTTGAAAGCTAACCTTCATAATATTCTCCTCTTCAAAAAGAAGACGATTTACTATATAAACCGATTGTCCAAAAGATTTTTGGAGAGAAAAAAGAGGAGACTCTTCTAATGATCATGACCTCCCACGTTACCCTTTTGTAATCTCTATTTCAACTTTTTCATAGATACTCTAAGAGAAGTAACAATAGACCGCTATGTGAAGCACATAATCACTAGGCGCCGTCTAAAGTATTAGGAGATGTTGGGGAGGATGAGGAGGATGTTTGCGGCATTGCCCGAAGAACTGTAGCAGTCACAAGATGTGACCACAACATGTGATCCCCAGATGTGCGTCGCCTTTTAAAGCGGCTGAAGGCGTCAGGTTTTTTGCAGAGCAAAGGTGAGGTGGAAGAAATGGCAGGTTGGATGAATCTTGAAGCAGATTTGAAAGATCATGACAAAGCGCGCGTCAGGAAAGGGGGATAATCAAACACGTTGAAGGATACGGAAACGTTTACGAACTCGCAGAGTGACCAAACAGGTGGTCACTTTTTCCCATAATAAATAACAACAATGACCAGACTCTCTGTTTCATTAGAGGAAACAAAAATGAATTGGCATAAAGTTGGAAAAAACATTAGAAGAGCGACAGGCGGATTGTCAAGCAAAATCTTCGGAGCAATGAAGACCACCGAATCACCACACTTAAAAACCCCTAAAGGAACTGAACTCGTCGGAAACGCCTGCCGACATGAACAGACCGAGAAAAACCTGCGGGAACTCGAGTTTGCGCGGGCGCGCGCGCCTTCCGAACAGGCAACGGTCTTTTCTGGATGTCCCACGGCAAGAATTTTCGAAGACCACGAGAGAGAGTTTGAACTGCAAAAATCCAGGGCAATCGCGCAATTTTCCAGCCGACAAACCTTCCTAAAATAGAAACCAGAGAATATCTACAACACAAGTCCAGTTGATGACCAAACATGCCTGAACAGGTAAAGGTCCCGTCACAAGCTAACCAAACATATTTTAGAAGCTATCTCTTCTTCTGGTCGGGCCAATTGGTTTCGTTGTTTGGATCATCTATTGCACAATTCGCAATAATCTGGTGGATAACCTTGGAAACAGGAAGTGCCTTGTACTTATCAATTGCTTTTCTTTCTGGTGTTGCTCCTATCGTACTTCTATCTCCTTTTGCTGGTGTGCTTGTGGACCGATGGAGCCGCAAAGCTTTGATTGGAATTGTAGACTTCCTACAAGCTTTGGCTACCGTAGTCCTAACCTTTTTGTTTTCGTTCGGTAGTGTTCCAATCTTGCAGGTTTTAGCATTGCTTGCCATGAGAGGTATTCTCCAAGCCTTTCATACCCCCGCAACAGTGGCTATCACTCCAACAATGGTTCCTAAAGATAAACTAAGCCGTATGAACGGTCTAAACTACCTCTTCACTGGCGCCGTCAACTTAATCGGACCAGTTGTGGCAGCTCTTCTGTTGGAATTATGGAGAATCAGTCAAATTCTTTGGATTGATGCAGGCACTTTTATAATCGCCGTCCTACCTCTCTTGACAATCACAATACCATCTGTGAGTAAGAAACAAGACAATTCATCTTTTAGAAAGGAACTTGGGGAGGGCTTTGTATTTATTAAGAATGCGAAAGGTTTCCTTCCCTTGCTTATGCTGGCAACTGCGGTGAATTTCTTGCTTACCCCCTTGTTCACTCTGCTTCCCTATTACGTAAAATTCTATCATCTAGGCGAAGCCCCAGATTTGGCATTTGTTGTAGCGTCCTTCCAAGGAGGGATGCTTGCTGGAGGGTTGTTAATGTCGCTGCTTAAGGGGTTCAAGAAGAAAATGGTGATAATTGCGTCTTTTGCATATGTTTTGTTCCTAGGGTATTCTCTTGTAGCTCTGACACCTATTGGGCTATTTTGGTTTATGGCTGTGGGGGGATCAATCATGGGCTTTGGTATTCCGATAATTAACGTGTCATATCTGACAATAATTCAAACCTCTGTTCCGTTGAAAATGCAAGGTAGAGTAAATTCAGTTGACATGGCACTGTCTTCTGCTGCACAGCCGTTCGGAATGATTCTTTCAGGAACGATGGTAGAATTCACAGGAACAACCAACCTCTTTCTCACATGCATTGCATCAGGGATATTGATATTGACACTATCATGGTTCTTTACAGGCATCAGAAACGTGGAAAAAATCGAAGAAACTTCAATCGATTCTGAATGACCTGCACGCGAACTCATCAACCATACCATTTGTTCTCGCTACAACTACTCTGTCTACAGGAGGAAACAAGGTCTCATAGTTTGACCTTCCAATGCGCGCCCCATGATTGTCTCCTCAGACTTTTTCTATTGGCACACCGATCATGTCGAGTGCTGCCACGATCCTTTCTTTGTCTTCACCTCTAATTCCCTTCCAGTCAAGAATCGATGAGTTCACTTTTTCCATGGTCCTTTCGATACATTGTTTCACAATTTTGGCGTCGACTTGTGGAACCGCATACTTTGGAATCATGTGACCGAAAGCTGTTTGAGTATTCAAAGCAATCCTTGTGAACTTTGCGTTGTAATGGGGACCACCGATGCCTAGTGCAGTGGGATAGCTGGACCGTTTGGAAACAGCAGCTATTACGGCATGAGCCACGGCCTCAGCAGCTTTCGAATCCTTCCATTGTTTTGGCGAGCTTCCTAATTCTGCGAACATGGTGGGAACGTTCAGGGACGGACCATGGTGAGTACACTCGTAAGAAACTTCGTAATTGAGCTTCATCTCTTCCTTCAATTTGGCCATTTCCAACAAGGCGTCCTTCATGGCACCTGCCGGAGAGATGGAGACTTTTCTCGGCGTTCCACCGAACTCAGCCAGTGCGAGGTTGCCTGGAGTGTGAACGGAGAGGGTCGGAATGCCGCTCACGCTGCTATGTCTTGATACAAAAATCAATAATCGTGGGGTAAAGAGGTCAGTGATAAACTGTGTGTTTACGATTTCTTTGTTGACGAAAAGCAGTTTGACTTTATGATTCTGAACTGTTTTGGAGTATACTGGTTTGTTGTGGAAGATCTCTGAAATTTCTTCAAATTCATAATGTTCTATGATTTTTTGGGCGATGTTCATGCCAGCTATATCTCTTGTTGAGGCTACGACTAGGATCATGTCGGCGTCTTCCTGATGATTAATTGAGTGTAGGTTTGGAAGATTAAGATTTTCATGTGGGGAAGTACGAACAAGAATTCAAACTTGTAGCTTATCCAGAATCTCGCGCGAGTCAGAGTTTTGCGCGCGCGGTTGATGGATTTAAATAGGAGACTACAAAGAGGGTCTATCTACGGGAGAAAAAAGAACGAAGGATGCGGAGGATTCGCAGTTGAGGTCGATCATGCATTTACTGACTCTCAAAGACTGGACTTCAGAACAGATCTTGGAGGTAATTGACAGGTCTATGGAAATCAAAAGCAAACCGAAAGAATACAGAACTGCTCTAGAGAATAAATCTTTGGCTATGATTTTTCAGAAAACTTCCACTAGGACGAGGGCTTCCTTTGAAGTGGCCATGACCCAGTTTGGAGGACATGCCATCTACATGGACTGGAGAACCACGAACCTCGTCTTGGCTGACATCAGAGACGAAACAAGATATCTATCAAGGAACGTTGACTGTATCATGGCGAGATTATTCAAACATTCAGACCTGAAAGCCATGGCTAAGGCCTCTAGGGTTCCGGTCATAAACGGGTGTGACGAAAAATATCATCCTTGCCAAGCCATTTCCGACCTAACTACGATAAAGGAAAAGAAGGGCTTCCTGAAGGAGCTAAAGCTTGTTTACATTGGAGTCCATAATAACGTGTGCAATTCTCTGATAGAGGGCTGCACCAAGGTAGGAATGGCAATCACCACGGTAACGCCGATGGTGAACGAACCTTCTCTCGACAAGGAACTACTTGAAAAAGCCAAGGGAACAGGGTTATACAAGATTGCCACAGATGTTAGGAGTGCTGTAGATGGCTGCGACATAGTTTACACTGACACCTGGGTGGACATGGAGTTTTTTCTCGACCCAAGGTTTAAGGAAAAAAAGGAGAAGCGGATGAAACTGATGATGCCTTATCAAGTCAATAAGGAACTGTTGAAGGGTAGCGACGCCTTAATAATGCATGATATGCCCATTCACAGAGGTTACGAAATAACCGGGGACGTGGTTGAGAGTCCAAACTCCATAATTTATGACCAAAGCGAAAACAGGTTATACTCGGCAAAGGGAATTCTGCTGAAACTTTTTGGCAGAACGTATAGTTAGTCGCGCGCGCATCTCCCACTCATACTCTATGGATTTCCCAGTAACCAAACAGTCAAGGAGACCGCTGAACTTCTTTCGAGGCTCGACCAAGAAATTGTCCAACAGCAGAAAATCAAGAGGAAGTTCAGATACTAATTGATTTCACTCATCAAGAAATAGCGCGCCTGCATGCACGTGAGTTTCGGGCACACACAACCATACTCGCATGACCTCCAAGCATTCACAAAAAAATTTTAAAGACGGATAGATTTTTCTGCTTAGTGTCTGCTCACTGTAAATCGATCAATGTGAGGATCAAAATGAAAGCATATGACATAATCATAGTCGGTGCCGGCATAATAGGAATGTCCTCTGCCTATCATTTACAAAAAAATAACTCTGGCAAGAAGATTCTAGTTATCGACGAGAAACCAGGGGCAGGCCAAGAAAATACGGCAAAAGCCGCTGGAATGTTCAGAAATACCTTTTCTTCCAGAATTAGTCAAGTCCTATCTGACACTTCGATCAATTTTTATATCGACCTTCAAAATGAAATGAACATCGACATACGATTGAAAAAGACAGGTTACCTTTGGTTATTAAGCGAACATCAATTTGAGAAATATTCTCTAATCATAAAAAACATGATGAAATGCGGAATAGAAATAAAAACGCTCAAGAAGGACGACTTGAAAAAAATCCCGAAATTGAATCTAGAATTAGACAAAAACTGCGAAGAAACAAAGTACCTAGAACTCGAAAACATACATAGAGGTTTGTTAGCAACGAAATGCGGCGAACTCGACCAAAGTGAACTTGTCAGATTTTACAAGGAAGAGTTTGAAAAATGGGGTGGTGAAACTCTTTTTAACACAAGAGTTATTGGATTGACAATCTCGCCAAAAAACGAATTCGGAGACCGCCCATTTGTCTGGCAGAATCCAAAGATCAACGGTGTCTCAACAAGAGATGGTGAAATTTACGGTAGCCGAATAGTCATAGCGACTGGTGCCTACTCGCATGAACTTCTGGATCCGATCGGCATAGACAGCCACAGTAGACCTAAGAAAAGGCAGTTGTTTCAGTTACAAGGTTCTGACCTAGAAGGTTTGCTCTACGCAAAAGGTTTCAACGAAGAGGGGACCTTGCCTTTTACCATTCTACCTAAATCTGGAGTATATGTGAAACCTGATGACACGGGAAGATGTTTCTGGACTGGTTGCGCAGACGACTTAGGAAGATCATTTGGCTTAGACGTAACACCCGAAAAAAGTTTCTACGAGTTTAACATTTGTCCGATCCTAACTAAATACCTGCCGCAATTTGAAAATGCACGTATCGCAAACAAACTGGCTGGCCTATATTCATGTAACACAATAGACGGAAATCCATACGTCTTTGAAAAGCATGGATTGATAATAATCAGCGGATGCAGTGGTAGTGGGATTATGAAAGCGGATGCCATAGGAAGGATCGTAGACGCACTTCACCGGGGGAAAGAGGAGGCAAAACTGTACGGGAATGTGAAGTTTAATGTTAGTGACTTGGGCGTAGAAGAAAGAAACGTGGAAAACGAGGAATTCACGATCTAGATAGTCTATGTGAAGTGCCCAAATTGAACTAGCTAATGTGGGCGCCAAAATTTTACATGTCATGCACGTGATTACCAGGGGGAATCGAGAAATGTTAACAGAGAAGATCGGCAGAAACCAATTGAAACAAGACTTAAATTTCTCCTGAAATAACCTATCTTCGGTAATACTGATTGCCACTAGACATCTACACATTCTCAATCGTTCTTTTGGGGTCCTTCGGAATAGTCTCTTTTTTGTTGGCTCTCATCTTCTTCAAGCAATCTCAGAAAATCAGCCATAAACAAGAAAGCTTAAAGAAGACAACACCAGACGAAGACTGCAACGGACCATGCTACAGCTACAAGTGGGTCATGCGCGATTCAATGAAACGGAAGAAAATGTTAGTCTTAACACCCGCTTTGGTGGTCTTCATTTACCTGTTGATGGCACTTTGGATCCTTTATGTGGGTCCCTTTTTTGTTACCGCTCTTATCAGCGGCTTTGGATACGTTTCGCTCATAGCTCTAGTGGGAACCGCAATCGTTCTCCTTCAGACGAACGCGTTTGAAGCATACGGTTACAGCAGAGCAATTCAAAAAGTTGCGCCAAATCGTTTAAACATACAGGATGAAGACTACATGGAAATTGCAAAAGAAGCTTTACAAAATGGAGTTGCACGTTTCCTCATAATCGGGGTTATCTTCGTCACAATTGGGCTGTTTATACGTCAGATTATTGACGGCTCAATCTACGCTCTTGTAACGTATACAGGAGTCATTTTCCAAGCAATTGAGTCGCTTTCCATGGACAAAGCTTTCGTTATAGCCGTCGTCCTTGCAGCGATTCTACTGTACGTACCTGAATTGATGGGGCGAACGATTTTCCGAAGGGTAAAACTGTTGACTCAGAAAATATGGCAACGCTTAAGAAAGCGATAATTCGCGCGCTTTTCACCGGACTTTTCCACGAGCTCTCCAGACGCTTCCAAATAATCGCTGGCTATACCATGAACATAAGCCACAGCTGGATCAAAGTTCCGTCAAAAACCGATGTGTTCATTTAGCTTGTAGAGACCCAAAATTACAGCTAGTTAATTCAAGCTCATGTGCCGCGCGCGCGTTACCAATGTTCGCACATGTCACCTTGAAACGAATTTGTTTCCTTTGACGAAGAATCTCAGTTTCTTCCTCAAATCTTTCCTTACGCCTATTCTGTGGGAACTTCCTATTTCAAATTTCTTTTCGTTGTCTACGATGATGATTTCGTTCTCAAATGAAGAGACTGAAACCTCGTTTAATCCTTTATTGATCTTTAAGGCGGTCGTGAGTTTTCCAGGCCCATTGGTTAAGTTGAACACTTTCTTGACGGGCCTATTTTGTTTCATAGCCTCAATTCCTTTCGTCGGCTCCACGGCTCTGATCAAAACAGCGCCTACCTGATCCGACTTGTGGGCAACAACGTTGAACATCCAATATTTGTGGACATTATAAATAAAGGCTCTTCCCGGCTCGTTCCACATAGGCTTGTTATAATTCCTCATGCCGTGATATGCCCGAGAGGCAGGATCGTTTGAGCCATGGTAGGCTTCAGTTTCCACAATTATTCCTTCCAAGAAATCCTTGCCCAATTTTCTAATCAGTCTTTTACCGAGAAGCTCCTTTGCAACGATCTCGGGGTCTCTCTCGAAGAATTCTCTGGGCAAGATCTCTGAAGAGAACAAAAATCCTATCTCCATTTCGAGTTTCCATATAGCTCGAACTTTGCAATAAAGAGGCCTGACGTGAAGACGAGCGCGTGGGAGCAGAGAGTTTTTTACTTCAAAATCATTTGGGTAAACCGTTCAGGGTTAAAATCCTGCAGGTCTTCATACGTTTGACCAGTTCCAATAAACACGATGGGCTTACGAGTCACATAAGTTACGCTTAGAGCCGCCCCACCCTTCACGTCAGCGTCGACCTTTGTCATGATCGTTCCGTCAATGCCTACACTTTTATGAAACTCCTCAGCCTGCATGACAGCATCGTTTCCTATGAGAGCATCCACCGTCAGAATAGTCACGTCGGGGTTGATTACTCTCTTTATCTTTCCAAGTTCATTCATGAGGTTTCGGTCGGTCTGAATTCGCCCGGCAGTGTCAATAAGCACAACGTTTATTCCACGAGCCTTGGCATGGCTGATAGCGTCAAAGGCTACGGCTGCCGGATCGGCTCCATACATGTGCTTTATCATGCGCACTCCTAACATTTTGGCATGTTCTTCCAACTGTTCAATCGAACCGGCTCGGTAGGTGTCGCTACAGGCTAGGACAACGGAGTATCCTTTCTTCATGAGAAACTCAGCAACTTTGGCTATGGTCGTAGTTTTGCCAGTTCCGTTGATTCCCACAAAAAGAATTGAGTAGGGTTCATTCATTTTTCGTTTTCTTTCAACATTTTCCAGTAGGTTGATTTCTTCCTTTGTGGATAAAATTTCAAGCAAGACTTCGTGGAGGTTTGTCTTCACGATCTCCTTTCGATCCTCCAATCTTTTCACCTGAACTCCTTCTAACCGCTTTCCGATCTCTTCACAGATGTGGTCGGCAAGCGGCACTGCCACATCGTTTTCGATGAGGCTTAGCTTGAAGTCCTCCAAGATCGGGCGGAGTTGTTCTGGTTTAAGTTCTGTAGTCACGATCTTATTGACGGCGTTGCTAAGACCTTTTCTTAGCTTTTCGAACACCTTTTGTTCTCTCCCCCTCCCTCAGCTTCATCGTCAGTTCTTCAAGTCTAGTTCGGTCTTCTCGCATTTTCTCTATGACCTGAGCGAATTGCTGTCCAAGAGATGTTCTTGTTTTTTCCAGTTCGGCCATGC
>CAYFXU010000010.1:0-30038 GCA_964347145.1 uncultured Candidatus Bathyarchaeia archaeon
CTTGGCTCTAGCCGTAATCTGGCGGAAACGAAAACAACCCAAAGAATAGGACTCTACATAGACCCTCTCTTTTTATATTAAGAGAAAAGTGCTAGAATTGCTGGTGTTAGAGAGGTTGCCACATGATGTCCGTTGCGCTTCGCTCCCTCATCTCCCTTCCTACAAACTTTTCCTTCTGCGCGTGGGCAGAACATCAATTACTTCTTCAACTTCAAACCTTGCGTTCTTGGCGCTCGTGCGCGCGCAATTGTTTTGGTAGATCCATAAAGACGGCACACATACTTGATGCGTGCGCGCATAACTGACTTTATGGAACACCAGCCTAGTTTATTAAAGGTTAACTAGAAAAAATATCGTGTTGAGGTGGACTTTTGAAGCTGTGTGCAGCAATCGTTCAATTTGGCCGAGACCGGTTGAACAAACCTAGAAACGTTGAGCACATGCTTTCCGTTCTTTCGAAGATAACGAATGTAGACGTTGTTTGTTTGCCTGAAGCTTGGACAGGCGGGGGAGATGTTTGCCTAGAAGAGAAAGAACACGAATCCCTTCTCCTATCCTTATGCGAGCTCGCTGCTGAAAATAATTATAATCTCTTAACTGGGGGTTTGTTCAATCGTCGAGGAGAAAAAATCTTCGACACTTGCCACATAATCAATCGAGATGGAAAGATGATCGGCTCTTACGACAAACGTTTTCCATCCACAGCCTTCAATGAAAGAAACTTCTGTACCCCTGGGAACATTTCACCCGTTTTCAAAGTTGACAACGTTAGGATCGGCATAGTGATCTGTGTTGATGCCCTCTACCCGGAACTAACAAGAAACCTGGCTTTAAACAACGCTTGCATCATTTTCAATCCATCCAATATACCTGAAAACCGAAACGAGCTATGGAAACACGTGTCAGTAACTAGAGCCGTGGAAAACACGGTTTTTTACATTTTCGTAAACAACACAAACACATTTTATCCAGACGGAAGAATGGTGAAAGGTCATAGCATTGTCGTGGCCCCAGACGGAGAAGTGATTCTCGAAGCCGATGAACAAGAAAAGGTGTTTCAAATCCAGCTCGATATGAACCAAATAGACAAAATTAGAAAACGCTGGCGATACCTCAACGACATACGCTCGACTATGACATCCTTTCGACCAACAATGAACAACCAGCTTATCAAATCAGAGGACAAATATCAGACATAGGTATAAAGTTTGCCTGAAACCCATGCGCGCGCATTCTTGAATACCCAAAATGAAATTTCGTTGCGCGCGCGATGGTATCTCCAGAACACCAACAATTTTAAGAAGGAGTCAGATGTTAACTGACCATCCACTATAGGAGGCAGTTGCCTTGAAAGATGACCTAGTAAAGACCGTCGATTACGGAAGGAAACTTGGGGCTGATTACGTCGAGGTTCGTACTCAGCGACTTTTCAAGACGCTTTTGACGACGAAGGACGGAAGAGTTGAGGCAGCGAAGGAGGGAACAGAAAACGGTGCAAGTGTGAGAGTCTTGGCGAAAGGCGCTTGGGGTTTCGTATCCTCTGGAACACTGGACAAAAAGTTGTTGATGGAGGCTGTTGGCGAAGCCTTCAAGTTGGCTCAAGCGGCCAGTCATAAGGTGAAAAGATCCGTGAGGCTTGTTGAAGCGAAGGTTGTGGAAGACAGGGTGGTGTCCAAACCGAAGAAAGATCCTGCGGAGATTCCAATAGAGCAAAAGATCGACGTTGCCCTAACGATGGACAAAACAGTTTTCGATTATGACCAGTGCATAAAGAGTTGCACCACCGACTACTTGGATGTAAAAGGAACGAATTACTACATTAACAGCGACGGAACCTACATTGAACAAGACAAACTCTACGTCTGGGCCAGAATCCTTGCCTCAGCACGAGAAGCCAATGTTTTCACGTCAGGGAGGGAGGAAATAGGTTCCACAGCAGGTTTCGAAGTGTTTGATGTAGAAACCCCAGAAAAAGTGGGAACAATGATCGCTGAGCGCGTAGTCAATCAGCTAAAAGCCAAGACGCCGAAAGGCGGAACGTTCCCAGCCGTGATAGGCACCAACGTTGTCGGTGTTTTCATCCACGAAGCCTTGGGACACTTGGCAGAGGCAGACCTGACCCTATCCGGGTCTGTGCTGTCTGACAAACTTGGGAAGAAAATTGCTTCTGAAGCTGTCACAGTCTACGACGACGGCACAATGAACGGGGCCTTCGGGTCCTTCAAATATGACGACGAAGGAGTTCCAACACAAAAAACCCTTCTGATCAAAAACGGCGAATTATCTGGGCTCCTGCACAACCGTGAAACTGCCCACAAGCTAAATGCTGAACCCACAGGAAACGCTCGAGCCGAAGATTTCAGGTTCGAACCAATCATCAGGATGCGGAACACCTACCTCGCTCCAGGCGACTCAACATTCGAAGAATTGCTCGAGGACATAGATTTTGGTTATTACCTCAAAAGCTTTCGTGGTGGCCAAGCGAACTTGGATGGAACCTTTCAGGTTGGAATACAAGAGGCGTACGAAATTGTCAAGGGTCAGTTAGGCGTTGCCGTTCGGAGCGCCTCAATTAGCGGAAACACCCTTGAAACTCTACATAGGGTTGATGCCGTGGGCAGAGATTTTCAACTGTGGCCAGGAAGATGCGGTAAGGGGCAAACAGCTTTCATTTGTGACGGGGGACCGTCCATAAAGGTAGGAGAGGTGATTATTGGTGGCCAAGGCTAAACTTGGAGAGTTAATCAGTTTTGGGCAGAGAGCCGTAGACATTGCAATTAAAAAAGGCGCTACAGAAGCTGAGGCGTTTGTAGGCAAAATCTCCAACACGTCAGTAAACATAGAAAGAGGGCAGATCGTTAGAAACATAAAGAGAACAGACCAAGGTCTAGGAGTAAGGGTGATCTACAAAAAGGCCGTCGGCTTCTCTTACACAAACATGTTATCCAACAAAACTGTAGAAGATACCGCTGTCATAGCGTTCAAATCTGCTAGAGCCAGCAAACCAGACAAGAATTGGTCGAGTCTTCCCAGCCCGAAGAAGCTCAGCGAAACAAAGAACACGTACGACAAAAACTTGATCACCATCTCCCTTGACGAATTGGTGGATACCGCGTCAGTTATGCTAGATGCAGTGAGGGATTACGACAAGCGAGTTTTGCCCGTGGGCGGAGGAGTTGGAACCTTTCTCACATCTAGAGCCGTCGTTAACTCTCACAGTGTAGAGGGTTATGACGAGGGCACGGGCATTGAATGTTCCGTCGAAACCATAGCAAGAGAAGCTGGTGAGGTCTCTCCAGCGTGCTTTGAATTTAACGTGGAAAGAGTTTACAAAATTGATCCTGAATGGGTTGGAAAGGAAGCCGCGAGGCAAGCGATTGCTTCTCTTAACGCCAAAAAAGTCGAGTCCGGAACCTTTAGTGTGATTTTCACTCAACCAGCGTTTTATTCTCTCCTTTATTTTACGTTGATAAACGCTGTGAAAGCAGATTACATTCAAAGGGAGCGATCCGCCCTTAAGGGAAAAATTGGAGAAAAGGTCGCCTCAAGCCTTGTCACGATTCATGACGATGGATTGCTTGAAGGAGGCCTTCAAACGTGGAAACTTGATGGTGAGGGTGTTCCAAGCCAAAAAACCTTGGTTATTGAGAAAGGCTTCTTGAGACATTTCTTGCATGACAACTATACAGCAAAAAAGATCGGCGTTGAGAGCACCGGAAACGCTCTTAGAGGGGGCCTAGCTCCATACGCGTCCACGCCGGTTCTCGAGGCAACCAACTTCACTTTCACTCAAGGAAACAAATCCCCCGAAAACCTGGTCAACGAGATTGACAACGGACTCATAGTCTACAGCGTGCAGGGCGCCCACAGCAGCAACCCAGAAAGCGGAGAATATTCCGTAGTAGCCACTCCAGCATGGAAAATTGAAGGAGGTAGCGTGGCTCATGCTGTAAAGGGGGCGATGGTCGCAGGCACAATCTTCGATGTTCTATTGAATGTATCAGCACTAGGCAACAACACGAGGAAAGTAGGGCAACTAGTTGCGCCTTGGATAAGAATAGAAAACGTTAAAGTCATTGGGAGATAATGAAACCTTTTTATGGCAAATAAGGCTCACGTCTTCAGAGTCATAAAACGTCAAGATCGACAATCGGATGATGAGGAGCGAAGGAATTGACCGGTTCTGAGCAAGGAGCGTTTCGCGTCAAAAGGCTCGTTTGGAGGATAGAGAATGCAAGGAAAATCGCGCAGTTTCTTTCTTTTGTATTGTTCAACGCGGTTCTTTTTGGCTTGGGACCTTGGCCAATCGTTCTCCCAGTTGTTTATAGTCTGGGGGTTCATCAAAAGACTGTAGGCGACGCCTTCGCAATGCTACAATGGATGCTTCACGACCTCGTTTTTCCTTGGCTTCCCTTGGCATCGTTTTTTTTGATAGCTGTTTTTCTTGGGAGAGCTCTCTGCGGTTGGGTATGTCCCTTCGGTTTCGTTCAAGATCTTTTGGGATACGTCAAGAGAAAACATACAGAGGTTTCTTTGAGAACCCATGACGAAATGATTAAGGTTAAATATGCGATTTTGGCGATCACTCTTTTCGTCAGCGGAACCCTGGCGATATCGTTGGCCACAGGGTTGGGTCCAAGCTACAAAGCGGCTTTGGGAGCGTTTGCTCCAGCACCTTTCAACGCCTTAAGCCCAGCCGATACGCTTTTCGCTATTCTGCCAAGAATGGTATTGGACGTTCGCTACACCAGCCTCGACGCTTTGTCCGCCGGAATTTCCGTGATTCGACCACTCTTGTGGGCTCGTCTTTTTATAATGGTAATGACCTTGGCTCTAGGCGTATACATTCAGAGAAGTTGGTGTCGATATCTATGTCCCCACGGCGCGGCCCTCGCCCTCCTAAACCGATTTAGCTTCCTCGGGTTGAAGAGAGATCCATTGAAGTGCACCAAGGCCGAGTGTCGCACTTGCGTGGAGGTGTGTCCAATGAAGGTTCCCATTTTGGATTTGCCGTGGGAGAAATTCAGCGATCCCGAGTGCACATACTGCCTAAAATGTGTTGAAGCCTGCACAACAAAAGCCATTAAACCAAAATTCCCCTAGAACCGGATTAAGCGAAACTTTTCCTTCAAGCATGACCGCCATTCAGCAGCTTCCTTTCAGTCTTTCCTTCAGCATTCTACTTAGCGTTAGACTCGGTCTTCTTCCGCGTACGCACATATTCGGATTGGTCAGAACCGACTAACTGCCTTAAAGTAGGATAGTTCCTAAGAGACTCTTTTTCCTGTGTTTTTCTTGTTTTAGCTTTGTGTTGGGCATTTTGAACCTCTAAGATGCGCGCGCGCCTACCCTTGCGTGCTTGGCTTCAATCAAGACTATTCTTTCGAATGAAAATCTAACTTCAGCAATAACTGCGGCTCTTAGCCTCATCTCCTCAAACATCTTCAAGGTTTTATCTATGTCTGATAAGGAAGACTGAACAAGCAAGATTCGACCGTCAGTCATCAAATGTTCTGGGGCGTTTATTATGAAGCGATCAATGGTTCTTCTTCCACTGGGACCTCCGGCCCAAGCCCTTCCAATCCAGCTTCTCTCTTCATGAGGCTCAGAGGGTAGATATGGGGCGTTGAAAAGGATTAGGCCAAAAGTTTCGTTTGGCCTCATTGGCTGGAAAAGGTCTCCTAAACGAAACTCTATTTTCTCTTCTACACTGTTCATTCTTGCGTTTTTCTCGGCACACTTGATCGCGTAAGGATTGATGTCAGTAGCCACAACCTTTCTTGCCTTCTTGGCCACAAGCACTGCCAAGATGCCACAACCAGTTCCCACATCCAAGACAACTTCGTTTTCTTCAACTTTCAGGTTTTCAGCTAAGAGCAACGTGTCTTCGGCTGGTTCGTATACTTTTTCGTCAACGAGAAAAACATGGCCTCTAACAAGCAGCTTTTTCAGGTATTTCATTTACACCGGCTCTCCAAGATTTGCTGGGGCCAATTTTCTTTCCCTCCTTTCAACAAGCGGCGGTGCAACTTCGACTTTTGAGGCTTCATGACTTTCTAGCTCACGTTCACCAAAGTCGCACGCGCGCGCGCCTCGGAATTTTTCACTACGGACGAAACCATTATGAACAAGCAAAACTCCATGATGAAACAGACCAAAACTTTCTCATAAAGGCTTTTGATTAGGATGGATGGAATTGATCAAAAGAGATGTTCCAGGCGCCATGACTGTAGCGGGCTCTGACAGTTCCGGAGGTGCTGGCGTCGAAGCCGACCTTAAAACTTTTGCAGCCTTGGGAGTTTTCGGAACGTGCGCGATCACCGCTCTAACGGCTCAGAACACTCAAGGAGTCTTCGACATACTTCCCATACCTCCACGCATGGTTGAGAGGCAAATAGAGGTTGTTCTGGGGGACATTCCAGTTAAGGCGGCGAAAACAGGTATGCTTTACTCTAGAGATATCATGGGTGTGGTGGCTGAAGCTGTTGATCGCCATGAACTGCGAGTCGTTGTTGACCCTGTTTTTCGAGCTGGCACTGGGGGGCTTCTCGTTCGCGAGGAAGACAAGGAGGTATTGATCGAAGCGGTTGTTTCTCGATCGCTTGTCGTCACCCCAAACAAATATGAAGCTGAAGACATGGCTCAAATGAAAATAAAGACTATTGGTGACATGAAAAAGGCCGCTTCAAACATAGGCAAGCTAGGCGCTAAAGCGGTGATTGTGAAGGGTGGTCATATAGGTGGGGGCGAAGTAAAAGATATTTTGTATTGTGATGGCCAGTTCAAGGTCTTTACAAAGCCCCGAGCAGAAGTGGAGTTGCACGGGGGAGGATGCACGTTTTCAGCAGCTATAGCAGCCCACCTCGCCCTAGATTATGATTTGGTGGAAGCCGTTACAAAAGCTGAAGAGTTCATGCAGGACGCAATCGCGTTTGGGTTGAAGGTCGGAAAGGGCAGGGTTCCAGTAAATCCCATGGCAAGCTTGTTCAATGAGGCTGAGAAGCATCATGTTTTGAAGGATGTTTCTGCAGCGACGGAGATGATTGAAGATCGTTTAGAATTCTTGCCTTATCTGCCTGAAGTTGGAACCCAAGTTGCCTTAGCCTTGCCTTACGCTTCCACAAAATGGCACATCGCGGCTGTAGAAGGAAGAATCGTCAAGTTCGGCGAGAAGGCAAGGGCAGTAGGGTGTGCCAGATTCGGAGTGTCTGACCATGTTGCTCGCATAATTCTCACCGCTATGAGACACGACCCTTCAAGGAGGGCGGCGCTGAACCTACGCTATGACCCAAATCTGGTTGAAGACTTCAAGAAGCTTGGACGAGTTGTTTCAAGCTTTGACAGAAGACTTGAACCTCCGGAAGCGAAGGCGATGGAGGGTGGAACACTTGCTTGGGGAGTAAATGAGGCTATAAAGACTGTTGGAAGAGTTCCAGACGTAATCTACGACCTGGGGGAGGTGGGGAAGGAACCTATGATTCGGGTCCTGGGAACCTCTGCAAAAGAAGTAGTGGAGAAGGCGCTAGCACCAATAGAGCTGCGAAAACTTAGAAATTCACACTAGGGCAACATTAAACTCTTGGTTTCAACGATGCGCGCGCAGGACATTGTAGGAAAATTTGCGATCCTGTTTCAGAGATAAGTCTAAAAGAGTAGTATCGGTAATTTCTTTACTACTGTATGGGCTTCATACTGCTATGTATCTGAAGATTTTGGGCGACATAAGGTTGAGAAGAATGGGAAAGGCGCGTGGATTCCTGCGACTAATCAGGCCTCTAAATTGTCTAATGATGGGCTTTGCAGTAATTGTAGGATCTTCTCTAGTTTCTGCCCTTAACTTTTCAATGAATCTCCTTTTAGGGTTCATAACGTCATTTACATTAACAGGGGCTTCCATGGCAATAAACGACTATTATGATCGAAAAATCGACGCCATAAATGAGCCGAACCGTCCAATTCCAAGCGGCTCTGTAAGCCCTAAAGAAGCATTGTTTTTTGCCTCTGTATTAAGCCTAATAGGACTCACAGCAGCCTTTAAGACTAATTTACTCTCCCTTGAAGTTGCAATAATCGCATGGATCGTGTCCATAACCTATACTACCAAAGGAAAACGAACGGGGCTCCCCGGAAATTTTCTAGTCAGCGCATGCGTTGTGATTCCTCTTATCTACGGAGGTCTCGTAGTAGACAAACCCGAGTTACCCATTATTATATTTGCTGCCATCGCTTTTCTTTCCACTACAGGTAGGGAGGTCGCGAAGGGAATAGTTGATGTTGAAGGGGACAAACCTCAAAATGTGAAGACGATTGCCGTATTGTATGGAGAGAGGACCGCATCAATTGCAGCTTCAATTTTCTTTGTTTTTGCGGTCAGCCTCAGCCCTTTACCATGGTTGCTGGGCCTTGTCTCCAACCTATATCTTCCCTTCGTAATTTTGACTGATGTTGGACTGATCGTGTCTTCCATTTCACTTCTTCGAGATTGTTCCAGAAATAATGCCAAAAGAGTGAAGAACCTAGTGCTAGTGTGGCTGATCACTGGGCTTTTGGCTTTTATCGCAGGGACTTTTGGGTGAAAACTGAATGCGAACCGCTCTTATCTGATCTTGCTTCCTATTTCGATGTCCTTTTCGGGTTTTATCAAAATGACGTTGCCCTTGTCGTCTTCTGCAGCAAGTACCATACACTGTGACTCTATGCCCATGAATTTCCTTCTCTGCAAATTCAAGACAAAACCGTATTTCTTGTTTACTAATTCTTCTGGTTTGTAGTGTTGTAGAAGTCCTGCGACGGACTGCCTTTTCTCGAAACCAAAATCAACTATCATCTTGATTAAATTTCTTGATCCAGCGATTTGTTCAGCTGCAACAACTTCGCCAACCCTAATGTCAAGCTTTAGGAAATCGTTAAACGGTATTTCCATTATAAGTCACCGACGACTATTTTCCTTCGCATGTTTCTAGATCTTAAGCTTTGCGCATTCAAGCTTGACTAACGTAGACGGATACGAATTTTTCAATTGACCGGTCGTAGGTTTTTTCGATTTCGACTGGAAACGCGCAACCTGGAAGCTCGTTTCTTTCCAAATGGTATCGTATGCATTCACAGCATTTTCCTGTCTTGTCACAGGTTGAATAAGTGCATCCACAGTTCTTCGAGTTGATCTCCACATTGGGACAAGGCTTTCTTGCGGCCATCTTGGGGGCCTCAACTTTTCGGACAATTGGAAGGGTATATAGTATTCTAGGCTTTAAAAGCTCGACCGCACCTTTTGCCGCAGGAAGCACGATCTAAGAGCAGATAGAGGCATTGGGGGAGCCCGCAGACAGATTGAAGAATGAGTTCGCGCGCGCCCGACTTTTTACATAAGAGTAACATGCAGAAGATTAATTATCCGCATTCCGGTTTTCTAGTCTCATGGACGCACTGAACTTTGTTGCTACAGTTGTCTTGATAACAGCTTCTGGCGCCTTAGCTCCAGGCCCCTTGTTTGTTGCCACAATCTCTCACGGTGCCAAGTCGGGGGCCAAGAGCGGCTTGATATTCTCAATAGCACATACTCTGGTTGAATTCACCCTGGTCATGCTATTGGCGCGTGGTCTCCTAACAGTCGCTAACGAGCCGACAGCTAGGCGCACTGTCGGAGTTGCAGGAGGGATAGTCCTTCTTGGTTTTGGGGCTATGCAGATCCGAGACTTCCTTAAATTTAAATTTGGTGAGATCAAATCCACGAGAGTACCAAAACGGAACCTTCTGTTAATGGGGTTGGCTTTCACTGGCTTGAATCCTTTCTTCATTGCTTGGTGGCTTACAGTTGGGGCGAATCTGATTCTCCTTTCCCGCGATTTCGCTTCCTTCGCCGGAGTTGTGTTCATGTATATTTGTCACGTTTGGATGGATTACGCTTGGCTTACGTCTGTTGCCCATTTTTCGAAAATGGGAACTAACGTTGTAGGATCTAAATGGTATAGACTCATCATGGTATTGTTTGGGGCGGTTCTAATCTATTTCGGACTCACCTTTCTCGTCGACTCTTTAAGTTCTTTAAGTTCTTTAGTTTGGTAAGATTTTGGTTCGGATGGGCGCGGTCCGCTGCGCATTCTGTGGCCAGTTTCTGCAATTCTTTCCTTCTTTTCTCTTCGAATGTGTGCATCTCAGATTTAATTGTGATTGACGAAGATCACTTCAATAGTTGTGGCAGGGAAAGTAGTTGGAATGGGTTGGCGCGTAAAGTTGGAGAATCGGCCTTTCACGCAAGCTGAGTGTCGACTGGTGATTCCGTCGGTTAACAGGGGCTCGAGGCTGAAGATCGGCAATACCAGTTTTGCATCGTGCGCGTGCATAGATCATGCAGATCTCACCCAGTAGGCATGCTACACAGAGAACAGAATGTATCAAACTAGACAATACTGAACGCAAACGTACCTTAGAAGACGCGGCGCCGAAACGGTTTTCAGTGGAAAGTTACAAATAGGTCATGTTTTAGGTAGAAACTGTCCTTAATTTGCATTTTTCCTTTCAATGCTAGCCTTTCGCCCAGAATTCGACCACTACGACTGAGATTAAAAATGGGTCACAAGTTACTCTTAAATGTGTTCCTATCTAAAATGGCGTGACCTTTTATTAACGAAATTTGATGATTGTTTTGTTGGGAATGAAACATGTCTGAAGGAGAGGAAAAAAAGAAGGCGACTTTCCCGTCTCCACTACCGTTTAGGAGGCCGGAGGGTCCCGTAGAAAGGAGGTGGCCCTCGCCGACGCCGCGACCCCTGGTTCCAAGAGAAGAAGTCGGGAAACTGCTCAGAGAGATACTTAACCGACTGGACGCCATAGAAAAACGGCTGGAAAAAATAGAGATAATGCTTACGACAAAATGACCTTTACAGAAAGGGGTTTCGTCGTCAAGAGCTGCGTTTTTTGTCTACGCTAGAATAGGAACCTGTGTCCTTTTCTTACATATCTGCCTGTGATAGGGATTGATTGTCCACATTTGGCGCACTTCTTCTCGTCGGTTATCTTGTATCGAATTATTCGGTAGCCAAATCTGTGGATGAGCCTTTCTCCACAGTTTGGACAGTAGGTGTCTTCACATCTGTGGCCTGGAACGTTTCCTACGTAGGGATAAAGAACCCCAGCTTCTTTCGCCAGCTCATAACCCTTCTCAAGGGTTTCAACCTTTGTGGGTGGATTGTGAAACTTGTAAGCTGGATAATATCGAGTGAAGTGCAAGGGCGTTTCAGGTCCCGCCGTCTTCAAGTGGTTCTCTATCACCCATCGTAGGCAGTCCTCGCTATCGTTGACATCTGAGACGACTAGGTTAACGATTTCCAAATGGAAGTCCAGTTTCTTGGCTTCGCGAGCGTTTCTCCAAACCTTCCGAACGTCTGCTCCGCCGCAGTATTTCCGGTACGTCTCGGGGTCCCCCTTCAAGTCGATCTTGAGCCCGTCCATGCCCGCTTCCTTCAGCAACTTCAAAGCTTCATGTGTCATGTAACCGTTAGAAACGTAGCAACAGTAAAGCCCCTTTTCCCGGCCCATTCTAAAAACGGGCAAAACCCAATCCGTTAGCATAGTGGGTTCTTGAAAACTTACGCATAGACCATTATCCTCTGCACGAACGACTGTTTTTCCGATTTTTTCAGGAGAATAGAATCTGGATTTGGCGGGATTCGGTTCAGTCTTTGACAGATTATAGTTTTGGCACCAGATGCAGTCGAAGTTGCATGACCATGTGGAAAAGGTTAGAGCTGTTGAGCCGGGCCAGTAGTGAAAGAAGGGCTTGATTTCGATGGGTCTGCTTTCGAGGGCGCTCAAATCTCCATAAACCAAGGTGTAAAGCTTGCCGTCTACGTTCATTCTGGTTTTGCAAAATCCCTTCTGGCCACGTGGAATTAGACATCTTCTCTCGCACAGGCCGCATCTGACCTTATCTTCCTTGAGTTTTTTGTAGAGAAGAGCTTCACGAACCGTAGAATAGCGGAGTATCTTCTGCACTTTCAACACTATATATAGCAGGAGTAATTACATTTTACGTAACCTTTTCAGGAATTCTTAACTATCCTTTTCTCAGCCCTGTTCGAGCAATCAAGATTCCAACCAGCGAAAAGATTAGGGCAAAACCTATGAGAAACTGAAAGTCGATCGCAACTCCTGTGGAGTCAAACCCTGCGTTAGAGTGGAGAATAAAGGCTCTTACGGCGTCCCCCGCGTATGATATCGGATTGAAGCTTGCGATGGTTTGAAGCCATTCAGGCATTTGTTTTATTGGAAACAAGGCGTTACTGGCAAACATGAGGGGAAGGTTTAGCAGGTTTGCAACGGCTATGACTGTTTCGTGACTCCTAATCCGGATTGTAATCGCCAAGAACATTGATGAGAGCCCTAAACTCAATAGGAACAGAGCCGCTACCATCCCAAAGAAATCTAAGATTCCGAAGGCGTCTCCAACCTTCAACCCGAAGGCAAAGGCAATGCTGAAGATGAGCAAGACTTGAAACATACCTCTGATCACGCTGGAGCCAACCTTCGCGAGCACAATTGATCCTCGCGGGATCGGCGCCACAAGAAGTTTGTTAAGGAACCCGAATCTTCGATCCCATACCACAGACATTCCGCTGAACATGGCGGTGAACAACACAGTGATTGACAGTATTCCGGCAGCCATGTACGTGAAGTAATCCGTTGTCCCGCCGAAAGTTTCGCTTATCATCTGATTTAGAAAAACGCCTATTTGATCTTGGACTTGCGGCGGCAACTGATTTAACAAGTCAGGGGGAACCGAAATGAGGCCTGTTAGGTTCAAAGCTTTTCCGAAGAGACCCAACCAAATGATCGGTTGGACGAGCATCATGAATAGCAGGAAGGGATTCTTCATCCATTTCTTGACTTCTCTTCCTGTGAGCGCGATTGTTTCCTCTATCATCCCCTAACTCTCCTCAAAGTTCTCATCCTTCGCCAGACTTCCATGGTCTCACCTTGAGTCTCCCGTAGCGAGCGTCCAGTGTATTCTAGGTAGACTTGGTCAAGAGTTGGCTTAACCAAAGAGACTCTGCCTATCCTTAGATTCATTTTGAGCAGATTTTCTATTATCTCTGGGAGTGCTTTCTCTCCTCTTGAAACCTTGATTCTGTAAGTGTCCCTGATTTTCTTGACGTCTTTTACTTGAGACAGAGATTTCAGCGTTTCCGTCTGATCATCTTTTTTGTTGTTGAACTCTAGTTCAATTATGTCTCCGCCAAGGCTGTCTTTGAGGTTCTGTGGAGTATCCAGAGCCACGATTTTTCCTTGATCTATGATGGCAATGCGGTCGCATAGGACGTCTGCCTCTTCCATGTAGTGGGTCGTCAGAAACATCGTGATCTTATGCTCGTCCCGCAGCTTCTTGATGTAATCCCACATCACGACTCGAGTTTGAACATCCAACCCGAGCGTAGGCTCGTCCAAAAAAAGCACCTTGGGATAGTGGATCAACCCTTCGGCAAGCTCAAGGCGTTTGCGCATCCCACCGGAATATGTTTCGACCCTCCTGTTCGCGGAATCTGTTAATGCAACAAGTCTTAAAGCCTCCATAATTCTTTCTCTGGCTACTTTGGTCGGAACATGGTAAAGCTTCGCTTGAAGCATCATGTTTTCCATGCCCGTAAGGTCGTCGTCGACTGTTATGTCCTGAGGCACGAGGCCAACTACTTCTCTAACCTTACCATCCTGCTTTTCAACGTCGAATCCACCTACCTTGGCAGACCCTTCTGTAGGGTTGAACAGGGTTGTAAGCATGTTTATGGTTGTGGTTTTTCCAGCGCCGTTCGGACCCAGAAAGCCGAATATCTCTCCTTCCTCTACAGAGAAGGACACGTGGTCTACGGCTACGAGATTTCCGAAACGCTTGGTGAGATCATCAGCTTCGATTACACGCACATTCTTTGCCTCTCTCAAGTAGGAAGATTGTGTCTAAATCTCATAGCTCTCTTTTATTCTCTTCGCTATCGCGTTCAATTTCTCAGTGGCTTGTTCGATGACTTCTTTGGCTTCGGCCACAATTTCCTCTGAATACCTTTCACGTAGGCTGTCCATGAGGCTTCGACTAGCTATCACTAACTCTTTTCCTGCTTCGACCAGCTCCCGTGTCTTTTCAGGGTAGAAGTTGAACCAGGGGAATCCGTAGAAGGGAGGCACCAGAAATCCGAATCTTTTTCGAAGTTCTCCTTTTCTTCTAACATGTTCCTGAAGAAACGCTTGGCCCTCATCAGTGAGCGTGTACCGTTTGATCCCAGATTCTTGTTCGGGAACCTCTTTCGCGTATCCTTTATCCTGTAGCCATGCAAGGAGGGGGTAGATGGATCCTGGACTTGGTTTCCAACGTGCGTGGGTTCGTTTCTCGATTTCGTTCATGATTTCTGAGCCTGACATGGGCTTTTCGTCCAACAGTCTCAACACGTAGTATCTCAGGAAACCTTTTGGGACAGACGCCATATGTCTCATCAAATGTCTGAAAGGATGTGAACTATGCACGGTAATCAGCTCCTGCAAGATATCATCATTATTGATATCAAATTTGATATCAACTGTGACTCATAAACTTTACGGCACAATGCGCATTCGCCGGACTCTATGTCACTAGTGGTAGCAGTTTTCCGAGTCGGAGCATGAACTAGCTTTAGTGATACTCATTAACGCTTTTGACGGCGCTGGAAACGCGTCTTAAGCTCTCCAGCGCGCATTCATATGTTGGGAAACCCTTCAGTCCACATTCAGGTCCTGCGTATGGGATCCTCTCCGCTCCAAACCAAGTAAGCATCTCGATCATGCGTTTCTTCATGATGTCGAGGTTCTCGAGGAAGATGTTTGGATCGGTTTTTCGACTGGTGATGCCTTTCCAAGCTTCGGCAATTCTTTCGTTTATTGTGGATTCGGTCATTCCTTGTGCTGAATTCGTGATGACTCTCTTTCTTATTAGGGTGTCGAAGTGGGTGATGGTTATGCTTGCTTTAAGAAACTTGTCGGTTGATTCCAGTCTTTCCTTGGTTTTCTTCATTTTGTAGAGGGGGTCGCCGACGTGGGAGTCGATGGCGTTTAGGGATTTTATTTCCCAAAAGAGTTCGTCTGCGGTGTTGTGAAGGTGAAGTAAGGTTTGGACGTTTTTAGATTTGGCTTTGTGGAAGATGGCTTCCCAAGCTTTTCGTAGGTTTTCTCTTCCTTCGGAACCGAAATCAATTAGTGGGTCGTCTTGCAGTCCGAAGACTGGTTCATCGATCACAATCAAGCTGACTTTGCCGTGTTTTTCGCTGAAAGTATTGTTCTCGACGATTTGTGAGATCGCGTTTCCCAGCCTGATGAATATTTGGTTGTCTCGATGGAGGAAGAGAGAAGAGAGTGTGTATGGTCCTGTGACGCAGACTTTGACTTCAAAAGGCTCGCCTTTCTTCTCGTAAATCCTTTGAGCGTTCTTTTTTATCACTTCTACCTCTGAAATATGGCTCCTTTCTGCTTTTATGGACAAGGTCTTAGTCTCCAAGTAACCTACTTTATCTCTCTCCACGCCGTCCACCATTGACAAAAACATCTCGTTCATGTCCCTAAACTGAGGATAGTTTGGAACATCGATTCCAACCCCGACTTTATCGAGAAAACCTTTCATTACCTTCTTCTCAAAGAGTTTGACCGAATCGTCTACAGAATGGAGCCTGAAACGCTTCGCACCTTCCAAGAACCGTTCGGAATCACCAATGAGCGGTAAGCTGCCGGCGTCACAAGACTTCAGCATGAAAACATCTCCACGAGTCTGTTATTTTTCTGATATAAGCTGTTTAAAGTGTTCCCATCCCCGAGCCTCTATAGAAACCGTTTTTCCCACAGCTTTGAGGAGGAGAGTCTTCTCCTCTGTAGCCACTCCAATCTTTATGAGGAAACCATCTCTGGTTTCCACGGCTTTCTTTGCATCTTGCCAAAGCTCGGATTGGACTGTTACCAGAAGTTCATATTCCTCTCCCCCGTACAAACTTAATTCGATTGGGTTGAGATCGTGGATACTTGCAAATTCTTCTGCTTTCTGCGAGATCGGAAGATTGTCGATAAGGAAGCCCACGTCGCTTGCGAGTGAAATTTCGTGAAGGCTCCAGGCTAATCCGTCACTAGAGTCTATAGAGGCCGTTGCTGCCATAGTTTGGGCGAGAGTCACCCCTTCTTTGAGTCTTGCACGGGGCATGAGAACAGCGTTAACGAGGTCTTCCCTAATTTCAGGAGGGGCTGAGAAATTTTTCAGTAATATCTTTAATCCTGAAGCAGTTTTTCCGAAAAACCCGGTGACTGCCGCGAAGTCGCCTGGCTTTGCGCCGCTACGCCTGATGAGATGCCGTTTTTGGCAGATTCCTAACGCGGCGCAACTGATCACAAGATCGGAGGCTTCATTCGTGTCTCCGCCCAAGATATAGGCGTCGTATTCGCGAGCTCCAGCGTTTAGTCCTTTGCCAATCTGCTGTATGTCTTTTCTCGACAGACTTCGCGGTAATCCGATGGACGTGAGGATGGCCACAGGCTGTACTCCCTTGGCAGCTAGATCACTTATGTTCATGATCACGGCCTTGCGAGCGGCCTGCCAGAGGCTCATGCCCTGTGGAACATCTGTTTTTCCAACAAGCATATCAGTTTTTATCACGGCAAGGTTTCCGTGTCCGATGTCTATCGCTGAGACATCGTCTCCAAACGGAACTGGTACGTCCGGCATCTGTTCTATGCATTCTAAGATCAGATCGATGATTTTTCTTTCACTGAGTTCCTCCACTGAATTCAAGTTGAAATCCTCTGCAGTAATGGTTTGCTCCCGAACATCTTAAAAATATGTGTTTCGCTCATTTCAATGGAATGCCCCGGTGGCTCAGACCGGTAGAGCGGCAGCCTCGTAAGCTGTTGGTCGCGGGTTCAAATCCCGCCCGGGGCTTCAAGACATCATTAGGTTTTTCATATGTATTGCGCGCGCGCCAAACTATATGGACTCAGGAAGTTCTCCTTCTACGATGGGACGCTTGTATCCCTCGACTTTTATTAGCAGACCAGGAGTTATTGCTTTTGGCCAGGAACCTTTTCGCTTGCCTTTTCCATTTTTCGTACTGCTTTTTTTGGGGTCTGCTTCCTTTATGTATCGAAAATGGTTCCCCGTTTCCCTTTCCAACGCCATTTTTCCAAAGCTCTGCGGCCGGAGCTAGATCTCGGTGGCTACAGCAATCCAGTATGCATTTTACAATGAAATGCTCTGGTCATTCTACAAAGACGGTTAGTACTTTTTTGAATGGATCTTCAGGCTTGTTTTTTATGGTGCTATGAACTATGAAAGTTTCTGTTTCTCTAACACCACTCAGTTTATGAAGCTTCTTGACAAGATTTGTTAGTTCTTCTTTATCCTTGACCAAAACCTCTATTATGCTGTCATATTCTCCAAAAATTCGATGGAACTCAGATACTTGGTGGAAACCTTTGATTGCTTCTTCATTCTTTTTCCTTAGATCAGCTTGTGGGTTTTCGCGCATAAGTATGTAGGCTTGGATGCCCAAACCAAATTTTTCGGGTTCCAACTTTGGGGAGAAGGAACTTATCATACCGGATCTGCACAGCTGTTCAAGCTTTTTAGCGACTGTTTGCCTTGTGGCGCCCACGTCCCGTGCAATCTGAAGGAGAGGTTGCCTCCCGTCCTCCAGCAACTGAAGGATGATTTTCCTGTCTAGGTGGCTGATTTTTAACATTTTGTTAACGAAACATTTAAAAACGTTACCCTTTATAAATATTTCTCAAAGGAAGTTAACTTAAAGTTAAGGAATGGTGCTATGTGGATCCAAGAAACCGTCGTATTCGACGTGGCGCGCGCGCAAAGAGGGTTGGATAGCGTGGAAAGTCCAAGTAACACTTACAGGGTAGCCAATCCCAAATCTGGAAGGGCCAGACGCATGCGCGGACGTTTCAACAAAAGAAGACCCGATGAAATGCAAAAGGGAATAAGAACAGGTTATTGTCATGTCAAAATTTGACCTAGAAGAATTTGCCAAGACTGCTGAGAGAATTAGGAGAAAGGCAATAGACGAAAACAGGTTGATGGATAATCCCTCTGATGAAGAGCTAAGACTACTTGTGGAACACGAGCCTGGAATCAAGAAAACTATATACGGAAATTTTGTTGTTGAAAGTGAACCTACTTCAAGAGCAGCGATGTTTACCAAAAACAGTGTTGATGATCCTTTTGGCGAAGAAGAACTCCAACTGTTAGCCCAATGCGAAAAAGCTTTGGCCAAAGAAAAACTGATTTCTGTCGATAGAACTGTCGGCAACAAAAAGAGTGAAACAACGGTCAGGCTAATTGTTCCTGAACCTTTTGCTCACGTTGCCTACGGTGGGAAGAATCTTTTCATAGCTGCCAAAAAAGAGGTTAACGAGCCAACATATCAAATCCTATTTTTCGCCGACGAGGCCTTCGAAGCCAACAAATCAAAGTCGCTTCCACAAAAAGATATCACCATAAGATTGGCCATGCTAGATGGTGGAAGAGTCATTAAAATAGTCAGAAACAGCAACTACATCGGCGAATTCAAGAAGGGGGTTTTCGCTGCAGAAGACTGGATTGCTCGAACCAGAAGAGGTGGGGTTTTCCTACATGCAGGATGTAGAGAGGATTATCTCCAGTCAACTCACGGGGATTACCGGAATGTTAGGACGTTACTTCTCGCCTTGAGCGCAAATGGGAAAACAACCTTAACCTGTAAGATCCTAGCAAGAAAAGGAAAGGAAAAATCATGGCTTATCCAGGACGATGGTGGAACTCTCATGCCAGATGGTTCTTTTCATGGCTTCGAAGCTGGAGGATTGTTTGTAAAAACAGAAGGTGTAAACCCAGGAGAACAACGGGAAATATTTTATGGCTTACTAAAATTGGGAATATTGTGTGAAAATGTCTATCTAACCGAAGACGGGGACTTTAACTTTTACAACTTCGAAAGAACATCCAATGGAAGAGCAGTCATTCCGAGAAGAGATTTCATGCACGCCAGTCCCTATACGGATGTGGATAGGATTGATAACCTCATTCTTATCACCAGAGGACCGTTAATCCCTGCGATGGCAAGTTTGACTCTGGAACAAGCGGTAGCCTTGATGATTTTGGGGCAAGCAATGGAATCTTCAGCAGGCGACCCAACCCAAGCCGGGAGAATCAGAAGCGAGTTCTTCTACGATCCCTTTATAGCCGGCGACAGAGCAGAACATGCCAACAGATTTTATGGTATCTTGAGAGATCTTCCTCATATGGATTACTTCCTGCTGAATACAGGAGGCGTCGGTGAAGGACCACGTTACAAAGAGATAACCTTGGAACATACGACAGGCATATTGGATTCTCTACTAAGAGGAGGGCTTGAAGACTGGACAGAATCACCCACAGGCTTTAAGGTACCAAAGGCAATACGAACCGTAGACGACATTTACCTGCACCCTGAGAGGCTTTACTCACAGATTGAATTTGAGGAGAAGCAAAAGCAACTTAACCAATTTAGACGCCAAGCCATTGAAAAAATCGGCAATGCGCTACATCCCAACATAAGAAATGTTTTCAGTAAGCGCTATTGAAAATCAAACTGACGGCCATCCTTCATCTATCCTTTGCGTTTTTTCTTGTAGGGGGAGGGAAAGTCGCAAATGCATAGAAGTAAATCTGCCCTACAATTCTCTTCTGCTCTTCGTTCCAATTGGTTCTTTGATTGTTTGTCAAACAGACAATTCGTCCCACCTACAAAAAGACTTCATTGAGTTTACGTTCTCGTGAGCACGTATGTATTCCTTAGCAGTGTGATTCTGCTGTGCCTGAACCCTGACGCGAGCGCAAGTCAACCTACTCCCAATATTTTCCTACAAACGGAAACTCTATAGGCTACTATCATAGAGAAGATTCGTGTGATGACAAACCTCACGGAAGACATGGTTAAGCCCCGGTGGCTAAGCCCGGTTATAGCAGCGGCCTTGTATGCATAATGTCAGGAAAGCCGCAGGTCGCGGGTTCGAATCCCGCCCGGGGCTCCACCATCAAATTTGCTCGTAATTGTGGGCTTCGTGTCAAAGTGTCACCAAAATTGGGTTCTACACACTTTGAAATGCTTTTTAAACGTTGTGAGGGTTAATTACCCTTCATAGGAAAACACGGTCGACAATGAAGTACTGATTAGCTAGAGGGAGTGGATGAATTCTACGCTAACGTTTATTGAAATTTTGATCCTTGCTGTGGTTCAAGGCATAACAGAGTGGCTGCCAATATCTAGCTTTGGACATTTGGCCATTGTTGAAGAATATCTGGGTTTGGAGCTTCCATTGATTTTTAATGTGATGTTGCATGTGGGAACTGTGATTGTAGTGGTGGCAGTGTTCTGGAGAGATATTATACTAATCGTCAGAGCCTTGATCAGACTGGATTTCAAAGCTGAGGAGGGTAAACTTGCTTTGTTTGTAGCAGTTGGAAGCGTACCCACAGCCTTTATCAGTTTCTTTTTCCACGACATTTTCGAATCTTTTTCTCACAATTTGCTCGTTGTGGGTGTAGCGTTGTCAATCACCGGATTCGTCCTGTTTGTTTCTGAAAGGAGACAAAACAGTCGAGAACTCAACTATTTGGATTCCTTGTTGATAGGGACTGCTCAAGGGATTGCGATAACTCCAGGTATTTCGAGGAGCGGCGTCACAATAGCGACAGGATTGCTAAGGAAAGTGAAAAGAGAAACAGCTTTCAAGTATTCATTCTTACTGTCTGTACCCGCGGTAATAGGAGCAACCGTCGTAGAGTCTACAGATTTGGTTGTGGGTAACGTAGACATGGTTGCGCTATTCCTAGGCGCAACAATATCAATGATGGTGGGTTACATATTTCTGAAGCTTCTACAAAAGATCCTTATGGAAGATAAATTCCACCTGTTCGCCTATTACTGCTGGATAGTCGGACCGATTACTGTTTTTTTCAATCTCTTTCAATGAATTATCTGAGCAGAACTGGTTCATTTCCTTCATTAGAGAAAGCTCCAGCGTCGTCTATTGGCTTACAGCAAGTGACAACTTCAAAAGGTTTTTCTTCCACAAAATCAAACCAAAAGATAAGTTGGCCGCGCATGATATATCTCTGTTTGAGAGAGACAATTAGGCTTCTTTATTTGCTGTGAGTTGACCGTTAATGCCCTACTATGTTTACATCGTTCGCTGTAAAGATGGTAGCTACTACACTGGATACGCCAAGGACGTGAAATGTCGGGTTGAACAGCATAGGAAGGGTCGAGGCGCCAAGTATACGAGAACCCATGAACCTGAGAAAATAGTGTACACAGAGGAGTTCGACAGTCGATCTATGGCCATGAAGAGAGAACGGGAGATAAAGTCCCTCAGCCACAGCAAGAAACAACGGTTGATAAACCTATCTGACAAGTGAATCTATCGAATATTGGCACATATCTTCAGTTTTGGGAACATGCGACAAATTATGTTGGCGCTTCAAAATTAGGACCAACGCATTTAAGGTATGCTGCTATTATGAAACAGGCGAGACAGAGGTGGTAGAGTGGGCAAAAAGAAGGTCAAAAGCGAAGAAGAGCTTAAGAGTATGATGCTGCCTGCAGCCAGCGATGTTATTGGCATAGCTAAAAAAATGATGGGTTTCGATCGAATTTTAGTGAGTTGTCAAGACGGTCACGAACGCCTCTGCAGAATCCGGGGAAAGATGAAGAGAAGAATGTGGATAAGGGTGGGAGACATCGTTTTGGTTTCTCCATGGGATTTCCAGTCTGACAAACGGGGCGACATCATATGGCGATACAAAAGAAATCAAGCCGAATGGCTAAGAAGAAACGGATACCTGAAGATTTGACCGAAGATTCCATGGTTCATGGCACATCAAGTTTTTCTCCTCCAGCAGTGTTTAAAAGTAAGGTTGAACTAATACTACTGCAACGCTGACATTGAGGAAGTGAAAAAATGAATAGTTCATCTAGAGACCCAAACGTCATATACGTGGGCAGGAAGCCCCCAATGAATTATGTGTTGGGGATCATAACAAGTTTCAGCGGATCCACCACAAAAAAAGTTACTCTAAAGGCCCGGGGGCAAGCCATAACGACGGCCATCGACGCCGTGGAGATAACTAGAAACAGGTTCATGAAAGAATTGGACGTAGGCAAGATCACTATAGGAACCGAAGAAATGCCACCAAGAGAAGGGGAACGCAGAGCAAGGATGGTTTCGACGATTGAAATCACTTTGACACGCGGGTAAGAAACAAGTTAAATGAGAAACGAGATTGACCTGCCGAAATAAAACGGCAGATTAGTTTCATCTTCCACATCTTCTCGAGTCGTTCTCCTCTTTTGTACGCTTTAGCAATGCGCGCTCGTAATTAATCTGGGGGAGACAATCTTTTTACAGAATGCGTGAATATTCAAGATGACCAATAATAGACGATCACTTCAGATGCCGGCGATGCGTGGGGAGAACCGGTGTTATCTGGATTCCAGAAGTCAGAGAAAAAGTAGCAGTCAACTGCTTTGGATATTACAGTCATGGTGAGAGATCTATAATAACCAGTTCATACTACAAACCTAACCCTAAAAAGAAGGAAATAATATCTCTCAAATGAGGCAAGCACGAGGGAGTGAAAACTCCTTTGTTTGCATGCCATTCGAGCAGAACCGGTCCGTGTCTTTCATGAAGAAGAGTTCGAGCGTGGTCTATTGGCTCGGGGACAGCCTATACTTAAACATTACAAACAGATGCCCCAACAATTGTTATTTCTGTTTCAGGAAATTCAAAAATGGTGTTCGTGAGTTTAACCTTAAACTGCGAAGAGAACCATCCTCAAATCAGGTTATCAAAGAGCTTCAAAAGGTTATAAACAGAAAAGATTGGAATGAAGTTGTTTTTTGTGGGTTTGGAGAACCCTTAGAAAGGCTAGATCTCATTCTGGAGGTGACAAGATGGGTAAAGAAGTTTTCTGGCAGGCTAGTTCGGCTAGACACTAATGGTCAAGCGTACTTGTTAAACAAAGGAAGGGATGTGGTGAAGGAATTAAAGGAGGCTGGCGTAGACAAGGTAAGTGTAAGCTTGAACTCCCACGACAAGATAATATACGATCAAATCTGTAAACCCGAATTTGCAGACGCCTTTGAAAAGGTTTTGGAGTTCATAAAAAAAGCTAAGAGGGCGGGTTTAGACACAGAAGTAACTGCTGTGACAATCCCGGAAGTCTCTACTTCAAAGGTAGGGGAATTAGCAGAGAGAATGGAAGTTGGGTTCAGAGTAAGGGAATACATACCTTGCTTTTGGTAGAATGGCGTCTTCTTTAGAAAAAAGGTGCATGCGTATTTGAGCTGCTATTTTCTACTGTTTCTACATCGTTCTAGAAACTCTTCTAAGTCAACACCTAACTTTTCGGAGATTTCTTCTTTGGCCAAACCTCGCATTCATTCTCACCTCTTAGATCTCGCTGGCTTTCTACTCGAGTTCTCAACTGAAGGGAAAGTACTGTTTTAAAAACCTTTCTCTCGGTTGATGCAGACGGGCATCAAATTTGAAAATACCATCTTGCGCGCGCGCAGCTCGTTCTGGTTTTGGAACAACAATCCAACACTTATGCGCACGAAGTGTGAGTTGTCATGGAATTGCGGTGTGATGTTAAACAGAAATCTGTACCGTGGACGATGTAAAAGTCACGTTAAGCTGGAAACTCTAGAATCAGCTTTCCGAGTTGGCAGTTTTCTCCGTTTAAGGGTTATCCATCTCGGGAATAAGGAAACCGACTAGACGGATTTTGCTTCCACACTTGTTGCATTGAATCACTAGTTCTTCTAGGGCTTGGCCTTTGACTTTTGTTTCCAGAACGCGGTAGACATCCTCTGTTTCGTCTTCGGGAGATATGATGACACCGCAATTAGGACAGGGAAAGTCTCCGTCTCCCTGAATCTTGGTCAGGTCCACCTTGTACACCAGCGGTTGTTTCACTTTTCTCGCGTCCCCTTCAACCGTTGAAGTCTTCTGTAGCTCTATTTAATAGATAACCTTTATGAACGCCATATCTATCTCACGTTTCCATATCTAAAACCGTGACTCTGGAATCACTTCGCACGCGCCCGAAGTGTTGACTGTTCTGCGGAACCCCAGAATCTTCTGTTGCGAACCTAAATCTCTTGGTTCGGCAAATTGCTATGGCATTTCTCTGCTTTACGTCGTATCCCTATCTTAGAGCCTCTCCTCACTCTCTCCGTGGGGCAGATTTCACTTAATGGCAACTGAACCGTGTGGCGCATGCATGTCCATTTTCAAACGCTTAAATAATCAAATTTGGTCAAAGAGTAAGCATGAAAGAAAAGACTGGTAGAATAACTCGTCTTTGGTTGACCATGATTCATGTGTCAGATATGGACAGAGCCTTGAGATTTTACCATGAAACCTTAGGTTTGCCAATAGCCCTAGACGCCAGAGCGTTCAACCATGCAGAAGTTGGCCCCGACGAGCCGCTAGCTAAGATCGGCATGCACGCAACTGGCAAGAAAGCTAGGAGGAACAGACGAACTGGGATAGTTTTCGAAACAGACGACATACATGCGCTCTATGAAAGACTCAGAAAGCTGGGAGTCAAATTCACTCTCAGACCTACCAAGACGCCGTGGGGTGGAATAGTTGCCGATTTCCTCGACCCTGACAGGAACGAACTAGAGGTTGTTCAAGATCCGGAACATTACAAAAGGAAGTACGCGCACCATAGCAAAAGTCATGTATGAGGTAAAGCCTTACGATAATACGATCAGTAAAGTATAAAGATGGCGATTCCTAGTCAAGGTGAGGAGGGCTAAAATTGCCGGCAATAGAAACAGGAAGAATATGCGTCAAAATCGCTGGACGAGAGGCAGGGAGAAGATGCGTCATCGTAGATGTTGTTGACAAAAACTTTGTTCTCATAACAGGCCCCACGAAGGTTTCTGGCGTGAAACGGAGACGCGTCAACGTGAATCACCTAGAACCAACAAAAGCAAAGATTGACATAAAGCGAGGCGCACCCGACGAAGAAGTGACTGAAGCGCTGACGTCAGCAGGTAAACTAGAGGAGATGGCCGACATAGTGAAGCCCACCCTATCCTAACTCTTTTAACCTTTCCTACCCTCTTCCATTTTTGGAGAAAACCATGCAAAAAATCAGTGCGCCTTGGGAAACCAAACGAAGCCTGGCAGTTAAGGCTGAGGAAGCGACCGATCCGCGCTTTGGCCACAAACCCGAAGAACGCCCCATTCAAGACTACTTGAAGTTTGGAATAATAAACCTAGACAAACCTCCTGGTCCATCGAGTCACGAGGTAACAGCGTGGCTTAAACGTATCCTTGGCCTTGGACGGGCCGGTCACGGCGGAACCCTCGAGGCATGAATGCGCACGCGCAAGCCGGGGAAATCCCAAAGTAACCGGCGTTCTGCCCACTGCTCTGGAAGAAGCCACCAAGGTCATTCAAGCTCTCCTCATGGCAGGGAAAGAATACGTTTGTGTCATGAAGCTCCATTCCCAAGTGCCGGAGAGTCGATTAAAAGCTGTCTTAGACGAGTTCCAGGGAACCCTTTATCAACGGCCTCCTGTACGAGCGTCTGTTAAGCGCAGGCTTCGAACGAGAAAAATATACTATGTAGATTTTCTTGAGATGAATGGGAGGAATGCTCTTTTCAAGGTTGGATGCGAGGCTGGCACCTACATTAGGAAACTCTGCTACGACATTGGCGAGGTTCTGGGCTGTGGTGCTCACATGCAGGAGCTTCGCCGCACAAGGGTTGGTCCATTCGTTGAAGATGAGGGACTGGTCACTTTGCATGACGTATCCTACATGTTTGCCCAATGGCAAGAAAGCAACGACGAAAACTTGCTCAGAAGGTTCATCCATCCGATGGAAAAGTCATTGGAGCTAGTACCCAAAATTTACGTACGCGATTCTGCCGTCGACGCCCTTTGTCACGGAGCCGATCTAGCAGCGCCTGGAGTTCTGTCTGTAAATACAAAAATCAAACCCCTCGACGCCGTTACAGTCTTCACTCTAAAAGGCGAGGCGGTCGCACTATCAGAAGCCCTAGTACCCACCGAAAAGATAGTGAAAATGAGTCACGGGCTCGTGGCGAAGACACAGCGGGTTTTGATGCCCCGCGGCGTCTACCCTCGAATGTGGCGTGTCGGTCTTTGAATATTTGCACTCTGATTTCAAAAACCTAAAAAACGTGGAGGCTGTTTATCTAAATGTTTGTGCCGGGGTCTCCTAGGGCATGAAGTGCGGGGAATCCGGTAGGGAGCAGATTCGCCTGAAGGAAGCTCACGCCTGGAGTTCCTTGATAGTCAGCCTGTGACCCTTATGGGTCGCGTGGGTTCAAATCCCACCCCCGGCGCCACAGGACACACCCCCGTGACTTGGGATGTTCACTTTCTTGTGCGAAATATTTCCGCGCCGTTGATGCATCCCACGTACTCGAAGCCCTTGTCGATTAGCTCGCATGCCTCTTCAACGCTGTGAGCAACCTTTGAGATGAATTCGTCTTTGTCTGCGAATTTCACGAGATGCGTGTAAACCAACGTGTTCTTTATGTTCTTGTGGCCTAGAACCGTCATTACGTGAAGGATGTCTTTTGTCTTGTGGTACTCCATTGTGCCTTTGAAGTGGCGCAGTATTATGAAGTTTATGTTTTTCAATCGTGGGTTTTGCAGCTTGACGGCGATTTGGTTTCTCTGCTGCTGAAAGCTCTTTTGAAGTGTCTTCAATTTTACGGCGGCAAAGACATACTCGGTTTTTTTGGGTAGCGTGTTCAGCATTGCTATGAGTTTCGGTGACACTTTGATCAGGCGTGGGTTGCTTTTCTTTTCAGGTTCGTTGATGCGTATCGTGTTGCTGTTGGGGTCTATGTCGATCCATTTTAGTTTGTGGGCTTCGCCTGGACGGGCGCCCGTTTCTTTTATGAGCTGGCAGAAGGCAGCCATGCGGCGGTTTGATCCTGCAATGAGTTGGTCAACCTCTGATTCTAATGGGATGAAAGGTAGTCTCCTTGATCTCGCGTATCTAGGAGGGTCCCATTTTCCACCAACCATCTGGAGGAAACTGCTGTATGCGTCGACGGCGTTGGATTTTCGGCCTTGACTCCATTCCTGGTTAGCAATCACTTCTTTGATAGACTCGGGATCATACAGATTTGCTCCTCTGCGGACCATTATCTTCAGCAGCTTGACTCTGCCTACTATGGTTGATTCGGCGTAGCCGTTCTTTTTCAGCCAGAACGCAAATTCAAAGATTTTCTGCGGAGCCGGGGACTTTCGCAACAGTGATGTCTTCTCTGGCTCTGCTAAGGTTTCCAAGAGATCGCTCTCCACTCCGGCCAAGTTTTTCATCCGCTTTGGCTCGCGGACGCTTACTCGACGATCAAGAGCTACGGCACAAGCCGTAAATAAATTGTCTCCATGAATTTTCTGAACATGTTCAACGCTGTTGAGACGTTTCCAACTCCTTTCTACGAAGCGCTTTCCGCATGAACGACAAACGTAGCGTTGAACGTTCCCATTGCTTGTTCGATGAATCCCGTCTTTCCAGGTCTTTTGGCTCTTGCAGAGGGGGCATTCGATGGCTGGCATAAAGGCTGCTCCTTTTCAGGTCTCAAAAAGAATGTTGAAAAATGTGTGTGTGCAGCCTACCCATACCATTCATACCCACAGACCCCGTTATCTCCCATCGTCCTCCAATAGCCTCTCCACTAACCATCTACTCTCTCCCATCCATCCACCTACGCACACACATTTTCTCCAGCCGCAGGGTTCATCATTCATGATGAACATGGAGGACCTTCTGGTCCCCAAACTGGGGCTTCTTGAGGTTTATGTAGTAGCGGCGGGGATGGGAGGTTTGAAGGATCATTTTCCACGCGACCAACCTGCGCATGTATGCCCTCACTGTTCTTTCGTCGGCTCCTATCCGCGTTTGAATCAGGAGTCTGAGGTCGCGGGCGTTGACCACACCGTTCGGGCAAAGCCTCACCAGCTCAGCGTGGAGGTTCAGGCATCGGCGGAAAACCACGCTCTTCCGCATCTTCAGAGGCACTTCAACGCAGCCTTCCTTCCAACGTCCTGTCGATGAGGCAGTCTTTCAGGCGGTGATGTCTGCATTGTGGCTGATTCTGGCAGGCGGCTACTGTTCCGGCTTCCAATCCTAAGCGGGTCCTGTGAACCGCCTCCAGGGTGAGCGTCGTCATCTTCTGCGCTTGGGGGCACCAGTGCTCAACTTGCATAGCCGTCTCCATAGGGGAGTTTGGAGTGTTTTGGGTGGTTTTGTTCCTACGTATCTGCCGTCGCTGACTTTGTAGTGGCTCCAGCCGCATGGGCAGAAGTAGCCCATTCTCTGCTGGTCGTAGTCGACTTCTCTGTTGCATTCGGGGCATGTGTTGACTCGGCTGACTGTTCTCATAGTTGCTTGGCCTCGGTTGGGAATGAGGGGCAGGGTTCGCTGGCTTTAGTGTGGTGGGAAGAAGAGTTCGTCGGGGATGTTTCCTTGGACTTTGATGAAGCCTTCGGTTTTGCAGAAGTTTATGATTCGTTTTAGCTGTGTTTCGTCTTTGTTGTCGAAGACGTGGATGTATCCTAGTCTGCCGACGAGGACTCGGATCTCTGTGCCGTCAACGGCGTCTCTGGTCTGGTAGTAGCCGTTTCTGCATTGGTGGGCGTACTCTTCGACGTCTTTCCATTCTTCGACGAGGTTAACCATGTTCTTCCTCCTTTAGGTAGACTTTGAGGCCGAGTCTGAGTAGGTGTTCGATGAAGGTGCTGCGTTTTTCTCTTCCACGTAGCTGGTCAATTGTTTCTATGAGTTTCGGGTCCATTGTTAGGTTCACGCTTGTCCTCATGTCGTGTTCATCTCGCATAAGTTTTATAATTGGTATACGAAAAATATTTAAAAGCCTTACGCCACAAATTACATTCGTAACACAAATGTTGTTTCGGATGGTGAAAAGATGAAAACCTTGAGGATATCGGATGACGCCCATCAGAAATTGACCGGTTTGCTCGGGGAGTTAACAGCTCAGACGATGAAGATGCAGACCTACACCGACGCCATTGAGAGCCTTCTGGGGCAGTCTGTGATTTTGCCGCCGGAGCTGCTTGCCCAGGTTGAGGACTTCATAAATGAAAAGAAGCATCTGGGCTACGTGACGAGGGAGGAGTTCTTCAGAGACGCGGCCCGGTGGAGACTCAAGTCTCTAGGCGATGAATACGAGTATGTGGAAGTGCGAAAAGACGCTTATGAAAAGCTGGAGCATGCGATAAAAGAGATGGACTTACCCTTCCTCGGGGTAAGCGACTTCATCGACGAGCAGATAAAGAGTGCATTGGAAAAGTACGGTGAATGGAAGGAACAAACCGAAGTAGACGAAAAAACAAGCTAGCGCGCGTATTATTTGGTGTAGTTAAGATGGGATCGAAACCATTAATAGAAGAGATGCGCGCGCGCATGCTGTAAGTCTTGTATAGAACTATTTTTCACAAACCATTTATTGATTAAATGATGAATGTTCTTTGGAGAGAGTTTTCATTGAGAGAGAACACGAAGTATGTGGTTGCAGTGGCTTTGTTGGCTGTTTTGGCTGTTGTGTTCGGTTTGGCTGGCACGGTTGCACGCGTGTCAGAGACGTTTTCACCTCAGCAGTGGTCATCTTCATCGTCTTCGGATTCGGTGTCGCATTTCGCGAGCATGGAAGCAACATATGACAGCGGGTGGGTGAATATATCGACTAAGGCTGGACAGTATATCCCTTTGACGCATGGGTTGAATACAACGGATGTGGTTGTTGACGTAACGGCGAAGCAGAGTCTTGACCCGGAAGAAGGCGCTCTTGCGTGGAGCAGAACATACGGAGGAGCAGGCACTGACTATGGCTATTCTGTAGTTCAGACCTTCGATGGAGGATACGCATTAGGCGGCACCACCAGCTCTTTTGGTGCTGCTGGCGATGATGGCTGGCTGGTTAAGTTTGATTC
>CAYFXU010000011.1:0-29201 GCA_964347145.1 uncultured Candidatus Bathyarchaeia archaeon
TTTTACCCAACTTGAACTCCATCGCCCACACGGAAGAATCAGCGCGCGTAAGTGGAACAATGAAGTGAAAATGGCCGAAAAAGGCGGAGGGACACAATGGCGGATGAGTCTACACTTTTCTAATTTCCATTCTTCCTAGTTCGTTGTCCAATCCCGTGAACAGGACGGTGCCATGAGTTCTGGCGAATTCAGAGTATATGTTTATTGGGTCGTTGGTTCCATTTAGCAGCTTGGCGTTGTAAGCACAGATGGCAATCATCGGGATGTCCATAACCTTGTGTAGCATTTTCTCATATTCTATTAGTTCTCTTATCAGGTTGTTTTCGAAGAAACATGACGTTTCTCCGGTGACTCTCAGTCCCTTGAAGCCATTTTTCAAGGCTTCGTCGTAGAATCTGATCCATGAATCCATAGTGGTGTTTGAACTGAATTTTCCATCTATGATGTAGAAGTCTTCGTATCCAAGGATGTGCAAAGCTTTTGTTTTCTCGTGTTTCTCAACGTTGATGCCGAACTTTTTCATAGCCTCTCTTATTTGGTTGGGTTTCTCGTCCGAAGCAACGTACACTCCTGCTTCGCCATTATCTAATCCAAATTTAATGTAGTTGAAAAGGACGTTGTATTTCGCTTCTGGATTATCGTAAACGAATATCACGTGGTTTGAAGGTCTCAGCTGTTCCATAAAACCGATGACCTTTTCGGGGACGGCAGTCGTTTCAATATTCTTCCAGCTGACGGAGTCATGCCAAAGATTTTCAAAATCTTTTTGGAAGACTCCAAGAAGGCTGTCGCTGTTTGTCCATAGAAGAGGGTTTTCTGCCAGGTTTCCGGAGGTGGTGGTTGCAATCAAAGCTTCTTTGAAGTCGACGATCATATAATGGCCTGAGTGCAGATCTGTATACCTCAGGTCGATAGAGGCTGCGGGAGATATTTGCTCTTCTATGACTCCCGGCATTGAATCCCCATACTCGGGCATTTCCGATACTACGCGAATTCTCACATCTTTCTTTGCGGCTTCATTAATCTGTTCAGACAATTCGTGAATAAGTTGCATAAGCTTAGTTCTAGAACAAACAAGGTCAACTTTACTCTCAGCTTTTCTTAACATAGCCACACTCCTGCTCATTATGCTTTCTCGCTTTGAAATTAGAGTGAAACTAGCCTTTTCTTCCATTTCTATTCTCGGAGCGGTCGCGAAATGCTTCAGAAACGTCTTTGTTTTTGTCTTCAAAGCGGACACCCTTTCACGAACTCTGTCTTCTTCATGTTTGATCAGAATGGAAAGAGCGTCTTCCACAGGGGTAGCCCTAATTCTTGTTGGCTTTCCCAACAACCTCTCAACTAATCCCATTTTTTCGAGCTTCGGCAACATTCTGTAGACATCTTCCCGACGCACCTTCGACGTTTTTGAGATTTGACCGATTGTAGCCAGCCTCAGTCTGGCTGCGGCCATGTACACCTTTGCCTGATTACCAGTTAGCCCGAAGTCTGTCAACGTCTCAACATTCTTTTCTGAAGGCAACATGAGAAACCCCCATATCAAGAAACTGAATGTTACTGTTATATCACAGTCACATACACTTAAAACTTGCGCTCCCAAATTACGAATGCGTCTGCTCAATCAAACGATTGAACGGACGCATGCAGAAAATGTCCAGATAGTTGATGGGTGGCTGAAAGAATATGTTGAACAAAGCTAGTGAGATTAATCAGGAAAAGCCTGTTTATCAGCTGTTCTTCCTAAGGGAAGATGAAAATTACGGTGTTGAGGTTGAAGAAGTTGAGGAGATTGATTTTGACAGAGTGAAAAGTCGTCTTGAACGAGGAGAATCAGTTTTCATCACCCGTAAAAGAAAGCCAGAATTAAACACAACTTCGGGCACTATGGAAGAAGCATCAGAACTCTGGTACTTCAATCGCGCTTAGGGGAGTGATGTTGGTCTCAAGGAGGATTAATCTCCAATAAGTGGGAAAGTCGCGCGAGCAGGCAAGAGTTACGCATCAGAAGAGCTTGATGGGTTGACAAGGGAGAGGAAATCACCCATGTGGCAGGTGAACAGTCATTTCTGAAGAAGAGTTTGAGCAAACCGCGCCTCCTCCCAAGAAGGCGGTGATATTGATCCTCATCAGCTTGGTGCACAAGGCAGAAAATCGGGGCAGCAAGGAGCTTGAAACTGAAATTCGGAAAGTACTTGTAGAATGCCTCGCGGAGCTGCCATGGTTAGTTGTGGAGCAGGTCACCCTTGTCAAGGGATGAATATTGGGCGTCTAGTTCACGCAGAGTCAGTGAGGCTTTTGATTTGGAAGCGCGTCATCTGAATCTTTTGTGATGTTTTTCCCAGAACTCTTCTATTTGTCCAGCACAGTCAATTGGGTTTCGTACAATTTGCATCTCATTCTGGTAGTAAGTGGGGAGTTGTTGTTTGATGCTTGAACGAGTGACTCGTTCGTCCAAAATTGCTATGCATCCTTTGTCCTTGGCTGATCGGTGGACGCGTCCACAGGTCTGAATTAGACGGAGTATTGCTGGGGTCAGGTAGGCGTATGTCCTACCCTTTCCTGGAAATTGCTGATTGAAGTAGTTTATCAAGGCCTTTTGGTACACGTCCCAAGTTGCATATGGTAGACCCACAGCTACGACACATGTCAAAATATTATCAGGGTAGTCTATTCCCTCACTGAACTTTCCACCCATAACTCCAAACAATATGGTGTTGGCTGACTCGGTTAACTGCACCATCACCTCACGCCTATTGGTCTTGCGATGTTCTACGATCTCATCTCTGTCGTTTTTGATCAGGGGTAGGATGGTGTGCATCAGTTCGTAGCTGGTGAAGAAGACGGCCATGTTGCCCTCATTCGCCTCGGATATCGCTTCAATATAGTCTCTCCACTTCTCTAGCATCCTGTCAGTTCTTTTTTCAAACCTTGATGACACATCCGCAGCGGCCAAGATCAGCCTGTTCTCGGACGGGAAGGGAGAATCAAACTCTTTTAGATGAACGCCGCTGTCACTATAAAGCATCAAGTCTCTGTATACTTTTGGAGGAGAAAGGAAACCGCTCATCAGGATGCTTCCTCTCCCCTGCCTCAAAGCAGAATCTGTTATCTCTCTCCCGTCGAAGCTTTTGACCTCTAAAACAACTCTGCCCCTCCAATCCCTCTGAATCAAATGGATATACTTCGTTCCAACCTTAGCCAAGAAGTTTTCCATGAACTCGCCCACCCGGTGGGTGTAGCTGAAAATCCTCTCATGACCCAACTCGCGGCGGTTCTCTCTCACATGTTCACCGTATTCATGGAGCGTTTCCGCGGCTTCAGTGCCAGATGTCCCGTTTCGATCAAGAAACAATTCGCTTACTTTTTGGGCGTCCAGCTGCCTAAGCTCTTCTTTTCCCAAGTCCTTTCGGGCAGGTTGGAAAATCTCTTCGTTCAACACGCTGAGATACTCTTGAACTGACGGCAAAGCCTCGTGTTCAAACGTTTCGGTTTCTCTGATAGCTCCCTCTAACGTGTCTTCTGTGAGTCGGTCAGAAAGTAGCTCCCTAGAAAAAGCCGGGATGTTATGAGCCTCATCCACAATGAGGTATACATTGGAAGACACTGCCCCGAAACTCTTCAGCAGCATCTCCCTAACCGGTGGATTGAAGACATAATGGTAGGTTCCAAGGAAAATGTCTACGCGATCGAGGACCCGTTTTAGCGCCTCATAAGCGCAGTAGCCATGCCGAGACATCCGTCTAACCGCTTCTCTCGGAGCAAGAATTCTTCGAGCGCACTCGACTGCTAGTTCGTCAGCTTCCCTGTTCTTTCTGTTTATATTCCAATAAAACCTGCAATATGGCTTGGTCGAGGACTCACAGTTTTCCTTCAGCCTTCGGCACTCCTCAAGAAAATCAAAGTAGGAGACATCGCCTTTTCTGCGCAGGGGACACATGTCCTGCTTGCTGAAGAGAGATACAACTCTGAGGTTGCGTCCAACTGACCTCAACTCTTTGAGATAAATGTGTAGTTGGCTTCTGGTCCTGAAACAGATCAAGAGTTTGTTCTCTCTAAGCTGGGGTAGAACAGCCAGCAGGGAGCCCAGAGACTTTCCTGTACCGCACGGAGCACTTCCAAGAAAGACTTCATTACTCTTGATAACCCTGGATGCTTCGCTGACAAACTCCATCTGCTCCTTACGCACTTCATAGCCCTCAGGAAGCCAAGGTTGATCTGAAGCTTTGTCCTCCACCCTTTCTTTCAAGGTCTCGCCAACTCCTTTCGGAAGCTTAGAAATCGTGTTCGGCGACATCAGGTATGTTTCGCAGCTGCGACAAAACCGACTCCTTTCATACTCTTCAAGGGAGTATTTCCTTCCGCACCTTCGACAAGCATAGGTTCGAGGCAATTCGTTCACAGGTCATAGCATAGGAGAAAGAAGTATAGATTGCTTTCTCCGCCTACATCTCGCCTTTTGTGTGCGTGCAAAAAAAAGCTGGTATGGACCAGCGAACTGCATGAGCTTTTCAACCAAGTTTAGGTTCCCAGTCTTGATGCTTGTGTTCCTATCGCTTCAGCGAGATGATTAAGATTCTTTTCGCTTACGATAAGTGAGTCGCAGTGATGATGGTATGTGCCGACTTTCAGCCTCAATTTTTCTGCAACTATTTTTTGTACCTCTGAGAGGCCATACATGTTTCCTTGGATGTACTCAACAGCGTTGGTGTCAAAGTGAGCTCCCAGCTCGAGCTTTCCACTCCTTACCAAAAAGGTTAGATAGACCAGGCATGGTGTGTCTCTTGCGCCCAGATGTTTCATGGAATCGCGAAGGACAATGGACGGCTTGTTGTATGAGGGATCCTGCTTCAGTATCTCTTCCAACTTCAATATGCCTTCCCATAGAGGCTTACCATATATGTTCCACCAATAACCTTCTCTCACGTTTCCTGTTACCTGCAAAAAGTATGCCTTCGGCTTCTCCTCTTCTCCAAGATCTATCTTGCTGCAAAATTGGTCAAATCTGTCACTTATTCTAGGCTCATTCACCGGTCTGCTGATGTGGATGGCGAGCCATCGAATTTCAACCACGGGTGTATACATCACCCTCGTTCTTTCACCTGAATCCAACAGGGCTACACTCAGCCTCTCCCAAGCCCCACCAGTCGATTCAGACGAGATCTCCAAAACTTTCTCACCATTACAAATGTCAAATTCACCCACCTTTAACCTTAACGAATCCAAATTTCCTAAAGACTGTGACAATTTGTCGCCATTGTCCGCGCAAAGAATTCAAGATTTTTCTCTTCAGTTTTTCCCTACCAAGAATCTAAGCCAAGACATAAACCTATTCAGTGGCCCTAAAGCATATTTGTTTCAAACCTCCGTTGCGTTCAGTACAGAATTTATATTCGCGGGGACCAAAACAAGTCTCTTGGCGGGATAGAAAAATGAAAACTTCGTTGCTAGAAATGCTATCGTGTCCCCTTTGCCAAGAGTCCCTGGAATTTGAAGGAGCCAGCTCAGATGATCGCTTGGTCCAAGGCCTTCTCAGTTGCTTGAAAGACCATTTCTACCAAGTGAAAGATGAAATCCCAATACTGAAGGATCCGAAACTAAGCAAGAAGGAGTTCGTTTGGAAAGTGGAGTTTCCGAACATAGAGGAATATGAAAAGATTCGCGAAGAATACGCATCCTATCTTTCTGAAGAACAGAAGAAAGCAGACAGAACGTTGGTAGATCAAATGGTGAAGACTGTTTCCAGAGAAAAACTCTTATTGGATGTGGCCTCTGGGATGGGTACGTTCCTCTCGGTTTTATCGCAACAACTTAAGAAAAACAAAAATGCACTGGGAACCGATGTTGATGAAAAACCACTGCGAGGAACCAAACGCAAACTCGAAGACTTGGAAAGCTACAACCAGGTTTCTCTCTGCGTAATGGACGGCAAACATCTTGCCATCAAGCCGCAAAAACTTTCATGCGTAACATCATATATGGGACTGGATAACATCCCTGAAGCCCAAGAAGCTCTTAAAGAGGCGAATCGAGTTCTAATGTCAAAGGGTCGCTTGGTCTTAGCAACTCTTTGGCTCGAAAAAGGCTCAAAAAGTTTAGCTCTAGCAGAAAAGCTTGGCTTTGGAGCAGTCGCGACAAAACATAGGCTCATTCGAATGATTGAAGAAACAGGATTCAAACTTGAATCTGCTGAGAGCTTCTTTTCAGGGAAATGGCCTTACAATCCGATGGATCGCCTTCCTCTCGAGGGCGACCGGTTTGAGCATGCCTTGGTGCTAGCACATAAAAAGTGAGTTGCCCGCGCGCGCACGCTTTCGACGGAAAACGAGGATACAAAGGAATTTTTTAACTCATCTTTTGGTCTTATGAGACTACTCTTTGCACTTTATCGTTTTTGGGAACCCGATTTTCTGTCGGTTTGCTATCTCATTTCAACATTTCTTTCTTTTGATCTAAAGAGTCAGCAGTGGATAGGCCAAACCTTTCCAAACACAAGACGATCAATAACCAAACAAACGGCATGAAAGACTTCGTCAATGTTCAATTCGTCGGTGTCAAGAACGAAATTGAAAGGTGAGAAATCGTTTCCCAAATCGAATTTGTAGAGACTTTTGTAGATCATTCTTGTCTTCTTGTCTTTTTCTCTCAAAATCTTTAGCGCCTTTTCGACCCTAATACTGTCTCTTCGCGCAACTCTCTTGGCCCTAGTACGAGGAGAAGCTTCCAACCAAATCTTGAACCCCTCCTTTAACAACCAGGGCATAGTCCAGCTATCAAGGACAACGTTCCCTTGCTTCGCCAGCTCCAACAACATTTCATCGACCTTCTTGTCAAATTTGGGGTCCTCCATTCTATTTTGAAGAAACTTCATTCCTTCAGAAGTTTCCCACCAGCCTCTTTCAGCATGTTTGTATCCAGTTTCAATAGCTAAGGCTTTCAAAGCGTTTCCGCCAGAAAAATATCTGAGTCCATATTTCTTGGCTAGCCTTTTCGCCACCGTGCTCTTTCCGCAACCAGTCATCCCGCACACGCATATTACGAATCTTTCCTTCTGCTTTTCGCAACCGTTTTTCATGGTTTAGCTTATCCGCCCTTTCGAGTCGTGTCAAATGTTCCTTGCTGCTTGTCTTAGCGAGTCTTGGAGGCATCTGTGACACAAATGTCCGCCATGCATGCGTTCAACCCTTCTTTGACTTGCGGGAAGTTTGCGAAGTTTTGATGGATCTGGGCGTGGAAGCCCGGACAGAGGTCGACCACACCGAGCACAGCGTGAAACCTCAGTTTTCTCCTTTGTATAATGGGTCTTAATGCGTCCTCCAGAGGACTTGACGCTACGGCGTTTCTTGCTTCGTGTTCTTAGGGCGGGTCTGGGCATCTATTCGGTTGCCCCCGTCAAGCCGAAGATACGTGAGAAAAGAGTTCCAAAAAGGAAAGAACAGATGAGATACCAATAGAAAAGATTCAGGTTCATTGTCTCGCCAATCCAGGGGAGATGGGCAACGGTTTCTGCACCAGTAAATAAGCCGGGTATTACCTCCCAGTAGAGGAGCCTACCTGTGAGGAACGTCCAGACAAGAAGGAACATTGCCATAGTGATTGGGAGTACTCTCATCTGCCGAAGCGACAGCGAAGCCATTTGAGATTGAAGTTGCAGAAGTTGTTTTTCCTGTTTCCGAACTTTCTTAAGTAGCTTTTTGTCGCCGGTGCTTTTGGCCGTTTTAGCATTCGTGTCTTTCTCCTTCTTTAGGGCAGCTATCCGACTTTGCAGGGTTTTGAGTTTTGCACGGTGTTCCCTTGGGGTGAAGCGGCTGTTAATTAATGATGACATGAAGGCCATAGCCAAGGAAACCAGTAGGATTACGATTGTTGAATAGGGAATTTGAGCCAAATCGACACTCATATTTTCACCACAACAACTTCAGAACCTTTTCACCGGCTTCAGCCTGTTTTCCAGATGGGTTCTCAACTATCTTCACTGATGCGCCTGTTAAGACTGCACACGTTGCAGCCATGAGCCTTGAAAAAAGAATCTCCTCCATTATTTCATTTTCCAAAACCTTGTCTCGTTTCCGAGTTCTGTCTTTAAGCCTGCGAGAGAGTACTTCGTGGGGTTCTGTTTCGACCAAAACGAACATGTCCGGATTTAGAAGTTGTAGGACGTGGAACGGTAACCCCGCCAAGTATCCGTTTGCAGTTTTTATCGACATATGAGTATCGACGATTACAGCTTCCTCAGCTTCACCTGTTCTCTTGGAAATAATCTTGGCAGCTTGTGTCTGAAGATTACGTTGAAAAGTCAATTCAGATCTCCTCAACTCGTCTCTGTGAAGGGATTTTCCGCGCTTTTGAGATAGTTGGACCATGAGTGATCCATAGTTTATAACCTGGATCAGTTTTCCAGTTTGGTCGGCAAGTCTCAGTGCCTCGTTACAAACCGTAGTTTTTCCTGTTCCGGGGATTCCCGTGACGACGACAACCCTGCCCAATGGCATTATCCTCCCATTATGCGACGAAAGGCTGGATACATCTCTGCAACACGCTCCTGCACAAGGAGTTGATAATATTGATATAAAATTCCAACCGACAACAAGATGCCCATTCCCGTTCCGAACACTCCAAAGAAATCCGCCACGGAAGCGATTAATCCTACTATTGTCCCACCGAGTATTGTAACTACAGGAATATAACGCTTAAGAACCAGTTCTATGGATCTACCAGATCTTCGAAAGCCTGGAATCTGCATCCCAGCGTCGACGAGTTGTTTCGCGACGGTTCTGGGACTTAGGCCTCCCACTTCGAGCCATGTGAGTGAAAAGACTATGCAGAATGAAATCATGATGCCTGCAAATATGAGCGCCCTTGCGGGATTACTTCCAACTTCTGTGATGCTTCGTGGGGAGATCACATAAAGGACAAGACCGCCTACGGGTTGAGGTTGCCCTCCCTCTCCTCGTGCATATTGTCCAAGAAGGTCAAGCCAAAAGATTTGCCCTGGCTGTGGTTGGCCTAATCTACTCCAAAGAAGCTGAGAGAAAAAGTATACGTTTGCGAAAAGGGCTGAAGCAAATATGACAGGTAGGTTAGAAACGTACAGAAGTTTGATCGGGTATTTGCCTCGAAATCCTCGGTAGCTCGCGTGAGAAACTGGAAGCTCGACCCTGACCCCTTCAACGTATATCACTATTATGAAAACGCCTAGCGTCGTGAAAAAACCTAACATGGTAGGAAGGTTCAAAACGTTGCCTGCTTCATCAACTCTGAAAAAGGCCTTTGTTAAGGGTTCGCGATTAATGAGTGTTTGAAAGAACGCGATGAAAGCCCCCAGGCTTTTTCCATCTCCTGAGGGAGGCGTTGGGGCCAAGCTTTCCCACAAGACGCGTTGGGCGACGCCGGCTAGGATGAAGAGGCTGATGCCGCTTCCAATTCCCCAGCCTTTCTGTATCATTTCGTCTAGAAGCATGAGCGCCAAGCCCGCGATCAAGAGTTGAAGGAAGATAACGGAGGATGTGCCAACATCTAGGGAGCCATACACTCCGCCAATAAGGTATGCTGAGGCTTGAACTCCAGTCATGATTATTGAGAAGACTTTGCTGGCCGTTGTGAAGAGAGCTCGATCATCCGGATTAGAAAAGTCACAAGCTATCATGCCTGATCCGGCGAGTAATTGGAGGATGAGACCAGCTGTTACGATAGGGCCTATTCCTAGTTCCATGAGGGAGCCCCTGTTTGAAGCGAAGATCACTCGGAGGTAAGTCATTTCCCATCCTCCGCCTACTCCAACCTTGTACAGGGGCACTTCGCTCATAATTAGATATATTATAAGAGCCATGGCCGTCCAGAAGATTTTTTCGTTGAAGCCCACTTTTCGGGCAGGCGGACTTACTTCTGGCATGAATCTTGAGAGGGGTCCGAACATCGACAGGAATCTGCCAGCCATGGTATTGAATCCACCGCTCATAAGAACAAGCAAGAAGACTTAATAAACTTTACATTATGACTCAAGCGAAAGAAAAGGTAGAGAACAGTGCCAAAGAGCGAAAAGTGGATGATGCTAGAGACTTAGCTAGTGCCTCAACTCGTGGAACAACGAAGCCGAAGAGGCTTAAGTCCAGGACTAGAATTGGTGTAACGAGTTCAAGAACAACGTAGGCTACGCCCTCCAAGATTGGCTCGAGTTTCATGGCTTCAGATAGGCGCGCGCATGCGCGAGCACATATTTGGTTTTGCCTATCATTCAGGGTCCAGTAGTAGCTGGACGCGCAATTGTTTCTTTGTCAAACAGCGGCGTCAAAATGTTTATTACATATTACGATATAAGAAATATGACGTGATGTCGGAGTTGCGATGCAAGATGCCTGAGGTCACAACGTGGCTGTTACACGCGCACACGCATCGGCTGAAGTCTTTAACGTGGCATCTATCTCCTGGAAAGAATGGCAAAACGACGGAAGGGGAATAAGCAAACGAAACTGAAATCTGAACGCAAAAAATACTCGGATTTAACAAAGACAATCAAAGAAGTGTACGAGAGCATGTCAATTGATGTCATCATCGCCTGACCTCCCCTATTTTGCGCGGGAGTATTAGATTTCAGGTTAGTCGAGAATAATTAATGTGTATACCTGATTATGCCCGATTTTTTGATTCTTGTTTTTCTTGGATTTCAACTCTGGTGGAAGGAACAAAAAGTTCTAAATGTTCGGGATAGACGGTATAAACTATCTTGCTTTTGGTCCATACACCTTCGTAGAAGGGGAAATCTTTGGTTTTTGCTTTCTTGCGTTTTTGCCTTTTCATTCCAAAATAGCGATCGATGGCGAAGAGCATGAGGAACTCTCCGAAGATAAACGCTATGAGGGCAAGATTCAAAGGCAACACAATATTTTACTTTAGGTTATAGCTTAGTATCTCCAGCAGATTAAAATTTCGTGGTGCTCTTCTTCCACGAGAGTATCAAGAGGAATCTACCAGCCAAGGTTTTTCGCTCAGTCTTTTGGATACTGAACTCTGTTTGAAGAATCGCTTGGGCAAGACGCAGATACAAAGGCTTTGACTTGGATCTTGTGCCCGTTTAGTCCACACCAATGCCGGTTTCATTAGAGATTAGAGGGAGTATTTTCACTTCTGGCCTTCTTCTTTGAGGATTTGTCCGCCTGATTCTTCGATTTTCTTGGTTGCTGCCTCTGAGTGTGCCGCTACCTTAACACACAGAGGTGTTGATATTTTGCCCATTCCCAAGAGCTTGTCGTATCCAAGTTTGTCTAAATCTAAGAAAATTCTCTTTTGTTTTCTTTGCAGCTTTTTCTTTGCCGCTTGCTTATTAACCAGTTCATCCAGTTCTCCCACGTTGATGACATTGGTTTTTCGGCTAATGGCTTTTTGAGATATGAATCCCTTCTTCTTGAAGTAGTTGGATTCATATTTCACTATGTAAGTCCATCCTTCCTTGTGAAGCCCGGCCTTTCTTCCACCTTTCGAACCTTTCCTGTGCTGGCCCACCTGGCCATATCCATGGGTTCTGGAACCTCGTTTTTTCCTTACTTTCCTGAGTTTTTGGACCAAATGTAAGACCTCAAATCACTTCACTGTCATTCTTTCACCATTGAATGTAGTCTCTACTTTTTTCAGTCTTACTTCCAATACTCCATTTTTGTACGAAGCATACGCTGATTTCCGGTCCACTCTAGCTGGAAGCACCAGTTCCTTATGATATTTCCGGTCAGGTGTATCCACTGAGATTGTTAGGTGGTCCTCAGTTGTGTGGAGGTTGATGTCATCTTTCCGTACGCCGGGAAGTTCAGCCACAATAACTACAGCTTTGTCTTCTTCGATAACGTCAACTAAGGGCTCCCGTTTCCCCCGAATTCTAGGTCCTTTCCGGCTCGGTCGAACATTATTAAATTCTCGAATCACTGGCTTTCCATCAGGTCCAACAGACATGGAAAAGCCGTATGGGTAAGGTCGGCGAGCTTTCGCTCTCTCAGAAACAGTTTCAAAAGCCTTTCGCATAATTTCATCTGTCATTCCCTCAAGTCTTTCAAACTCTTCAAGGAAATCGATGAACCACGGGCGTTTTTTCCTTCTTCTCCGTCTCCACCAACGTCCACTCAACGTTACTCCTTCTCCCAACAGAAACTGTGCATGGGAAGGTGACTATAAAAGGTATCGCTGGATCCAACTATATCATTCGTTTGATGAGGTCGTTGATGGCTTCTCCTCTGTAACCAGTGACCCCTCCAGCGGCGTAGCTTCTTTTAACCTTGCCCTTGAAGCCTTTTTTCGGTGGGTGAAGACGGAACACTGGTTTCATCTTGGGGAGGAGACTGAAGTCAGCTTCCATCTTGTAGGTGGCTTCGGCCAAGTTGTCCAATGATTTGTAGCCCAATTCTTTGGCATATTCATCTGTCAATTTTTTATTGCCAATGAGTCGCCCCCTTTTCTTCAAAAGAAGCTTCACGTTTTCTCCGGAGATTTCGCCCCATGTCACGCAGTTCTTCACTTTTTGAAGCATTCCGGTGTAGGCTGGGCGGTCATCAATCAATGTGGCATGACAGTTTCGGGTTAAACGAAGCATGTTTAGTGTATCTTTGGTCTCTTGAGAAATGTCGCTAACGCCTCGCACCCGAACGGCCACTAAACATTTCCGTTTTTGCGACATCTTATCTCACCCAGTCCTTTGGTGTGACTAGGCTGTAGGTTTTTCGAAGAGCATCAAATATGGCGTAGGCAAAAGAGGGGACGGTCCTTGTGGAGCCGTAACTTCTTGTCCAGCAATCCTTAACACCAGCCAATCCAAGGATAATCTTCGTCGCCTCGCTTGCAACAAGTCCTAGGCCTCCGGGCCCCGGAATCAGCACGATTTCAACTCCACCGCATCTGCCTCGAACTTGAAAGGGTAAAGAATGCGTTTTTCCGCATCTGCATTCCCAGCTTCCGCAGCCGCGACGGACAGGGGTGATGTTGAGGCGCGCGTCTATGGCCGCCTTCTTAATGGCGGTGCGGACTTGCTTAGCCTTTCCTGAGCCCAAACCAACATAGCCATCGCGGTTTCCTACGACCACAATGGCTCTGAACCGAGATTTTTCTCCAGCGTCCGTTTGCTTCTGCACCAATCCTATGTTGATGACTTCTTCTTGTAGGTCTGGAAGGAGAACATCCACTATTTCCGGCTCGCGTATTTTCAATCCTTCCATGAAGACTTCTTCTATTGAGGAAATTTGGCCCTCAACGATCATTTTCCCTAGCCTTGTACGAGGCATCCAACCTTCAACTTTTTCGTCGCTAGAGCTCATGGTGCTTCCTTCTCCTTCTTCTCAAATGAGGATGTAATCTTCTCTTTTGTCAAAGAAAAATGTTCTGAAAGTTGTTCTGGTTGTAAGTCCCTTGAAAGATACCTGGAAAACTTCTGTCGATAGAGTTCAGGACTTGAAGACAGTTGACTTCCGTAGGCAGCAATGTGTTTCCCACTTATTCGAGTCTCATCTGGGAGCATGTTTTCGGTGTGGGGGACCGCAACGCCGGCATCAAGGACTCCTTTTAGGGCGGCAAAGACTCGAGCTCTTTTGGAGGGAGAGTGCAAACCTATGTCCAAAATAGCTTTTTTCACGCCTTGAACAATGGCTTTGAAGCCACAGAGTAGTCCAGTTAGATATGCGGCTGGAACGTTTCCGCAATTACCTTGCCAGCCATAGGTTTTCGCCAATTCATGAGAGTGAGCTGAGACGACAACTTGGTCTCCAATCGTCTGGGCTTTGACTATCTGAACGATCATATGTTTTAAAGTGCGTCGAACCACCAAGCGAGGTAGTCCAGACAAAATAAGAGCTCTCCGTGATCGGTAATCTGTCTTTCCCATTCTTCTTCTACGGAAGGGAACTCGATAGCTAGGCCCTGTTGCCATTATCGTCTCCTCCCTAAACCATGGGTTCTAATGTAGCGTTCAAGTTCGGCCTTCGACTCGAAAACTCCGCTTCCTGCCATGTCGTAGAGTTGACGATAAACACTTTCCGTAATGGCGCGACTGGCTTTCAATTCACGCAATTTCTTCCTTAAACTTCTAATCTTTTCCATCCAAGCCTGCTTTTTGGAAATCCTTGCTCGAGCGGAACCGCTTTTTCCTCCTGGTCCTCTTCTCAAACCCTTCTTTCTCTTTTCCCTCAAAACTCTGGCTCGGGCCCGACTTACCCCTTTCTTCTGAAGGGACTGAATAACTCCTTCATGAATTAACTTTCTGATTTCCTCTCTGGTAATGGCAGCTTCAACGTCCTCTGTTCGATCAGGATCGATCCAGACTCGCCCTTCGCCAACCTTGAGTATTTCGGCGGCTAAACGGCGTTGGCTTCTAAGACTCAATTTTGTTTGGCTCCCTCTAAGCTACTTGGTTTCTCCTTTTCTATTTCTTCCTCCTTTTCCTCTTCTTCCTCTTCTTCCTCTTCTTCCTCGAATTCTTCGACTTCTCTCGCTATTCTCGGATTTAGAACATGAATTCCTTTTTCCTCGGCTAGGGCCAATATTCCAACTCTCTTTTTACCTCCGACTGTGCGAGCAATTCTGATGGCTTGTTTTTCGGGATCTATTCCGTTGAGGTCCTCTACTGTTTGAACCCGGGCTTCTGCATATCCTGACGGGTGAAGTTCTCTTATCTTCTTGGGGCTACGATAACCTGCCTCAGGAGATGGGGGCCATCCCTTGACTTTTTTCCGCATCTTGCTGTCTATTCCGCGTGGTTTTCTCCAGTTCTCTTTCACTCGTTTATACCGCCAGCTTTCCTGACGCTTGAATTTAGGTTTCTTGTGTTTACCGAGTTGATGTTTCTTGGGGGGTTGTTCCCCAGAAAATGGCTCCGGCTTTTTCTTGCTTTTCATTCTTCCATTCCCTCGTGTCGCTCGTAGACGTAGATGCCATCCAAAAACACTCGAGGATCCTTTCTTTTAATCTTGGTTGCTTTTTCGATGTTCGCGGCGGTTTGGCTAACGTGTTCAATGTTGATTCCCTGCACGATTACGTCTTCATGCTTCACTATAACCTTGGTGTCTCCAATTGTCTTGGCTATGCGTGGACTCCGCTCTCCAGTAAAGTTCTCTATTAGCACGGTTTTTTCTCTAACCTTGACTGATATTGGGAAGTGAGAAAAAACGATCTTAAGTTTGTAAGTGAATCCCTTCGTTACTCCTGTTATCATGTTCTGAATGTGGGAGCAAACAGTTCCTACGATGGCGGTCTCTCTCTTGCGAGGCCAATTTACCTGGACTGTAATCGTCTTTCCTTCCAGGTGAATTGATATGGGCGTGTGGGAAAAGTCTCTACTTATTTCTCCTTTCTCTCCTGTTACAGTGATGATTCTCCTATCTATCCCGACGTTCACGTTTTCAGGGATTTCGACAGTTTTTACGGTTTCGATTACTCGCATTTTTGGTTCTCCTAATAGACAAAGGCTAGGAGACGTCCACCAATTTTTCGTCCTTTGATCTCTCGATGGGACAAAACTCCTTGGGAAGTGGAAACCACTAGGACGCCTATGTCCATAGAGGGGAGGAAACGTTTTTCCCAGTTTTCAAGTTCTTTAAAACTTGCGGGAATGCGAGGCTTTATGGCGCCACATTTGTTGATTCGTCCAAGAAGTTGCACCCTGAATTTTCCGGAACGCCCGTCATCGACAAATTCAAACTCTCCGATGTAACCGTTCAGCTGCATGACTCTCAAAACGCGGCCCAAAAGTTTCGATGCTGTGTTGATCACGCATTCACGTTTGCGTCGCATCTCGTTGTTCATGATGGTTGTCAACCCGTTTGCAAGAGTGTCCATCATTGGCATCTTGAAACCTCCTCTTTACTCATATTTTCTGAAACCTAATTCGTCAGCGATTTCCCTAAAGCACTGGCGGCATAAGTTAAGCCCATATCGACGGATGATCGCACCGTAGGATCCACAGCGTCTACAGGGTCGACTACCCTTACCGTATTTTCGTTCTTTTTCAGGTTTCTGTTTAACCATTGATGCCACCGTGCGTCTACACCATTTCAACTTCAAACTCGTCTTTAATAAGCAGCATTGCCTCTTCGGCCGTCAGCAAGTGTTCTGACCCAATCCTAGATTTGGCCCGACGTCTACGCTTTACGCGATAGCCCGGTCTGCCAAGGGCAACTGAAACATCCATGCCATATATGCCGAGTTCAGGTACGTATTTGGTCCCAAGGATTTCTATATGCTCTTTGACTCCAAATGAAAAGTTGCCGTAACGATCAAAACTATTCTTGGACAATTTGTTGTCAATGGCACGGAAAGTCTTCTTGAGAAAATCTTTGGCTTTTTCCTTCCTAAGAGTTACGAGACAAGCTATTGGTTCTCCCTTTCTAATGCCGAAATCGCGTATGGTTTGTTTGGCTTTTCTTTTGGAAGGCTGTTGATCTGTAAGTTGCTTGAGAATCGTCGCCGCTTTTTCAAGGGGTTCCCCTGATCTGCCAACGGAGATATTAACCGTTACCTTTTCTATTCTGGGCTTAAGCATGGGTTTCTCGTTCCACTTCTTGCGGATTTCTTCTTCAGACAAGTCGGTCAACCTCAGGTAGAGATATAGAAGGTTCGGTTTCACCGAGAACGAAGATAAAATCGAGGATTGTTTGGAAGTGGCTTCCGTTTTTGCCCTCGATAGTAACAAGCAATTCTCTGCGTTTTTCTCCTGGTTTTTCTTCGATTGCGGTAATTTTTCCATACCTGCCCCTATTCTTCCCTCCAATAATTATTGCAGGCGCCCCCACAGTTAGCTTCATGTGTCCAAGTGGCTCCCAATCAGGAATGCTTAGCTTTAACGTATCTAGGGTTTGGTAAACATCCTCTTCGGGTTTTCCAGGGTCATTCACCCGAATTAACGCGCTTGTTCCATCATGGAAATTAAGTTGCACATGCCCGTCCTTCACGACGGTTTTGTCTTCGACCCGACAGAGCTTAAACTCTTCTTCTTTGGATTCGTTTGGGTGGAGAAGAAGTCCCTTTCTGGAGGGCAAAACTCGATAAACTTTTTCACTATCGCTTATGGAGATGATATCCATTAAGCCGACGGGGAACCTCTCTTCCCGTTGAACCTTTGCGTTGACTCTTATTTTTCCTTGAGAAATTATCGTTTTGGCTTCCTTTCTTGTTTTTGCGAATTGAAGCATGTCACGGACAATAAGTGCAAGTGGCACGCAACGCGAAAGGGAATGGGGACCAGGCTTGGGTCTGAGGGTCCAAGCAGCTTCCTTTCGGTGAATGGGCCATATTTTCGGCGCTGGTTTTCGTTTCAGATGTTTCCTTTCACCTTTTCTCCCCAACTTGTGTTCCTCCAGATTTCTTGGTGGTCTTGCGTGGTTTTTTCTTCTTTTCGTCTTTCTTTGGAGCTTTTCTCCTTTCTTCTACGACAACCTTTTCTTTGGGCATTTTAACTTTCTCAACCCTGCCCTTTCGTTTAAGTATCTCTCTGCGCCACTTGTCATCAAGATTGAGGGTCGTGATCATGATTTTTGATGGATGGATTGGAATCAGTGTTGTGGTTCCATCAACCTTTTCCCGGGTCGCACCTTCAACAAATATCCTATATTTTTTTCGGTCAACTTTACTGACTTTTCCTTCAGTGCCCCTGCGCTCCCCCCTCAAAATTTTGACGGTGTCACCAGTTCTCACAGGGACAGAGTTGGTGTTATGGGATTCTTTTAGCTTGGGCGAGAGGGGTGCAGAAAATCTTTTGTATCGTTCGCCAGGGCAGGCTTGCAGTATTCTTTTTCTCTGTTTCCCAGGTTTGGTTGTTTTCACTTTCTCTCCCCTATACGATGATGCTTGCGGCGCTAGCTATCCTGGGCCATCGTTCTGCCGCCTCCTTGGCAACGGGTCCTCGGATCTCTGAGCCTCGCATTTCACCTTCTGTGGTCATTATGACGGCTGCGTTGTCTTCGAATTGAACCCAGATTCCTTCAGCACGGCGATACGGTTTTCTCTGTCGAACCACGATGGCGTGAAAGATTTTTTTCCTCATGTCGGGCGTTCCTTTTCTCACAGAAACCACAACCATGTCTCCAACAGCAGCCTCCGGAACTCGTCTCAATCGTCCCTTGTATCCCATTACTTGAATTACTCGAAGTTTTCTGGCCCCCGTGTTGTCTGTACACTTTACAACTGAACCCGCTGGCAAGCCTCTGGAAATTTTCGGTCTGAGACCAAGTGCTCCTTTAGCCATGAAGGCGCGTGCTCTAGCTCTTGCCGCCACCCTGTCCTTCCTCCAGTTTTTCAACGACGACAAATGAAACGGTTTTGCTTATGGGGCGACATTCCGCTACCTTCACGCGATCACCTGGGTTGGCGTTCAGGCAGGGAGGGTTGTGGGCGGGTATGTGGCTGTGTCTTCGTTCATAGCGCTTGAATTTTGGCACGTAATTTAGATAGTCTCGTCGAACGATGACTGTTTTGTCCATCTTGGCGCTAACGGCAACGCCCTCCAGCGCATGTCCTCTTAACGATAGGGTTCCGTGAAAAGGGCAGTTCGGGTCGTTGCATGTTTTCCTGGGTTTTTTCGAAGAGCGAGTTGCCATTTACCACAGCCTCTTGACCCGCTTCTTTATTCGATTTTCAGGTCGTCCGATCAGAGTTTTTCCGTCTATTTCAACGATCGTTCCGTCCGGCGTTGTGAAATTAAAAACCGCCGTGTTCTTGACGACGATTTTTTTCTTGTTTTTGTGGAGAATTAGAACAGTGTTTCGTGTTTCGTCAAGCACTTTGCCTTCAATTCCAACGTAGCCGGGATGGGAGCTTCTAATGACTCTTGCTTCTAGTCCGATTAGTTCTTGTTGGATTATGGCTGGCGTTATCTTCATTTTCTTCCCTTCGTTTGTCTTTCTTCGGTTTCAATGGTTAGAATGCGTGCGATCGCCTTGCGAAGTTCCCGTATCCGAGAAGGGTTGTCAATAGACCCTCCTGCTTTAACCATTGTTCTCAATCTTGCTAGTTCTGTCGTTAGTTCGGCTATCTTTTCTCTACGTTCCTTAGAAGGCATGTCTCGAATGTCTTTTATCCTTAGGATTGGCATGTTATTCTTCATTCTCCTTTGCTTCTTCAGCCGTAGCGGGTGCTGTTTCAGTTTCTTTTTCTTCTATTTCTTCTTCAGTTATCTGCACTTGATCTGGGAACTTTGCTTCAGGGGGCATTATACGCACCTTTACTCCCAAAATGCCGGGCTTCAATTGGACGGATACGTCCGCTTTTCTCATGTATTTCCTCGCGGGTTCTCCGCTTTTGGGCATATATCCTGCTCTAAATTTTTCGTATCGAGCTCTATCCGTTCGCAACTTTCCACTTATGATAATTTCTGCGCCTAGTGCTCCGGCTTCCATGATTTGGTTTAATGCCCAATATCCAGATCTTCGATAGTGGACGCCTCGTTTTAGAGCTGAGGCTGTTCGTGAGGCCACAACATATGCGTTGAGTTCTGGAATCTCGATTTCAGCCACAGATATCTGTGGATTGGGTAGGTGGAACTTTTCTTCAAGTACTCTTGCGAGCTCCCTTATTGTTTCACCACCTCTTCCGATAACCAAGCCTGGGCGCATTGTGTATATCACTATGTGGGTTCCAAGCGGAGTTTTTGTGATGCTCACACCACCGTATCCTGATCTTTCGAGTTCATTCTGCAAAAATTCGTCGATTTCTGCTCTTTTCACTGATTCTTCTACGAAGTGTTTGACTGCAGACACCTAGGTTCCCTCTGTTTCTCCCAAGACAAGTTCTACGTGACAAAGGGTCTCGAAGCGCGGTGATGATCGTCCGAAGGCTCGTTCAATGTATCTTTTTATTTTCATTCCTGGATAGGCTGATGCGTGGATTATTCGAAGTCTTTCCGCGTCGAGTCCCTTGTATTCTGCGTTTATTTCGGCTCCTTCCAGCACCTTTAAGATTTTTCGTGCAGTCTTGACTGGATATCTGCCAGCGGAAGCTTTTTCTATTCCATGGCGATGGCCTACCTTCTTTTTGTGTCGGCGGAAGGGAACAGCCGTCTTCTTCAAAATAACCTGTTGAAGATAATCCTTGGCTTGATCAAGGTTCATTCCTTTGATTGTCTTACACACTTCTCTTGCGTGTTTTGGAGATATTCTCAACTCGCGTCCGCTAGCCTTCACGGTTTTATCCGGATCAAGTTCGGTTATTGAGTATCCCCAATTTGGTATTTTTTACCCGTCCTGTTGTGCTGATTCAACTGGAGAATGCTCGTTTATATGTTTTATGTCTTTAGATCTCTTTCAGGATCTAATGTTATCTTTCTTTCAGAATGAGCTCCGCCGCTAACCTCACCGCTTGTTCGCTGTTGTATTTCGGTTTCCACCCTGTTTTCAAAAGCTTGTCTATTGAAAGAAGCATGATTTTGACGTCTCCCCGCCAACCGCGACCTCCATCAACTCCACCTGTAAAAACAAATTTGATGTCTCGAAGACGCATCTCCTCCGCGACGATCTCGGCGATTCTTCTTACTTCAACTTGGTCCAATGAACCGACATTGAATACATCTGCTTTCTTTTTATCATCCAAAAATCGACGGGCTAGGTGGACAGTTGCGTCAATGAAGTCTTCAATATGAAGGTAAGATTTTTTCTGGGTTCCGTCTCCTAGAATTTCAAGTCTCTTCGGGTTTTTTTCCAGTTTGTTGATAAAGTCGATGATGACTCCGTGGTTGGCTCTTGAACCCACGACGTTGGCTACCCTCAAGATTAAAGTTCGTAATCCAAAAGTATGAGCGTAACTGGACGCAAGGGCTTCGCATCCAAGCTTTGAAGCGCCGTAAGTTGAAATGGGAATCGAAGGTCCGTAATCCTCGGGAGTAGGAAGAATCGCTGCTTCACCGTAAACCGTAGAAGTGGAAAAGAAGGCAAAAGCCTTCGCCGAGGCGCTCTTTCTAATAGCCTCGAGGAGATTAAAAGTAGCCACGAGATTCTCCTGAAAGTGTATCGAAGGATTCGTTTCTCCAACGCGAACTTCAGGGTTGGCTGCCAAATGAAAAGCTAATTCGATGCCTCTAACAGCTTCTTCAATATCGCTTGGTTTTTTCAAGTCTCCTTTGATGAACCTGAACCGGTTGTTCCCTAACCAGCGTTGGAGGTTCATCAAAGTTCCATTGCTCAAGTTGTCGAAGACGGTTATGTCCTGACCGTCCTTCATCAAACGATCCACAAGGTGGCTGCCAATGAACCCTGCGCCGCCAGTAACCAAGATCTTGGGAGTCTTGAGGCCCATGATTTTCCACTCAAAGTGTCAAGATGGAGATGCTTTCAGGAAGACCTTAAATTTTTTGGGTGCACTACCTTGGCCTCGGCTTTTCTGAGTTCCCGGCTGTCTTGAGGGCTTAGGGCTTTCTCTTGGGGATATCTCTATATGGTTCGGTGAAGTCTTATCCACAACAGAAAGGTTTCCAAGTGCCCTAAAGGAGGCAGGCCCCCATGGATCAGAAACCAGTCGTTGAGGCTCTAATGAAGCCTGAAGCCTATGATAGAGAACCGGGTGAAATTGAACTGATGCAGACTCACATATCCTTCGTTTTTCTAACGAGAAACTTTGTCTACAAGGTGAAGAAGGCTGTTGACCTCGGATTTCTAGACTTCACAACTCTTGAAAAGAGACGTCACTTCTGCGAAAAGGAGTTGGAGCTCAATAGACGGCTCTGCGGAGACATGTATCTGGAGGTTGTTCCCATAAACAGATCGGATGTTGTCAAGATAAAAGGTGAAGGAGAAACTGTTGAGTATGCCGTGAAGATGAAAAGGATGCCTCAAGAAAAGATGATGAACAAGCTCCTCGAAGAGAACAGGGTGGATGGCAATCTCGTTGACAGAATAGCGAAGACAATCGCTGAATTCCATTCAAGGGCGGAAACGGGTGTGAGGATAAGCGAGTTTGGCTCCATGGCGATAATAGAGACCAATTGGAAGGAGAATTTTGAGCAGACTCGAGAGTTTGTCGGCAAGACGATTTCCATGAAGGATTTGACCATGATTCGTGAAAGAATCGACGATTTCATGAAGAGAAGTGTGCGCTTTTTTGAGAAGAGGATACAGGAGGGTCGTGTTAGAGATTGTCACGGAGACATCCATTCAGGTAACATCTTTGTTACAGACCGAGTCTACATTTTTGATGCGATAGAGTTCAACGAAAGGTTCAGGTATTCTGACGTTGCCTCTGACGTTGCCTTTCTAGCCATGGACTTAGACTTCAACGAACGGAGCGATCTGTCTAACTTTTTTGTTGAAAGGTATGTCGAATATTCGGGAGACCAAGAGTTGACAAAGCTTCTTCCTTTCTACAAATGTTACCGAGCCTATGTGCGAGGAAAAGTTGTCTGTTTCAAACTTAAAGATCCCAGCGTCGGTAGTGAAGAAAGGAGTGCTGCAATTAAGGAGGCAAGGGCATACTTCAAACTAGCTTCCACCTATTCGAAGCTTCTTTGATCGGCTCCGAAAAACCTTGATACAAGCGAAAGCAAGAATCAGAATTTGGAAATTAATATTAAGCCAGCTTTGTTGATTCGATGTTGGTGAGTGGTGTGTCAGTCACTTTGCGTGATGCTCAATACCTTTGTTGGAAAAACTTCAGGAGAATAAACGATAAGCTTGACCCTGAGAGGGGAAAGGGATGGACGCCTTTCGTGATGGTTACGGATTTGCTTGAAGAGGCTGGCGAAGTAGCCGCTGTAGTTAAGGGGTTAGAGGGTTTCAAGCCTCCTCAAAAGCCCAAGACGAAAGAGAAGTTGGCCACAGAACTTTCAGATTTACTTTACATAATCTTTGTCTTGGCGCAACATTATGGCGTAGACTTGGAAGAAACATTTCTGCAAACAGTGAACGACTACATGCTGAGATTCATCGAATGAGGAGGTCGCGCGGCCGGACTTCACAAACGCGCGCGCTCGTTGTGGACAGAGGTTAGGGTCAACCGCGCGCGCATCTACTATTATAGCCTTTGTTCGCGAAGACTTTAGACATGTCTACTATGCGAGAAGTATGTCTAAAACGTCCAGTGTACGTAGCGGTTGATCAGGCTTCACTTCAAAGCTAGAATTGGCAACCAGAAGAGGAACCCTCATTTCTGCTGCGTGAAGCCCGCCATGTGTTCCTCGATGTGGTGGCGACTCTGACATGAGGTCCCATCCCATCCGAGAGTTGATGATCAAGTCTCCCGAGCGCGGGCTTTCGAAGATTTGGGAAATTTGAACTGGCGCGTCCGGAAATTCGGCTTCGCTGGTGGCTGAGAGCCACTCTCGATCGTCTAACCTCTCTCCATACGCGATCTTTCCATCCTCGACAATAGAAGCGTAACCCAGAGGATCCTTCCCTTCGATGAGGTTGTAAGAGTATTCATTTGGGTCCCTTTTCCTTATGACTCCGTGTCCTTCAGAAGAGTACACGTGGAAAGTCGTCTTATCTTCAGCAACAAAAACATGTTGAACTGGTAGCAGGTGGCTAATCAAGTCTATGATATTTACGCGTCCCTTTCGAATCTTGTAGTTTTCAAGATCTTCTAACCTTGGTTTGTGTCGCCAATCATGCTTTATGTACTGGAATGGAAAGGCTTTTTCTTCTGCACCTTCTTTGGCCAAGTAGACGTGAGCCATTCCATTGCCGCTTACGGCGACGGTGGCATCAAATTCGCCTAGACCTTGGAGGAACGTCACTGGGAAACTGCGAACATCCAAGCCGACCGTGCTTAGGAATTTTCCGAGATCGAAGTGTAGGCTTGTGGGGCGAAGTCCATGATCTGAACCGATAACAATTGAGGTTTCGTCGTAGAGTTTCAAGTCAATGAGTGTCCTAGCTATATGGCCGATTTGTTTGTCTACATTTTGGATAGCGTGGCGTGCATCTTTGGAGAGGGGACCATGCTCGTGGCTGACTTCATCGACGCCAGGCATGTAAACTGCGGAGAAGACAGGTGGTTCAGACGGTAGTTTCATCCACTTTACTAGGGCGGAGCACTTGTAAACCATTTCGAATGTGCGTGCTGCAAGTGTGTCCACGTGTTCCCAAGTGAAAAGTCTAAGGGGGCCAAAGATTTTGGCCATAACATTGGCTAGAGGAGGGTACACGAATTTCGCTCCACGAGTGATCGGCTCGTAGATTGCAGCCGTGGTGAGGCCTTTCAATCTCTCAAAGATCGTCTTGATCTTGCCGCTTATGTCTTTGTTCATAACAAAGGCTTCTGGGCCCACGTAGTCACGTTCGAATTGAAGCCAAGCTAAAGGTCCGTAGTCTTTGTAGCTGTTCTTTCTTCTGTCAAACCATCGGATGCCTGGGATGTTGAGCGGTCCGGGAAATGCTCCTGTCAAAAAGGGAGCGTGAGCAGGTCCAGTTGTGGATGGAAAGACGGTAACTGCGTTTTTCACAATTAACCCTCTTTTCACCACGTGCTTCTCTATATTTGGCAAAAGGCCCTGATTCAACATTTCGTAAAAGATGTCCGCTCTGGCCCCATCAACAAGGATAAACACGGATCGCAATTGTCCCACGTATTAAAGAATAGTACATGCGGCAATTTAACATTTTTCTTATGCAAAAAGTTTATTCATATTCCTTAGTTTTGCATCTCAGACATCAATGTGTGAATGACTCTGGCGAAGGTCTACCGTTCCGACCTCCTTCAGGATTTAATCTTTCAGAATTCTTCCTAAAACTCTTTTCTAATCAAAGTTCACTCAAAGCTGAATTGTTCAGCTACATATTCGGGAACGGTCACCGTTCCTATGAGAATCGGCTTTTGATGGCAATCGCTTCCTCCAGTCATGATTAGTCCATGTTTTCTTGCTAACTTTAGGTAATGATTCGTTGTCATGGAGTCATTTCTAGAGTGCCAACACTCCACACCATCAATGTATCTTAGAATCGACTCTTCAATTATCTGTGTCTGTTCGTGTAGTGATTTAGTCAGCTTCACAAGTGAGGTTCCGTGAGGATCGTTGGGATGGGCTAAGACTGCTATTCCTCCAGCGTTTTTCAACAGCCTCGACGCCTCCTCAGGATAAAGAGGGTACTTGGGAACATTACATTTCACGAGATACTTATCAAAAGCCTCTTGTTTGTTTCTCACAATTCCTTTCCTCACCAAATGAGACGCTATGTGAGGTCTTCCGAGTACTCCGTGAACTGAACCTCGAATCTCACTCAAATCGTCGCTAGATAACCTTTCAATCCCCTCTTTTTCAAATTCTACATTAATCTTGTCCAATATCTTTCCAGCTCTTTCCTCCCGATATCTGGCAATCTGTTGAAGTTTGCTCTTTAAATCCCTATTCTTCGTGTCAAATTGATAACCCAAAAAATCTAGTGATGTTGATTTACCCTTGTCATAACTGGGGTGCGAAAAGGTAACATTCAACTCAACGCCAGAAATATAGTGAATTCCATTTTTCTCTGCCAAAGCCATGGCCTTCTCTTGACAGCCAATCGAGTCATGATCAGTAATCGATAGTAACTCAATATTTCTGATCTTAGCTTCCTCAACAATCTCCTTAACGGTTAGATTTCCGTCAGAACAACTCTTTGAATGAACATGCAAATCTATTAACATGGTGAAACGAGGTCCAACTACCTTTTTTCCATGTCAATAACATACCAGTCCTCAGGAGGATCATGCTCCGTGTCGACTGTCAAGTGCAGTATCTCGAGCTGCGGATACCTCTTCTTAAGATCGTCCAAATCAACAGGCTCAAACCTCTTCTTGTTATTGAGATAAGCCTGCCTAGTCAAAGCGTTCGACTCATAATTCTCCTTGGTTCTCTTCAAAATCCTCGCAATAGACACGTCTTCAGAACAGCGAGTCTGAAGTATAACAAAAGTCCGGTCATGCTTTGCAGCAATCTCAGCGACACGCCTCCGCAGCTTCTGAGCTACAAAAGTAGCATCCAAAATCACGCCTTCACCCTTCTTCACAAGATCCTCTGCTCGACGAAACATCTCATCGTAAACGAGCTCCCGCTTACTCATGTTCGACGCAACCCTTTCGTCAAACACATCCTCATTCCTGAGAACCTCTAGTCGAATCAAATCCGTCCTTAGAATAGAAAATCCCTTAATTTTCGAGATCTCCTGCGAAGTCTCTGTCTTCCAAGTTCCAGGAAGCCCGCACGTGATCAGGAGAGTGCCAGACCCTAACTCAGTTTTTACAAACGCGGCAAAAGGTTCCCTCAACCTGACACACCCTTGTTTATCCGCAATTAAGTTCAGACAAAGCAGAATTAAACTTTTACTTATGGAAACGGTGTTTTAAATAGTAGTTCACAACTCTCTTTCTATGAAAGATGAGCAAACAACAAGGCAGAACGTTCGGAATCCTACTCGTCTTCTTAGGTTTGCTTGTCGTTCTCCACCACCTAATCCTCTCTGGAAGATTTTTCGACCTAAAAGACATCCTTCATCACGAATTCCTCGAAGCAATCCTTTTCACAGCAGGATTCACGCTTCTTCTGGTCTCACGGTCCCACAAAGAATAGTTCTTAAATTTCGCATCTCTAACTTACGTTAAGACTGGAGGCTTTCCAACATGAGCCTGATTATTGACGGCGGAACGGTTGTAACGATTGGCAACAAAGGAACCATTCAAGACGGCGCCATAGTCATCGAGAACAGTCACATAGTGGACCTTGGCAAAAGCCGTGACCTCAAACGAAAATACTCTGGCTACGAAAAAATCGACGCAAAAGGAAAGGTAGTGATCCCCGGCCTCATAAACACTCACCAACACGCAGCCATGAGTCTACTTCGAGGTTACGCCGATGACTACCCGCTCAAGGAGTGGCTGGAGCACTGGATCTGGCCCCTAGAGAAACACATGACCGGTCGGGACATCTACGTAGGCGCACTCCTAACAGCAGTAGAATCAATCTTGGGAGGAACCACGACAGTCAACACAATGTACCACTACATTAAAGGCGGCAGCGAAGCTCAAGCCTTCGCCGAAGCGGGACTCCGAGGCGTAATCGGGCACGTCTGCTTTTCTTGGAGGGAAGACGAGGATAAAAAAGCCTTAAGAGAATTAGCAAGAGACTGGCACGACAAAAGAGACGGACTAGTCAGAGTGAGTGTTGATCCTCACGCAGCCTACACAGTCGATCCGGAATATTTGAAAGAGCTGAGAGAGATCACAGGAGAGCTTAATGAAAAGCATGGACTTCCCAACTCACCCATCATATGGCACATGCACGTCGCCGAAACACAGGATGAACCTGAAAAGGTTAAGCAATCTTTCAACATTTCCATTCAAGGTGGCATAATAGAATACTTAGATTCTTTAGGTGTACTCGGCAACGATGTCATAGCTCCCCATTGTGTGGCCCTCACTCAAAGAGACATCAGAACCCTCAAAGAAAGGGAAGTAAAGGTTTCCCACAACCCGATTTCAAACCTCAAACTAGCTTCAGGCATCAGCCCAGTGCCAAATCTAATAAAAGCTGGTGTGACAGTTGCTCTAGGCACGGACAGCCCCTGCTCCAACAACAACACGGACATGTTTGGAGTCATGAAGGTGGCAGCTCTCTTGCACAAGGGGGTTCACCACGACCCAACGCTAATGCCGGCTGAACAGGTTCTGCGAATGGCGACAATCGAAGGCGCGAAGGCGCTCCTATGGAATAAAAAGATTGGGTCAATTGAAATTGGCAAAAACGCTGACTTGGCGATAATCGACTTCAAAAAGGCCCACTTATGTCCACTGTATAACGAAATCAGCCACCTTGTGTACTCAGCCAGAGGGGCAGACGTAGACACCGTCTTGATCAACGGAAAAATCGTAATGGAGAATCGCGAAATTACAACAGTAGACATTCATAAGGTTTTGAACATGGCGGAAAAAACGAAGGAAAACCTTCTGGCGCTCCTAGCTGAAGGGCAGTAGCAGGAGCATTCCAAGTTCATTGAAATCATGTGCGCGCATTTTATCTTTGAATGAGAACTTCTTGTAGTTCAGTCAAAGGCAAGAAAGATTTTTTTCTTTCTTCAAGGACAAGCACTGTATAAGTGTCTATGATGTCCTTCGAAGCATAGATCCTAGATAATAGAGAATTGTATTGTGAAACGTCCCGTACCGTTACAATCGCCAGTAGCCCATAGTCTTCTCCTGTTCTGTAGAGATCTGTTATCTCATTCATCGGTGCCAAAAAATCCTGTGCCACAACGTCATAGGAAGCCGGATACACTTTGATCCTGACTATCAACTTTGTTTTTAGGCCCAGTTTTACCGGATCAACAATTATGGTGTGTCTCAGAATGACGCCTTTACTCTCAAGTCTCATTATTCTATTGGAAACAGTCGGTTGAGATATTCTGATTTCAAGGCTGCCCAGTAGCCTACTAATCTGTGTTGTCGATAGTGGTCGCGGTGTTTTGACATATTTGTTTTGATCTAACAGAACTCTTAAGATCTCGAAATCGACATTGTCTAGACTGTGAGGTCTTACCTCCTTCTTAAACGGAACACCCGACTCTTTGAAAGTATTGATAACATTTACAACGTGATATTTCTTGAAGAAGCTCTTTGACATGGCCTCGTCAATTCTTTTTAGTATTTGACCAAAATGTTCGTCACTGACTATTCTAAATCTTCCCAGGAGCGAATACTCACCCGTGATTCCATCCAGGATATCACATGACCTCATCTCTTCCAGCAAATCAGCTAGCCAAGGCTCATGCGGGTTGGTCTTTAACTCAAAAAACACGTTTCTCTTGAGTCCAACCAAAGACGGATTTATGACAATTGTTGATCCAAGAATCACGTGGTCTCTGAATAGTTTATCTATTCTAGCCTTCACTGCAAAACGTGAGAGTCCCAACATTTCGCCGGCCCTCGTAAACGATAACTTACCATCTTTTTGAAGCATTTCCAAAATTGACAAATCGTAACGGTCTAACATCGTGTGAATGCTCCAACGGGAATAGAATGTGCCCAAATGTGCGAAACTTGGCTCAATGTATAAGAGAAGACAAAAATATATAAATATTTCGTGCGGTAAAGATATCACCTAATTGATAGGTGAAAGGCATGACTGAGTTCAAAGTGAAAGATGTTTCGTTAGCCAAACAAGGAATATTGTCGATCGAATGGGCTTCAAAACACATGCCAGTTCTCAATCAAATTAGACAGGAGTTTGTGAAGGAAAAGCCTCTCACCGACATCGTGATAGGGGCATGCCTACACGTAACCAAGGAGAC
>CAYFXU010000012.1:0-14264 GCA_964347145.1 uncultured Candidatus Bathyarchaeia archaeon
ACTTCCTTATTCCCTATCAATTTCAGGTGCAAAGCAACATTAATTTCATCCAAGACAACGACGTCGTATTCGCCACCGCTAACAACTTCCTTGGCCAACTCGAAAGCCTCTTTGGCCAACTTGACATCATCCTCGGTTGGAGGAACATCTGTTACAAATTTGCCCCGACCAAACGCCTTCAACGTAAAATTGGGAAGTCGCTTCACAACGTGAAGCTCACCGTAGTCGAATCCTCCTTTTATGAACTGGATCACATAGACCTTAAGACCTTGTCCCACAGCTCTCAAAGCGAGTCCAAAAGCTGCAGAAGTCTTGCCCTTGCCATTCCCGGTGTAAACCTGAGTTAGCCCCCTTTCCAATCCTTGTCCCACAACCAAGTTCTCCTTTAAACCATCACTAACATATCTTGGACGGTTTGAGCCTCTTGGCCAACAACATATCTGCCACAGTGTAGACGTCTGTTTCTTTCGCCAAGATCTTTTGGATGAGCTTGTCTAGCTCGCCCATATGTTTCAAGTTACCCAAGATTGCTTCTGTCGCTTTTTCTTTAATCGCCTCGACTAATTCTGTCTCAACAGTCTGTTGACGTCGTGAGTCCATGGCGCCAGCTTCTAGACATTTCTTATGCTGATCTATCTTGTCCAGAAGCTCCGTGATTCCTTCACCTGTGATGGCAGTGGTTTTGACGACCGGCGGCTTCCATTTTTCCCTTTGCGGATTCATATTCAGCACAGTTTCTATGTCAAGCATGGCTCTGTTTGCGTTTTCACGGTCAGCTTTGTTCACCACAAAAATATCGCCTATCTCCATGATGCCAGCCTTAATGGCTTGTATGTCGTCACCCAATCCGGGAGCCAACACGACCACTATGGTGTGAGCTACCTTCACAATCTCAACTTCGGACTGACCTGCTCCAACCGTTTCAACCACAACCACATCTTTCCCAGAGGCATCCAAAACTTTGACAGCATCTTTTGTGGCTTTGGCCAAGGCACCTGCACTACCCCGCGTAGCCATGCTCCGAATAAAAACACCCTCGTCGGTGCTATGTTCCTGCATGCGAACACGGTCTCCTAAAAATGCGCCCCCCGTGAAAGGACTGGAGGGATCCACAGCGACCACGCCAACAGTTTTTCCTCTGCTCCTCAGTTCCTTGACCAGTTTTTGTATCAGTGTGCTCTTCCCTGAACCTGTGGGTCCAGTTACGCCCACCATATGCGCTTCACCCGTGTGTGGATAAAGAAGGGATATGACCTTCTCAGATTCGGGCAGGTCATTCTCGATCAGAGTTATGGTCTTGGCCATGGAACGACGGTCACCCTCAAGTACACCGTTGACGAGTTGTTCAATATCGGCCATGATGCATCCCAGCTTCCCTAGCGAGCCCAAACGCTATTTTCTTATACGCAAATTTTCTCGAACAAACTTGACAAGGGTGTCCGTACGTGTGCCGGGGCCAAACACTTCTGCGACACCTATCTTCTTTAGTTGCGGAATGTCCTCTTTAGGGATGATTCCACCCGCAAAAACCAAGACATCGTTCAATCCTTTATCTCTCAACAGTTGCATTATTTCGGGGAACAGAGTTAAGTGAGCGCCAGACAGAATGCTTAAAGCTACCACGTCTACATCTTCCTCAAGCGCAGTTTCTACAATTTGCTCAGGAGTCTGTCGCAGTCCGGTGTAGATAACTTCCATGCCTGCGTCTCTGAAGGCTCGAGCAACTATTTTTGCACCCCTGTCGTGGCTGTCTAATCCAGGTTTCGCAACGACAATTCTTATTCTTCTCTGAGAAGTCACTTTTTCACCTCTCAGATTATTATCAGTTCTTTGTATTCCCCAAAGACGGCTCGAAGCACGTTAGTTATTTCCCCCAGGGTGGCGTAGGATTTGACGGCTTTGATTATTGGGGGCATCAAGTTTTCGTCACGATCCGCTACGGCGTGGAGCATGTCAAGCGCTTCTTTCACCTTTGCATTGTTTCGTTCTCTTTTCAGCTTTTGCAGTCTAACCAGCTGCTCTGTCTCTACATCACGGGTTATTCGCAGAAGTTTGAGCGGTATCCAATCTTCATCAATAGTGTAATCGTTGACTCCCACCGAAATTCTTTCTCTGTTGTCTAGTTCCTGTTGATATCTATACGCGCTGTCTGCAATCTCCTTCTGGAGAAAACCATTTTCGATGGCCGGAATCACGCCGCCCATATCGTCAATCTTGTCGATGTACCCCATCGCCCTCTCTTCCATCTCGTTTGTCAAAGCTTCTATGCAGTAGGATCCACCTAGTGGATCCACCGTGTCAACTACTCCGCTTTCGTGTGCGATTACTTGTTGAGTTCTTAGGGCCACGGTAACGGCTTCCTCCGTTGGCAGGGATAAGGCTTCGTCAAAGGAGTTGGTGTGCAGAGACTGCGTGCCGCCCAAGACTGCTGCTAAAGACTGAAGCGCAACTCGGACTACGTTGTTGATTGGCTGATGCGCGGTTAATGTGCATCCAGAAGTCTGAACGTGCATTCTCATCCATAGTGACCGTGGATCCTTGGCTTTGAATCTTTCCTTCATGATTTTGGCCCACAATCTTCGTGCTGCTCTGAATTTGGCTATCTCTTCTAAGAAGTTGTTGTGGGCTGCGAAAAAGAATGATAATCGGGGAGCGAAGTCATCTACTTTGAGTCCACGTTTCAACGCAGATTCTACGTAGGCTATTCCGTCGGCTAGTGTGAAGGCGAGTTCTTGCACGGCGTTTGAGCCTGCCTCACGAATGTGGTAGCCGCTGATGCTTACGGGGTTCCATTTATGCAAATGTTTCGCGCAATATTCGATTATGTCCACGACCAACTTGACCGAAGGTCTAGGTGGAAAGATGCACAATTTCTGGGCGTAGAATTCCTTGAGCATGTCGTTTTGGGTTGTGCCACCTAGCTTTCCTCGCGGCACTCCCTGTTTGTCGCCTATAGCTATGTACATAGCCAGAAGCATGGCCGCTGGACCGTTTATGGTCATTGAAGTCGTTACTTCGTCCAAAGGTATTCCGTCAAAAAGAATTTCCATGTCTTTGAGGGAAGTAACCGCTACCCCACATACGCCTACTTCACCTTTTGACATGGGGTCGTCGGAATCTCGGCCTATGATGGTCGGGTAATCAAATGCGACGCTTAATCCGGTTTCTCCCTCCTCAAGAAGGTATTTGAATCGTTTGTTCGTCTGCTCTGCGGTCGCGAATCCTGAAAATTGTCTCATGGTCCATAGTCGCCCTCGGTACAAGGTAGCGTGCAAGCCTCGTGTGAAGGGAAATTGGCTTGGAAATCCCAAATCTCTCAAATAGTCTAGGTTTTTCACGTCTTCAGGCGTGTAGAGCCTCTTAATTGTTATGCCCGACGTGGTCTTGAATTCATCCTTCCTTTCAGGGTTTCTGCGAAGCCATGACGGCACCGTGGTCCTTTCCCACTTCACTCTTTCCCTTGCGATCTTGCTGAGACTCTGTTCCTCAAACACTTATTTTCTGCCTCCAGTAGATTACTAGCTAACCTCAAACAACCTAAAAGTTGTTTCTACTAGATTTTTCCTGCTAGGTTGCTTATTTAATTACGTTTTCTAAAGAATATTAAGCGGTGCACTCGCGAAGCCTTATTTCCAGGTCGCTCCATTGATGATTCAGATGAAGAAGGAGGACCACGTATGAAGCTCACCGGAATACACTTCCTCCTAACATATCAATGTAACTTCGAATGCGACCACTGCTTTGTTTGGGCGAGTCCATTCGCCAAAGGAACATTCAGGCTCAGAGACATCAGAAAAATCTACAGAGAAGCGAAGAAGCTTGACACGGTGGAATGGGTATACTTTGAAGGAGGGGAACCCTTCCTCTACTATCCCATCATGGTTAAGGCCCTAGCGGACGCAAAACGCTTGGGCTTCAAGATAGGGGTCGTTTCCAGCCCCTATTGGGCGACTTCCGTGGGAGACGCTCTAGAGTGGCTTCGTCCCATGGCTAGGATAGGACTAGACGATTTGAGCTTGAGCAGCGACCTTTATCACTGGGAGAGCACAAAAAGCGATGAAATAAGAAATAGCGTTAGAGCCGCAAAGAAACTTGGGTTGCCAATCGGGATAATCTCGGTCAAACAGCCCCCTGAGGGGCAAAAGGCGCCCACACACCTAGGGGGCGTAGAGGTTGGGTATTGGGAACTTATGTATCGCGGCCGGGCGGTGTCTAAACTCTTGGATAAGGCGACTCCAAAGCAGTGGACTGAGTTTAAAGAATGCCCCCACGAAGACCTAGAGAATCCAAGCAGAATTCACCTTGACCCCTTCGGATACATCCACGCCTGTCAGGGACTGTGCATCGGCAATGCCTGGGAAAAACCGTTTTCCACGGTCATAAACTCCTACGCTCCACTTTCTCACCCTATTATCGGACCTCTACTGCATGGTGGACCCGTAGCCCTAGTCCAAGATTTCAACTTGTCTCACGAAGCCACCTATGCTGACGCCTGTCACCTTTGCTATACGGCTCGCCTCCAACTGAGGTCTGCTTTCCCAGAGATTTTGTCACCGGAACAGATGTACGGCGAAGGACCACAATAAGCTTGGCTTAAGTTCGGTGCGCGCGCGCAAAAATCTTGCCTCATTTGTTCTATTCAACGGTTTGAAATCAAGGACAAACACAATCCTTAAATCTCACATACCAAGCACCAAAATACATGACCAAAAAATTAACTGTAGAAGAGTTATTGGCAAAAGCTAAGAAACCCGCCAAGCTGGCCATGACCTATCATCCCTTCTATGAAGGTAAAGTTCAAGTTATGCCGAAATGCGCTATACGAGGCCCCTACGACTTCGCCATATGGTATACTCCGGGTGTAGCCGCTCCATGTCGAGCCATAAAGGAAAACCCAGAACTAGTCTTCACACACACCAACCGTTGGAACTACGTGGCTGTGATAAGCGACGGAACTAGAGTGCTCGGTTTAGGAGACATAGGCCCAGAAGCCGGCTTGCCAGTCATGGAAGGAAAAGCTCTATTATTCAAATATCTCGGGGGAGTAGACGCTTTTCCGATATGTTTGGCCACCAAGGACCCTGACGACATCGTCACCGCCTGTAAATGGCTAGAACCGACCTTCGGAGGCATAAACCTCGAAGACCTAGCCAAACCGAAATGCTTTCACATCCTAGACAAGGCGAGGGAGCAGCTCAAGATTCCGGTCTGGCACGACGACCAGCAAGGAACAGCCACAGTTATACTAGCTGGCGTCATAAACGCCTTGAAACTCACGGGCAAAAAAATGAGTGAAGCAAAAATCACAATGATCGGCGTAGGCTCAGCCAACACAAGAACAGCCATAGTCCTCATGAGAGCCGGAGTCAAACCTGGCAACATAATAATGGTAGACAGCAAAGGAACCCTCCATTCAAACAGAAAAGACATAGAAGCAGAAAAAGAAAAGAACCCTTGGAAATGGGACTTCTGCCTAAAAACCAACGCCGAAGCCAAAACCGGAGACGCAGTAGAAGCCCTTAGAGGCGCCGATGTCTGCATAGCCGCCTCCAAACCCGGTCCAGACACCATCAAAAAAGAATGGATAACCAAGATGGCAACAGACTCCATAGTCTTCGCCTGTGCAAATCCCATCCCAGAAATATGGCCCTGGGAAGCGAAAGATGCAGGAGCAAAAATCGTGGCAACAGGCCGCTCAGACTTTGAAAATCAAATAAACAACTCTCTAGGCTTCCCAGCCATCTTCAGAGGCGTTCTGGACGTAAAAGCGAAAACCGTCACAGACGACATGTGCATAGCAGCTGGAATAGAACTGGCAAAATTCGCTGAGGAACGAGGAATTCATGAAGGGGATATAATCCCAAGAATGGATGAGTGGGAAGTCTTTCCTCGAGAAGCAGTAGCTTGCGCCCTCCAGTCCATGAAAGAAGGCGTTGCCAGAGTCAAATTGAGTAGGCAGGAGCTATGGGAGAGAGCAACGTCTATCATCAAGAACGTTAGGGAATCCACCAGTTTATTGATGAAGGAAGGACTTATCCCGCCTCCCCCGGAAAAAATCTAAGAAGACGCTACAAAAGATTGAACAGACTTAACTATGCCTTCAACACTGGTTCAGGCGTCTTGACAACCTGCAACCCTTCTCTTCCGTAGTTACCTGATCACTAAACAGGCTTCTAAATGCGCGCGCGCAATGCCGAGGCCACCCTTGTCATCAATGCGCTTTAGGATCAAGCAGAAACAGAGATGTTCCATTGCCTATAGCGAACAATTCAAGGGAATAACGTAGGAAACCCTAAGTTTTCTCAAAACCAACCGCGCGGCGCAAAATACAGATTATGAGTCTAGCACAAGTTGAAATTCCATATTTGGTGACGATTTCAGGGAATGTTTGACTTGGAGTTCAGGACAAACAAGAGCTCATCGCTTTGGAAAGTTTTTGAGTCTCTTGATGCCGTTGATTTTTCTTGACCGCCAACTTTGGCTTGTTTTACGGGGTGGGCCCGCGTTCAAAGAGCTGTGTTATCTGGAACAAAGTGCCTGAGTCTTTGTAAAGACCTGATCTTCTCTTTGTTTCCAAACTTGGCTTCGTGAATGGCTTGTTCAAGAATTTGAATTGACTCGTCCATCGCCTTGCGATCCACTGGATAAGGCACCCCATCTTTTCCGCCATACGCGAAGGAATACTTTACTGGATCCTTCCAACAAGGTGGCTTGCCATACATAATTTCCGAAACAAGAGCGAGTCCACGAACTGTAGCCGGACCAACTCCTTTAATGCTCAGCAACTCTTCGTAGTTCTTGGGCTGAAACTCGTAAGCCTCACGTAGCGCAATCCAGTTAACCCTTCGAGGCATAGACAAGACGTTAGTAGTGTAATCTTTATCCACTGAGCCTGGCACCCAGTTCAGCAAAGATTTCTGCCAAGCTGGTCTGACCGATTCCAGAAGTCGCTTGATTCTTCTGGGTTTTTCCTTGGATAGGTCCACCGAGGTTGTTCTACATTCTTCGCTTCCTCTTTCGGTCAAATCCAAAGCGACCCGTCTTCGTGCATCGCCTACGATGGCTTCATGAGGTTCAACGACAAAGCGATCTCTTGCTTTTAGCAAGGAGCACCAGTGATATCTCCGCGCTGTTCTGTCTTTCACGCTCATTCCCTGCTGAACCACAGCCCATTCCCCCTGTTCAGTTACAAAAAAAGCGTGATGATACAGAGGATAACCCGCTTGAATGGCTGTGTTATCAACCTTTGCGCTCATGCGACTTGCATACCGCAAACGGTCAATCTTGTCTGCAGAAAAACCAAATTCCTCTCCTACGCGACTGATTTCCGCCGGAGCTTGCAAAGATGTCTTGCCCTTCCCCCCGCATATAGCCAATCCCTGCTCTGTCGGTTTTACGGCGTTCTTCAAAACACCTGTCAGGACAGTAGTTACGCCGGACGAATGCCAATCATACCCTAGGACGCAACCCAAAGCCTGAAACCAGAATGGATCTGAGATTCTTTGTAAGAACTCGTCTTGGCCGTATTCATCCACGATGACGGTGACCATTTCTTTGGCGAGTTTTTGCATTCGACGGGCGAGCCATCTCGGGGCCTTTCCATAGTGAAGCGGAAGTCTTGCAACGCCAGTTCTTTTCAAGGCATCACCCTTCTTCGCGCCCGCGGTGTTCGCTGCACATATAGCCAAGGATTTTTCCTGAATTGCATGTAGGGTCCTATCGACGCCTTGATTGAATTTCCTTAAGAACTGTTTTTTGAGGTAAAACTTTTTCCCGCAACTGACATCACCTATGTTCCTTTTAGTGGTACGTGTGTTCTTTGTCTGGATATTTACCTTCCATAACTTCCTCTTTGAACATTGTAACTGCCTGTCTTATCACATTGCCTATATCTGCATATCGTTTCAGGTATTTCGGGGTGAAACTTTTATCAAGTCCAAGCATGTCATTTATAACCAAGACTTGTCCATCACAGTATTTTCCAGCTCCAATTCCGATTGTTGGGGTCTGAACATTTTCTGTGATTCTCTTTGCAAGGCTTTCAGGGATGCACTCGAGAACCATCGTGAAAACACCTAGTTTGTCTAACTCTAGCGCGTCCGAAAGGATTTTTTCTGCTTCCCTTTCCTCTTTTCCTTTGACACGATAGCTTTCTGCTGTTTGAGGCAGCAGTCCTACATGACCCATTACGGGAATGTCCTCATTCAGCAATGCCTTGATTGTTCTCGGTTTGTTCCCTTCAATTTTCACTCCATGTGCTCCAGCATCTAGGAATTTTTTAGCGTTTTTCAATGCGTCTGCCACTGTGTTGTAGCTGTTGATTGGCATGTCACCGACTATCGGAGTGTTTTTGGTTCCCCTCGCCACAGCCCGAGTATGATGTAGCATCTCTTGCATGTTGACAGCCTTTGTGTTTCCGTATCCGAGCACCACCATACCCAGACTGTCACCCACCAAGAATAGGTCTATTCCAATATCGTCCAGTAGTTTGGCAATCTGATAGTCGTAGACTGTAAGCACCACGATTTTCCGTTTCTTCTTCAGCATCTTCAGTTCATCAAGTTTCATTGTTTGGCCTCCAGAGATTTTATTAAATAAACTAACGTTTCGTTTATGGGTGTTGGAATTTGATGTTTTCTTCCGAGTTCCACGATTTTTCCGTTCAAAAAATCAATTTCGGTCCTCTTTCTCTTCATCAAGTCTTGACACATAGAAGAAAGATTTGCATACTTCAAAATCTTGTTATCAATGGATTCCTTCAAATCTAGTTCCGAAACTATTCCTTCAGCCATTCCAACATTCACACATTCGTCAATGATTCCATGCCTGATCCCTTTTAGGGCATCCACCACAATTTCGTTGTTTCTAACCCTAAGAATCGCAGTTAAAGGATTTATCACACAATTGACAACCAACTTACTCCACAATTCCCTTTCGAACTCGTTGGAGACTCTAGTCTTCAATCCACTCTCATTAAACAACTCTGAAATTCTCTTTCCAGTTTCAGTTTGTTCAAAAATGGTTTGCCCATTCCAAAAAGTTATTTTCCCAGGTCCAGAAAACTCCGCCCCAATAAATACAAGTCCTCTAAGGACTTCGATTTTGTCTCCCACAATTCCTTTGACTAACTCTTTGTTTCCCAAACCATTCTGCAGAATCAGAATGACAGTGTTCTTTTTCAACAGTTTCTTTATTTCTGTAAGGGCTTTCGCGGAATCAAAGGCCTTTGTGGTTAGGAGTATAAGTGCATCTGACGGAATTTTCTTGATTTTGGTTTCAGCTCTGACGAAAGCTCTTTCTCGTATGTCGCCCGATATATCTAAACCCCTTGTATTGATGGCTTCTACATGTTTTTTTCTTCCGATTAGGGTTACCTCATTTTTTCTAGAGAGTAGTGCCCCATAAGAACTTCCAATTGCTCCTGCACCTAAAACAAAAATTTTCTGGAAGTTTATGGTTCCTCTACCTCCAAAATTGAGAGGTATACTCCTTTCTCAGCGAGCTTTGAAAGACGTCTGTGGATCAAATCTATTGCTTCGCCCAAGGTTTTCCTATTGTCGAAGGTGGATGCTATGTTTTCAAGTTCCTTCTTGTTTCTTGTTTTTAGCTTTTCAATCATTTCTATGAGGATTGGTATGACCCTTACAATGTTGTCGACAATTGTGATCGTGGCAAACTGAGCCGTTCGTGATAGAGGATTGAGATCAATGGCTATTATTTTCTTACCCATCCGAACAAGGGCTTCGGTTCTATCTCCATCCTCTAAAGAAACCAAAACTACATCAGCGATTAGCATACCTTTGGGATCAACTCTTCTGCGTTCACTACCGATTTCAGATATTCTTGCTGATGCTGCGGCACCAATCCCCAAAACCTCTGTTGCTCCAGTTTCTTCAAGAACTCTCTTGATGGCAATCTCTCTTTCAGGAGAACGATGGAAAAGATTTACCTCGATTTTGGCTTTCGTGATTTCGGAAAGTTCCACAATTTCTTTGGACGCAAGGGCAGCAACATTCCCATTTACAGAGATAACCGGGTGCCCAGCAGTAAGCAGTGTTGCCGCTGCAGCTTCTATGGCCTTTATAGCTGGCTGGGTCGTTTTTTCGCCGAGTATATAGTCAAAGGCTTCTCCTCTTCCATGTGCTATGAGACCTGCTGAAGCTACAACTCCAGATCTGAAATTCTTAATTAGCTTCTCTCGAATTTTCAGAGACTTCGCTCTTGGGTGTTTTTGTGGAATTTTGATTTCTTCAGTCAACAAGTCTCGCTCCTTTAAAATCAATTTCCGTGATGAAGGCACTATTCTTAGACGGAGCATGTCTACGGAAGATTTCGAAGATTTCTTTGGTCTCGTCTCGTTTGACCAGAGAGAAAATTGATTCTCCAAGCATTGCCATACTGCATGTTATGCCCATGCTGTCTGTCTCTGCGAGAACTTTCCTCATATTTGGGGAAATCAGTCCAAGTTCCTCTGCGAAGCTGCGTGAAAAAGCCATAAAATCGGTGAGATTTGGATGTGCAATCAGCTTGTCAATTAGCTTCTTGCCAGATTCATTTATGCGGTGCCGAATCTTTTCATCAGATAAAATCTCCTTAGTTGACAAATGGCCAAAGTTCAAGCAAACTACAGCATAATCATCATTAACTGGAATAGGCTTTATTTCCCCGATTCCAGGGGCACCTGCCTCTACTCTAATTTCCACTCCTCCGAAAGTTTCAGCGATGACAGTGCCCAATCCGGTTCTACACTTTATTTCAGCAATATGGGCGATTTGGGCAGTCTCCATGCGGGATAAACCTAGATTTAGGCCCTCATTGAGGGCTAAAGATAGACTTAACGCTCCAGCTCCGCTTGAGCCAAATCCGGAACCTGTCGGAACTGTGACTTCGTGATCTACAAAGATTTCGAAATCTTTTCCAGTACGGGAGAGGAAGGAGTTTATGACTTCCTCTGAAACCTCAGCTGAGTTGGTTGGCGTTTCATTCATTCTAATTTCGAAGGAAGACTTTGATGATAATTCAAGGCTTACTCTGGTTGTAACTCCATTGTTTATGGAGATGCCCGCACCCCGAGAACCTTTGAGTAACAAATCTGCGGTTTGGTCACATATCTGAAAGAGTCCTGTAATATGACCGGGACAGAAAGCCGTTACTTTATTCAATCTGAAGCACCGAATATTCTTAGCAGTTTCCGTGCTGTACGATTTTACATGCTTAAATAAGATTTTTGTATAGATTATCTAAACACGTTAATATTATTTGAAGGTAAACAATACTTCCTCAACTGTTATAGATGGTCAAAAAATTACTTAGTATCTAAACAACCGCTAGGAGCAATCGGAGCTCCGAATGGAACAACGGTGTTTCTCGCGAAGAATTTCAGGTACACTCGCGCGCGCATATATCGATTTTCGATATATGTCCTGTTGCGAAATAAATTCTATATTAATATATACGATATGTTTTGTCTGGGCGAGAATATGGTTGAATTCCTCAAGTTCCTTGCTTCAGCACGCATCGTCTTGCCCTGTCTCGATAGCTTCAAAGGCAATGATAGGAAAAGATGGCAGAAAATAGTCGGCAAAACCTATTCAAAGAAACGATGACTCTAATCCAGGGAAACGTATTCTTTGTGGATTGATGCGCGAGGAAGGGCCCTTGAAACATATGTCGCAAAAAACATGAGTTGAAAACGAAGCTCAGCACGCGCTGTATTCTTTATGCTGAATGTTCTCAGCAGCCTCTATAGCTTTGCCCACGTCTTTATCTCTGCATGTCACAGGTTTTCGGGAAATATTTCTATGCGCGCGCGGAGGCTTTTTGAAAAGCAAACCCGATGAAAATACAGAAAAGTTATAGCAGAACCCAAAAAAACGAATCAAAATTGTTGAATGCCTAGAGCAGACTTTTATGTAGGCTTTAAGGTTATCATATTGCTAAGTGAAGATTTTGGTCTCCAGAGTACCCGATGAATTGTTCAAGAAGTTTATTACCGATTTCCCTAGTCTAAAATTGAAGAAGAAAACGCCCACAACAGAATGGTCTAGAAAATTACTTGAATACTTTGTCAAATTAGGTAAGGAAGAAGGATTTGAAACTTATTGTAAAAAATGCGGTTACGAGTATTTCCTTGACTTAAGTTGGAATTACGAACCCGAAGAGACTTCTCTTGAATGGATTGAAGTGGCATTCGAGATTGAATTTGCGGGAAGTTTAAGTTCTAACATATACGAGTTTACAAAATTGGTTGACACAAAAGCATACACTAAAGTTTTGTTGTGCAAGTCAAAAGTAGACGAAGCGCAAGAACTGTTTGCTCAAGCAAGTGAAAAGATTCGACATAACCCATTAAGACTTCCAGAGGAATATTATCTAATAATAGTGATTACTGAGACCAGAAAGAGATTTATTTTAACTGGAGTTAGCATGGACTTTCTAGGAAATACAATCATACTTGGCACAAAAGAGTTTTCCAAGGATTAGGCGCGCGCGCATCAGGTTAGGCTCAAGTATCCAAATTAAGTCAATCTTGGTCCGCTTCTACATTCCAGCATTTTTTGGCAAGTGAGGCATTCTTGCGGGACAGACGAATTCTTAGGATGCCTCCCTAAATATCCAAAATGATGAAGACACTCTGAACTTTTCTCCTCTTTTTTCTTTTGCCGTCCGCCAGAAATCATTTGCTTAATCTTTTCCAGCAATATCATCACATCTTTGGTTTCCCAACATCCAAATCTTACTTGTAGAAGACAATATAGGTTTAATGAAAACAAAATATGAATTATTGATTTTCTGTATAAACCCATTATCCGATGATGAACATAGACACTTGAATCAAAGGATAGAAAAAGAGGGCGGTTGAGCTATCGCTCGCAAAAAACCGCACCTTCCTGTCTACAATACCTTTTCCATGAGGCCTTGACAAATCCTGCAGGCTTCTATAACTTGAAGACCTTTTTCGGTTGTCTTCCAGACGCCTTTATTTTCAGCTATGAAACCCGCCCCTTTCAAAGCATTTAGATATTTTTCGAGCGCGCGGAAACTTAAGTTAGCTCCGTGCATTATATGTGTCTTCTTCGCTCCGTCCATAGAATTTTGTAGAATTTCGATAATTATGTCATGCCGCACCCTTCTTTTGCCACGTCGTCCAGACATTCAACCACGCGCGCGTAATTCACCAGCCTGAGAAGTAAGTATATCTCTTAACATCTTAAAATTTGTGTTAGAAAAAAAGGGGCGCGCGTGTAGAGAAGAGGAAAAAAAGGAAACAGAAACCAAGAAACCAGAAACACAAGAACACTTAGTGAGAGCCAACTATCCAAGGGAAAAAGGGAATTCAGAAGATTTAGCGCAAAGTTTAAGGGTTATGCAAATGATTTCCACTTACAATCCTTCTCTAAACATGAGGGTCGACGATTTGAATTCCAAAGAAACGCTAGAAGAAAAGAAGACCAAGGTTCTCATAAAACTTCGAGGTTACAAGTTATTGAAACGGGAGGACCTCAAGAACGCCACCAGCCTTTCGATTAGATTGAAAGATAAAACGAAAGGAATTATTTGGGTCGTGCCAACCAAAGGAGCGGTTGGAGTCCAATACATCAACCAGTTGAAAAAGGCCATGACAGAGGCAGAAGTTGAACAAGGAATAATTGTCACCAGCGGAAGGTATACCCCAGCCGCTAAGGTTAACGCAAGGAAAAAAGGGATAGAACTGATTCCAAAAATTTTTCCATCCTTCAACATCTTCGAACACGAGTACGTGCCGGAACACGAGATTCTCACGGGGGAGGAGAAGGAGGAATTTCTGGCGGAACACAAGGTACACCCTTATCAGCTGCAGAGGATCAAAGTCTCAGACCCCGCCATCATAGCCATCGGCGCTCGGTCTGGAGACATTGTCAGAATTATTAGGAAGAGTCCAACCGCTGGGAGATACATCACATACAGATATGTGGTCTAGTTTGAGGAAACTGGAAAAGGAAAAGGCACTAACTCTCTTTCACACAAGCTCGCGCGAATTATTATGGACTGGTTTTGAGACCAGAGTTTTTTCACCTTTTTCAGAGGCCTAGTGACTGGGATATGCTGTTCAATATTGATGCTGAGCGCGCGCGCGATTGCGCGCGCTCCCGGTTATTGTTGATGTTGGTGCACAGTCACATAGGCTTAAAACGAACCTGTTCAGTAAAATTACCGGTTAAGACAAAGGGCAAATGGTAGTTTGCAAATCCTGAAGAAGATTATTGAAATCAGTATTCGATGGT
>CAYFXU010000012.1:14364-27191 GCA_964347145.1 uncultured Candidatus Bathyarchaeia archaeon
GCAAATGGTAGTTTGCAAATCCTGAAGAAGATTATTGAAATCAGTATTCGATGGTGGGTCTTAGTTGAAGATCTTGCCTAGAGCCAAGGTGATCATTAGCAAGTGCGCCGCTCGCGCAAGACCTAGGGGTATAATGCAATGACCACCTATTGTTTTTGTAAAGACTATTGCAGAAGGAGGTAGAACCATGAGTCGAGAACTCTCAAAAACAGATCATGCCAAAAAAATGGAAGTAGCGACGCTTGGCGGAGGCTGCTTCTGGTGCACTGAGGCTGTTTTCGATGAAATAAAGGGAGTGGAAAAAGTTGAGTCAGGCTATTCTGGTGGAACTTTGCCGCATCCTACTTACGAGCAGGTCTCAAGAGGAACTACGGGACACGCGGAAGTTGTACAGATCACGTTTGACCGCAATGTTATATCTTTCAAAGAGATCCTAGAGATTTTTTTTACCGTTCACGATCCAACCACATTAAATCGGCAAGGTGCTGATGTTGGCCCTCAGTATCGATCAGTTATTTTCTACCATAACAATGAACAAAAAACAATCGCCGAACAGGTTATTGATGGACTCAGTTCGGCAAAAATCTGGGATACACCCATAGTAACACAAATCGAACAGTTTAAAGCGTTCTATAAGGCAGAAGATTATCACGATAAGTACTTTGAACGCAACCCCGAACAGGCCTATTGTAGGTTAGTGATTACACCGAAAATCGCTAAGTTGCGCAAATATTATCGCGAAAAGCTGAAGAAGTCATAGAAGTGAATGGCGAGCCGCGCGTGCATGGATTGCCATTTTGCATCATTTGGTGCTATTTTTTGGCATGCATGTCAAGTCGAATGGTAGCAGGTACCAATGATAACCTTTGATTCAATCCGAATCTTGTTTGGACTATTTCTTAATCGCTAAATTTGCACCGCAAACAGAGCACTTACCCTCTGCAGTAATCCTTGGTTGTTCGGGTACGTCAGCTCCACAAATTCCACACTTTGCCAAAATTTCACCTCCGAAAATCTTGTATCTATTAGTTAGGAATATATATGCATAAAAGATTTGCGGTTGTAAAAAATAAAAAAACAATGGCATACTCAAGTCTTTTTAATGCAAGAAGCAGCGCAAAATCCAAGTATATCTCGCGCGAGCTTCTCCTGTTTTTGTATTAAACATAACAAAGCATCTGGGGAAGCACCCCTCTCAACCGTACATCGGTGCGTATATGCAAAGAAGAGAGGGTTTGCACCGTGCCAATATCGCCAACGGGCACATGAAGAAACAATCAAAGAACCATTAAAAGCATTCCACAAGCCCTCAAAGAACCAATCAAAGGTTTCTGGGGCCAAAATTCTGCAAAACAGAAAAAAGGGGGAGTGGGCTGAGGATAATTATAGATCGGGTGGTCGCGGCTTAGACATCCTACATAGCGCATTGAGGGATTCTTTTGGATGATGTTGACGTTGTAGTTGGAGTAATCTTGAGGGGAAACAAGTTTCTGGTTGAACGTCGCAGGTTGAACGAAAGAATCGATCCTGGTATCGTGTGCTTGCCGGGGGGCCATGTTAGAATGGATGAAAGCATGGAGGAAGCGTTGAAAAGGGAACTTCGAGAAGAGTTGGGTATTGAAGTGAAGGGAATGCAATTTATTTGTAATAACTTTTATGTCGCAAGTAATGGTGAGAGGCAAAACGCATATTGTTTCTTTGTTACAGAATATGTAGGAAGACCAGTTTGTAAATCAGCTCAAGAGATTTTCTGGGAAGAGGACATTGCAAATCTGAGCCTGGAGGTCGACAGAAAGACGATAATGAAGCTGAGAGGACTTCTCGATGCACATAGATAGCTCCGAGATGCCGGGGGTACACGGTTTCGAAAAGGCATTTTTCCTTAATAAAGGAAGATTTTCATAGGAAAACATCAGTATTCTTGCCAACTACGGTTGTGCGCCTAGAGTGGTCCAAATTGCGTTGTACTGATAACATTGAAAAATTGTCAAAAGTGTTGAAAACAGCATCAGAAGAGCAAGACGCGGACGCCGCAGTTGCTCTGTTGCTGAAGAGCACTGACCAAGACATGAAAGTCTTGTTTGTAAAGCGAGTTGAGAGCCCTTCGGATCCTTGGTCAGGACAGATGGCTCTTCCCGGAGGAAAACGTGATGCAAAGGACCAAAATCTGAAGCATACTGTTGTTAGGGAAACCCTAGAAGAGACCAACATAAATCTCCTTGATCGCTGCCGCTTTCTTGGAGTAATGGAAACTCTAACATCAACACGGAAACCTGAAATGAAGATTCTTCCCTTCATCGTTCTTCTTGAGCACGAGCCATCAATCAGATTGAACGAGGAGTTGGAGGAGTTCGTTTGGATTTCTCCAAAAGAGCTTTTCCAACACAGAGGCACCGTCGAGTTTAATTTCGGAGAGTTCCCTGCCTATGTTGTTGGGAAAACCGTCATTTGGGGACTAACCTATAGAATTCTTGAAAAGCTTGCCCTGATCCTCTGGTACCCGCATTAGACCCCATTTGCGAAAGTTAGTACACATGATCCAACAGACACACCAAAATCCTGCAGCCTGAAATCAATCACCACATTGTCTGCGCGTGAACAAACGAAATGAAGTGTTACCTCAGAAGGAGCTCTTCAAAAATAGAAAAAGCGAGAGCTTGTGGCGAACAATCGACGACATCATGGTTGAAGGTTAGTTGAGCTCATTTTCACTTCTCTTTTGCAATCATCACTTCTGTTGCCTTTATCACCGCTTCGACTTTGTCTCCAGCTTTTACGTCCAATTCTTCAACAGCATCTTTGGATATGATTGCGGTTACGACAACAGGCTCGTCTATTTTGATCTTGACTTTAGCTGTGACTATACCTTTGTCAACTTCTTGAACTATTCCCCTCAGTCGGTTTCGCGCACTAATTTTCAATCCAATCGCCTCCCAATATTCTTCATCTCCAATAATCTCACCCACGTAGCCTTCAACTCTCCTGTACTCGTTTAGGAGGTTTTCTCCAAGTTCTGTTAGGTCGGCACCCCCGCCCCCATTTCTTCCGCCCTTGTAGGTTCGCACCACGGACTCCTGCAGGTTTTTTTCAATTCTCGCGAGGTAATTCCATACATATCGATATGACATCCCAACCTTTTTGGCTGCTTTAGAGATGGATTTCACTTCTCTTATGGCCTCTAGAATTTCTGCCCCACCTTTTCCCAGGAGGGGTTTTCCTTTATATTCAAGCCAGACTTTGCACAGAAGCTTGTGTTTGTTGTGAGTGAGCATGGACTTGAGTAGCCTCTGTACCATTTTGCATATAACTATTTGTAAAAACACGGCGTCACATCAATGACACGCAAAGCCACTGTTCCATTTAATGTGGTTTCTGGAAAAGATCGCGCTTCGCGGGGGCCTAAGGACCGAATATTGAAAATCTGGAGTCATAGCCCCTTAAATCAACGAGATACCCATTCAAAAACAGCACGCGCACAACGGAGCTGTTTCTTTCGCTCTTCAAAGCCTACGAAGGCAAGGTTCAAGAATGAAGAAGAAAAGAGTCAAACGGCACAATTATGTCGACTGTCGATTTCCCATGTTCGACTGCTTTCAGACTCTGAGGCATTGCGCGCGCTTGGGGTAGTGTTTTCGCATAAAGGTTTAAACTCATTTTGTGCAAAAAGATGTTGAGGCGAGATTGTTTGGAAGCTTGGGAAGCCGCGAAAAACGCGTTAGAAAATGTGCTTGAGGCTGTTGCTGGCGAGAGCGTCCTCGTAGTCTGCGACGACGAAAAGGTGGAAGTCGGAAAGGCATTTTCAAACGGGTCCCTAGCGCTTGGGTTATGGACAAGAATGATAGTTCTTCAAACAAGCAAAATACACAGGACCGAAATTCCAGAAAGGCTTCTTGAGGTCTTTACCCGGCAGAAACCTGACCTTTATGTTAACCTTATGCGGGACATCGGTGAGGAGACTCCCTTTCGAATCAAGATCATAAATATGGAGACTCGTGACCGCAAGTGCCGTTTGGGACACTGCCCAGGAGTCACAATTGATATGCTCACAGAAGGCGCCCTGGCGCTTGGTCCTCAGGAACACAAAAACATGCGGAGCCACGCTGAAAGGCTTATTTACGCCTTGAACGGAGCGACTGAAATTGAGATACGGAATCCTGCTGGAACTCGCTTAACATTGAGGACGGAAAAACGGGAGTTTATTACGGATACAAAACTGGACTGGAAGTCCATGAAATGGACGAATCTGCCTACGGGTGAAGTTTTTGCGGCGCCTACTGAAGATTCGCTCAACGGCAAACTCGTATGCGACATGGCAATCGGGGGAATAGGTAGGATAGGAACACCTCTGGAGGTAGCTGTCCAAAACGGTAAAGCCGAAAAGCTACTATGCAAGGACAAGAATGTTCTCAGCAAAGTAAAAGACACATTTGAGACAGACGACTGGTCTGACATTGTTGGAGAATTTGCTTTCGGAATCAACCCCAAAGCGAGGTTTGTGAACGAGTTTGTTGAGGCAGAGAAGATCTTGGGAACAGTACACGTGGCTTTCGGGGCGAACACTGACATGCCTGGAGGCAAGAATGCGTCAAAGAATCATGTTGACTTTTTGATCTCTAAGCCCGTAGTAAGAGTCAAAAAGGTAGATGAAAAGTTCATTACAGTTTTAGAAGATGGACACTTCAAAATCTAAACAAGATTTCCAAGTTTCCTTGAACAACTACTTTTTCGCGGTCTTCAAGACCAAGCGTTCAATTCGCACGTCTACCTCTTCGATTGTGCAGTTTTCAAAGGTCTTGGAAGAACCCAGTACGTTTCTAACCGTGACTCTGTTTCCCTCCGCCTTTGCGTAAACGGCATCCCTAAACACAATTTTGTCTTGAAGTAACACGTTAAACTCGCACATTTCCACCACTTTCAGCGTATTTCATACCATTTTGCACGTTACGTCTACTTGCGCTTCCTAAAAATCTTTGCTTCATCCATGTCAGAGACATTTATGTGCGCGCGCTAGGCGAGTGTTGCTGTTGTATCCCAGTCACACATATTTAAAAAGTTGGACTTCCAGATCAGAACGTTGTGTAGCGCGTGAAACACTACTATGAGGAGGTGAGTTGAATGGCTAGATACTTGGTATTGTGGCGTCAGAATCCTGCTGCACCAACGCCTACTGATCCCTCTGAGAGCCTGAAACTGAATGAGATGATGTTTGCGGGTATAGAAAACCTCATGGAGAGGGGTGAGGTTGAGGATTTTGGGTTCTTCGCGGACGGACGCTCAGGGTATGTAATCGGTAAGGGGGAAACAATAGACAGCTTCAGGAACGTAAGCATGTTCCTACCCTACATTCACTGTGACGTAAACGAGATCATACCATATAAGGAAGGCAAAGAAACCTCGATAGCAGTTATGAAAACTATGATCGAACTGGCAAAGAGGTAGCTGTTCATTTGCTCATGGCTTAACTTTCTTCTTTTTCTGTTTGACGTATCCTGATATTACTTTTTGACATTAGTTGCACTTAGTGGCTCCTAATGCGCGCGCGACTCTGGCATAGGCGTCATCGGTGTTACTTTCCCTGTGTTTCCCTTTTTTTTAGGCGTGGAATGATATACTTCTGAATCTAATCTTGTCCAGAGAAGAATTGCTCAGTTCGGCAAGAAAAAAGATCAAGAAGAAAAAGACCCGTGTGTCCACAGTTCGTTGGGCACGCACACAACGCAGGCGTGTGCGCTTTGAAAATTTAGGAACTGCCACAAAAATCGGGGGTTAACAAGGTGCGTACGATCGGCAAATCTCCTCAGAAAGCAGCATATCTAAGAACCAGATAACACAGAGATACTTTGATGATGTTTATGTCTTTGGTTGATGTTGTCCTCAGTCGTAGAAGCATCAGACGCTATGAGCAAAGGGAAATCCCAAGGGACGTGTTGGATAGGGTTCTTGAGGCAGGTAGGCAAGCACCATCAGCGGCGAATAGGCAACCTTGGCACTTCATTGTCTTGACTGATTATGTACTCAAAAATGAGTTGTCTCAGGGGTTATTCAACAGGCATATCAAGGATTCTGGGTTTACAGTTGTAGGATGTGCCTACACAGGTCTCAGGCACGTTGGAACTAGAAAATGGTCGATAGTTGGTACCGCGATCGCCTTGCAGAACATGGTTATTGCTGCTTGGGCAATGGGAGTTGGATCATGTTGGATAGGAGATTTCAGAGAAGACAGGGTTAAACAACTGCTGAGCATCCCCGAAAAGTGGAAGGTTGTAGCGCTCGTATCTTTTGGGTATCCTGCTGAGAAACCAAAGGCGAAAAGCAGGAAACCCATTGAGAAAATAGTCGGCTTCAACAAGTTCTAGAGAAATTGTTACTTTCACCGACCTCCCTCCTCTTCGTTACCATACGCTGGGCCGCAGGTCTTAAAACTAGCACAAGAAAGATGCATTATCAAACGCGACGGATTAATAGTTCAACATCTGAAGGGTGAATTTGGGATGACGAATGACGATTTGACAGCTCTTGACGGTGTTGGACCCGCCATGACTAGCAAACTTCGATCTGCTGGACTAACCACCGTTGAAGCAATTGCCGTGACTCCACCAAGAGAGATAGCGAAAAAGACGGGAATAGGGTTCAACACGGTTCTCAACATTGTTGCGACAGCCAGAAAATCGGCCTGCGTCGACTTTATCACGGCCGAGGAACTGTGGATAAAGAGGCAAAACATGCTCAAGTGTTCCACTGGCTCCAAGAGCCTAAACGAACTTTTAGGAGGCGGAATCGAAACTCAGGCCATGACAGAGTTAATAGGTGAATACGGTGTGGGCAAAACGCAGATCTGCTTGATGCTTTGCGTTATGGCTCAGCTTCCATTGGAAAATGGAGGATTAAACGGAAACGTGGTATACATCGACACGGAAGGAACCTTCATGCCAGAACGCATATTTGAAATAGCTGAGGCTTTGGGACTTGATCCTCACAAAACCCTAGAAAAGATTTTCCTAGCTCGAGCCTACAACAGCAGCCATCAATGTTTATTGACGGACCACCTCTTCAGGTTCTGTCCAGAAAACGACATAAAACTTGTCGTTGTGGACTCAATGATCGGGCACTTCAGAGGCGAATACATAGGTCGGGAAAATCTTTCTGAACGCCAACAGACACTCAACAGCCAACTCCACAAGCTGCTGAGACTGACAGAAGCCTTTAACTTGCCGGTAATAGTGACAAATCAAGTTCAAGCAAACCCGGCCCAATTCTTCGGAGACCCCAACAAGCCAGCAGGCGGTCACGTGATGGCTCACGCCTGTACGCATCGGGTTTATCTTCGAAAAGGAAGCAAAGGAACAAGAATAGCCAAGGTCATTGATTCCCCATACCTACCGGAAAACAGCACACGCTTCATAATCACAGAAAAGGGCATTGAAGATTTTCAAGAGTAGGCACGCACTTATTTTTGATCGAGCACATACCGTGCGCGCGCATGCAAAGCGTTATCTTGAAAGGTAAGATATTCAGATTAGGGTTTGTTTTGTCGGAAATCGCAGAAGACGCGGCTCATGGTGGTGCCGGTTGGTCGCCACGCATGACGTCGCTGGGGCAGGAGATTGGAAATATTTGGGGGGTGTGTGGTCTGGCAACCGAATGGACTCCTCTTAAGGCTGTTCTGATGCATCGGCCAGGACCTGAGATAGAAACGATTGGGGACGCAAAGAATGCCCTCATGCTTGCTATCCCCGACGCTGCCTTGGCCAGAAAGCAACATGATTGTTTGGTTGAAGCCTATCGTGACGCTGGTGTCACTGTCTTCCGCGTCGAACCTTTGGATGTACCTCCTCCAAACCAGATGTTCGTGGCCGACCTCTTTTTCATGACACCTGAAGGAGCTATACTGGCACGCCCAGCATCAACTGTCCGCGCCGGTGAGGAGCGATTCGTCGCACAGAAGCTAGCTAAGTTGGGCATCCCAATCCTACGTTGCGTACGAGGAAAAGGGGTCTTTGAGGGAGCGGACGCATCTTGGATTGATCCTAATACGGTGATTCTTGCAACAGGATTGCGCACTAACGACGAAGGAGCAGCTCAAGTTACGAGCCTTCTTCACGAGATGGAGGTTGATGTCGTCAGAGTCGGTTTACCTTATGGAACGATGCATCTAATGGGAACTTTGCGTTTTGTTGACCGCGACATTGCCATCTGCTGGCGGACCCGAATTCCTTACACGGCTGTTAAGGCTCTTCGAGAACACGGATACACTGTACTCTTCATTCCTGACGAGGAAGAAGCGATACGAGGGATGGCTCTCAACTTCGTAACATTGGGCCCACAACAGATCCTAATGCCCAGTGGCAATCTCAAAACCCAATCTTTCTATGAAGACACGGGCATCAAATGTGTGACAGTTGAGGTAGACGAACTCCATAAAGCGGCTGGAGGGATCGGCTGTCTCACAGGCATCCTAAAACGGGAAGCTAGCGCACGCAGTGCTAAGCCGTGAATTTCTGAGTAGCTAGACCCCTGCCTAATAGTTTCTGATATCTATGCCCACGCGGAAGCAAGAAACTTCTGTTTTTGTTAACTTGTTTACTCTCTCTTTGGTCTAGTGCACGCGCATGAGTATTGGCTAGTTTAATATATTTGTTGTACATACCCGAATTGCAGAAGGTTGTCTCTCTTGGTGGATGTCGTCACTCTACCCGCAAACACGGAAGTGCTCACACTGCTTAACCTGAAGCCCGCCGTAATAATAACAACGGTGGGAAGAGATGGATCAATAAATGCTGCGCCTTTCAGCTGGTTCTCGATTGTTGACTACGACCCACCCCGATTTCTTTTTTCCACAAATTTGAAGCGACACACCTACAGAAACGTCTTGGAAACAAGAGAATTCGTCATCAACTATCCTGACACCAAATTGTTAAAGCAGATTTGGATAACCAGCAAGCATTTTCCGTACGGAGTTAGTGAGATAGAAAAGGCAAACTTGACGGAGTTACCTTCAGAGAGAGTGAAGCCTCCCAGAATAAGAGAATGCGTGGCTCATATAGAGTGCAAAGTCCTCTGGACCAAGCCCATCGGATCAAGCTGCCTAGTCTTGGGAGACATCGTTTTGATTTCTGCTGACAACAAGATGGTGCAGCTAGAGGTAAAAAGCAAAGTAGTCAAATTGAACCCACCGCTCTATTTCGCATTCGAAGAAGATGAGGGGACAAGAAAGTGGATGTTTGCAGAAATAGGAAAGATATACACACTAACTGAAAAAGATCAGGAGATTGAGATTAGGAGCTAGGAAATTCTTGATACGCGCGCGCATAGTGCCTCTTCAGACTTCACACAAGATACTGGGCGGTCATGTGCATGACTAAACTCGACGCGGTCCTTGTGCTCGATTTTGGAGGGCAGTACTGCCATCTGATAGGGAGAAGAGTTAGGGATCACCAAGTCTATTCCGATATCGTCCCACACAACATAAAGCCTAAGGAAATCGAGGCTCTACATGAAAGGTTCAACGTCAGGGGATTGATTCTTTCTGGAGGTCCCTTAAGCGTCTACGAAAAAAATGCTCCCAAATGTGATCCAAGAATTTTGGACTTGAACCTACCGGTTCTAGGCTTATGCTATGGGCATCAACTCATAGCGCACATTTGCGGAGGAAACGTGAAGCCTAGCAAAAAGAAGGAGTTTGGGGTAACCTACGCTATAATCGACAAATCTGTAGGCGTACTTAAGGGACTACGTGAAAGAGAAAAGGTTTGGATGAGTCACAGCGACATGGTATTTTCGCTTCCCCAAGAGTTTGATGTCCTTGCCCACACTGAAAATAGTCCAGTAGCGGCTTTCAAACATAAGGAGAAGTCGATACATGGCTTGCAGTGGCATCCTGAGGTTGTTCACACAGAAAATGGAATGAAAATGCTGAAGAACTTCCTCTTTGCGGTATGCAGATGCGAGGCAAACTGGGGAATGAAGAATTTTGTAGAAAAGGCAGTAGAAGAAATAAGGCAGGTTGTCGGCGATGAAAAAGCCATCATTGCCTTGAGCGGAGGAATCGACTCTAGCGTCGTCACTACCCTAGCCGCCAAAGCCATTGGAAAAAATCTAACCGCAGTTTTTGTTGACCACGGGTTTATGAGGGAAAAGGAACCAGAATTCGTCAAAAACACCTTCGAAAAACCTGACATTAACTTCATTTCGGTGGACGCTAGAAAGAGGTTTTTCGAAAAACTAAGGGGAGTGACAGATCCTGAACGAAAAAGACAAATTGTTGGAGAGGAATTCATCAGGGTTTTTGAAAAAGTCGCAGGAAAGGTTGGCGCAGAAAACTTCATACAAGGGACAATCTACCCTGATAGAATCGAATCTGGCATCAGAAAGTTCTCAGAGAAGATAAAGACTCACCACAATGTCGCCGGCTTGCCCACTAAGATTCAGTTTAAAGCGATAATTGAGCCCTTAAGGAACTTGTACAAGGATGAAGTTAGGAAGGTTGCCGAAACATTAGGATTGCCGAAAGAGATCGTTTTGAGGCAACCGTTTCCCGGTCCGGGTCTGGCAGTAAGAGTCGTGGGTGAAGTGACAGAGGAAAAAATCAACTTAGTTAAGAAGGCGGAAAAGATTGTGAACGAAGAAATCGAGACAAACGGGCTTGAAGAAGGTTTGTGGCAGCACTTCGCAGTTTTGACGGATACAAAAAGCACAGGGGTGAAGGGTGACTCTAGAGCCTATGGCTACACGATTGTCATTAGAGCTGTGGAAAGTAAGGAAGCCATGACCGCCAGCTTCGCAAGGATCCCCTATGATATTTTGGAAAGAATATCAACCAGAATAACCAACGAACTGCAGTCAGTGACAAGAGTCGTATATGACATAACCCACAAGCCACCAGCGACTATTGAATGGGAATGAAAAACTTGGGCACAAACAACTATTGAATGGGAAAAATGCCAGCATAGAATGGACATTTATGCCTTCCAGCAGGTAATGAATTTCCACAACTCTAACACAAAGAAGGGCTCGCGGCCAAAGAGATCACCAAGCGCATGTTTCGTCGAGGCACCTTCAATGGCTCGCGCATTGTCAACATATGTTGGGCATATTTTTATCTTTGAATTGTAATTCTTCTTGTGGTCCTTCGTTTAGGGGGTTTGGCACACGTTGGAAAGAATAGGTGTAGTTACAAGCGGCGGAGATGCGCCGGGCATTAACGCTGCTATTCGGGCGGTCGTCCGTGTCGCTTGGTCGAGGGATTTGGAAGTTCTGGGTTTTGAGAGGGGGTGGGAGGGTGTGATAAAAAACAAATTTAGACCGTTAAACCCACGCTCCGTTGGTGGGATACTGCACTTAGGTGGCACGATTCTTCGTACATCAAGATGCCCCGAGTTCAGAAAGAGAGAAGGAATTGAGAAAGCTGTCGAAACTCTTTCTTTGAACGATGTCGATGGACTTGTAGTTATCGGAGGCGACGGCTCTTTCAGGGGAGCTCTACAATTGAGCAAGAAGACTGAAGGGCAAATCATAGGAATTCCTGCAACGATTGACAATGACATATTTGGAACAGATGAAACTATAGGCTTTGACACAGCCGTAAACACAGCAGTCAGTGAGATTGACAAAATTCGGGACACAGCGATCTCTCATGAAAGAATTTTCATCGTTGAGGTTATGGGGCGGGAAAGAGGGTTTCTCGCATTAACAGTAGGGCTGACGGCCGGAGCTGAAATCATTTTAGTTCCGGAAGTCAAGACTGAAAAAGAAAATATTCTCAAAAGGCTGAAGGAAAACAGTGCCAAAGGAAAGAAGTCTGGTATAATTGTAGTGGCAGAAGGAATTGTAGGCACCTCTAGACTCGCAAGAGAGATCGAAGCGAACATAGGAGCTGAGGTTAGACTCAGCATTTTGGGCTACGCCCAAAGAGGCGGTAACCCCACAGCGAGAAGCCGGCTCTTAGCTAGCTTATTTGCCAACAAGGCGGTTGAACTTCTGTCAGAGGAACAGGGGAACAGGATCGTTGGATTACAAAGAGGCAGTATAACGAGTATCAAACTGGAGAGATCGTGCAAAACAAAAAAGCCTTTGGATCTAAACCTGCTGAAACTGGCGAATATACTGGCAACCTAAACATCCTGTGTGATTATGGTTTTGGAAAAGAGCATCAAAATGCGCGCGCGCATATGTATTTTCTTGTTCCTTCAAAAATTGAAGGAAATGTTAAATTTGCCTCTTGATTATAACTATATTGGGGTGAAAAAATATGAAAATTAAATATGTCGTCTTGGTTATTATTGTAGTTGGCGTAATATTTCTGGCTGGAGGCGTGGGTGCTACCATAAGCAGAACTATGACAACGGTGGCCTGCGAAGCATGTGGTATGGAAATCGCAAAGGCAGATTCATCGACACTTCGTGTAGTGTCTTCTGACGGAGCAGAACATTGGGGGTGCTGCCCTATCTGCGCCATGGTCGAAGGAATATACTACAATGACTCCGAAGTGGATGGGCAATGTTTTGAATGTGGAAAATCGATTGGCATGAATTTTAGCGATGGAGAGCTAGCGTGGTTGCATTTTTCTGGAAACAGCGAGTTTATAAGAGTGATTTTAGGAGGCAGCTGCATGAAAAATAAGCTCACTTGTTCCACCGCATGCTCAAATGCCATCGAGTCGTCGTATGATTGGGCAGCGACCGCGTCCGAAAAGACGCTGCAAGAATCAACAGAAATAGCAAGAACAAAGCTTGCTTCACTCACAGTTGCATATAGACCAACTAAAATCCCTGCCCTAAACTACGCACTGATTGGAATAGGAATAGCGTTGATATCGATAGCTCCAATAA
>CAYFXU010000013.1:0-14930 GCA_964347145.1 uncultured Candidatus Bathyarchaeia archaeon
ATATTTCGGGAATCAGCCATCTGGAAAAAAGCTTGTTTTCAACATAGAGTTGCTACTAGGATCCAAATATGCATGCCCTGTGCGACTGCCTTGACTTCATCAATTCTCACTATGCATTCGTGCGCGCATGCGTACGAGTGGGTCGATGTGCCCTCCATTAGTCGCGTGCGCATCAGCGTCTTTTTTGAATCTGCTATGGAAATCATAAACGAACAACTATTGAAATTCTTTATATTTCCTTTTCCGAAATAATGCTTATCTCAATTATCACGGTTCCTTCATGTACAAAGGTACGGGATTGGAACCGACGGTGAATCAAAAGAGTTTTGATGAAGTTAAGGACGCGTTGAGGAAGACCATTCACACCTTGATTGAGCTTGATTTTGAAGACGGTAAACTCGACGAGGCCATCAAAAAATTCTTACAAGCTGAGAGACTCCAAATAAATTTGACTTTCCATCTGCACCCGAACGATGTTATTTTTGTTAGAAACTTGACTGATGAGAAAGTTCCTCGAACAATTCTGAACAGAGTTAAGAAATTGAGACGTGATCGGGGCTGCTAGTAATTCTTTTTCTCTGAGAACCTTCGTATTCGCTTGAATAAGGTATCTTTTAGGATTCCTTATCCAATTTTCCCTTATGGGGGAAAGTGGCTACTGGGAAGGCATCGACAACGCCAGGGATTTGACCTATTTTTTTGTTTATGAACTCCATGGCTTGAGACGAGTTGTCGGAGCTGAACCAAACAGCTACATGCCATGTTCCGAAAATGTTCATGGTGTAGTCCAGCTCAACTCCTTGACTTGGACTTGTGGGCAGTTTTCTCAGGGAATCTATTGTTTCCAGCAGTTTCGCCTTGTTGAGTTTCAGAAGAAGCAAATATTCTGGCATATGATTTCCAACCTCCTTTTGATAACATAATTGGAATCGAATTGCTTTTAATCTTATGAACGGTCAATATTGACCAGAAATAACAAAATTAACACCAACTTCAGTATGTAAACCAGATACCAAAAGACGGCTATCCAGCATTCATTCCAAGAGTTCACAACTCTTGCGCGTGCGAGTCAGGCCATCGAAGAGTCATAAGCCATAAAGCTCTGAGCCGGTCTATTGAAAAGCATGCTGAGATCAAGGTTTGCCGGATGCCTAGTTGGCAGTGCTGTCGGCGATGCTTTAGGCAGTTCGTTTGAAGGATTATGGATCTCAGAAGTGAAAGTTGAACGCTTTTCAGGACGATGGACAGATGACACCCACATGATGATCGGCGTGGCAGAATCCTTGATTTCAAACAAGGGCTTTAAAGGAAGTCATATGGCGCAGACTTTTATCGAGAATTATGAACGGGAACCATGGCGTGGCTACGCTAGTGGTCCACCTCGCGTCTTCAGATGGATAAAGTCGGGTGTGATTTGGAGTGAAGCTGCGAAACGACTGTTCAGTGGAGCTGGCTCTTACGGAAACGGGGCAGCTATGAGGGTTGCTCCAGTCGGAATCGTATATCACGACAACCTGGAGCAGTTGCGATCTGTGGCTTATGGCCAGAGCCAAATCACTCATGTCCATGAGTTGGGGATGGAGGGTGCAGCAATACAAGCTTACGCAGTAGCGCTAGCTGTAAATGCTGATACATCTGCTGAGCTTGATTCCCATACCTTCCTAAGAAAGCTGAAGGATTTCACGCCCAACGAATTGTACAAGCAAAAGCTGGAAAGAGTCGGGGAATTGCTGGATCATACAAGCAAAGTGAGGGTTGCGAGGGAGCTTGGAAACGGCGTTGAAGCCCATAACTCCGTTCTCACAGCCATCTACTGTTTCTTGCGCAACTGGGGCAGCTTTGAAGAATCTGTTCTTTACGCCATAAGTTTGGGTGGAGACACAGATACTATAGGCGCCATGACTGGAGCCATCAGTGGCGCGTATCATGGAGTCGAAGCCATTCCGGAACGGTGGAAAAGTAGGTTAGAAAGGAGAGATTATATAGAAGAATTGTCAGAAAAATTGTGGTTCATCAAAAGTCACAAGTAGACTATGAAGTTTACAACATGCCTTCGAGGAAGGATTTCACGTTCTTTCCCAGAACCGCATGGTTGTATCCACCCTCTAACACTCCGTAACGCCTTCCTTGGCATGTTTCCTCAGCAAATTCTTTTATCATTCTGCCAATCGTTCGGTAGTCCCTTGTTTTAAGTAGGCCGCCCCAATCTTGTTCGTGTCTGTCAAATCCCGCGGAAACCGCAACGACATCACAATCTTTTGTTATAGTGAGGCATCTTGTGAGGTCGTTCAAGTACGCTTCTCTGTTTCTGCCTTCAACATGGAAATAGGTGACTTGAGGGGTTCCGCTGAAGATGTTGGCCGTTCCGTCTCCATAGTGTAGATCGATGTCCACAATCAAAGCCTTTGAGATCCTATTTGTTTGTTTTAGTTTCTCTATGGATACGGCCATGTTGTTGAAGAAGCAGAAACCCCAACAGGAATTCTGGCTAGCGTGATGCCCCGGGGGTCTTATTAGACCAAAGGCTGGATCCCCACGCATCGCCAGTTCCGATGCTTTTACGGCTCCGCCAACCGCTAGGATGGCAACTTCATAAACTAATTCTTGTCTCTTTATTGAGTTTAAGTGGGTTTCTCTATGAACCAAAATCAAATCTCCTTCACTGGCTGGTTCAGGTTTGACAAATTCCCAGTGACCATGCAATTCATTGTATATGCTTTCCATCCTTCCAGGTGCTGATGCAGGATCCGATGAATAAGCCGCGCTACATTTCTCGTGGTAAACAACTTTCAATTCCTTAATTCGCCTAGGAGCGCAACAAACATTAGTATAATATAAGTCTTTGGAAGCCCTATGGGCGCGCAGGAGGATCTCCAGCAAGTTGGTGGAGGTCCCAGAAAAACTTTCAAACATTTGCGGCTTGACAGCAAAAGTTTGCTTCTAAATGAAAATGATGCTGAAGCCCAACGTGGAGGAGATTAGAGAAGGCAAGCTTGGAAACTTCATCGGTGTCAAGAAGGAAAGAAGGATTCCTCAATAGTTATGTAGGCGTCGCGATTGTCAGATTCGCATTTTTAGTCGCCTGCGATTTGGACGTCTTTGAATTGCAGATATGGGGATATGCAGGAGAAGGCGGTTCCGCCAGTTGCAATTTCTGCTTCTTTAGAAATACCCGTAATGTTTTTAATAATTGTAAAGACGTTGCCGCTAACTAGACCTCCATTTATAGAACGAACGATTTCTCCATTCTCTATGAGCGCAGCGTTTCGGATTTCTGAGGCGAATGATCCTGAGGCTTCGCTGGGGTAGAGCCAAGAAAGTTGATATATAAGCAAGCCTCTGGAAACTTCACAGATTAGCTCCTCCAACGTTTTTTTGCCCGACTTGACCCTCAGGTTGGAGGTTTGGTTACGAGGAGACAGCTTGAATTTTTCGTCGATGAAGAAGAACACGATTGCTTGACGAATCCCGTTTCCGGTTGAATTTCTTCCGTATTGCAATCCATGGTACTGATCATATAGGTAACCCTTGAACACACCCTTATCAATGGTTGTGACTCTACCCTGAGGGTTGCCTTCGTCATCAAATGGACTGGACTGTGTCCCGTAGGGGTATAGACCGTCGTCGATGATTGTCAACTTGTCGTTTGCCACAAGTTCGCCTTCCTCGAACTTTGATATGCCTGTCTTTAGGGCTCGTGCGGTACTGTGAGCTCCGACAACAGGCACGAGAAGGTCGCATACAACGCTCGGAGAAAGGATGACCTCAAGTTTTTCAGTCTTAGGCATTTCTCCTTTGAGCTTCTCTTTAGCCAGTTTTGCCCATCTCTCCAACTCGGCGGTTGAAATGTCCTCTGGTCTCCGGCTGTATTTTGTTGTCCAATACTCAGACAGGCGCCCTTTCATGGAGGTTTTGAAACTTATCTCGGTGAACATCAACGTTTCTTCCTTATCTCTGTTGAGGCCTTCGCTATTCACGATCGACGTGCGAATGTGGTAGGCCTTGACCTTAGCGAAGGGCAGCTCAACTTTTTCCGCCGCTGCGATGTCAACAAGCTGTTCTGCGAAGCCCCGAACTACATCCTCGGGACTGTCCTTAATTCCATTGTCAACGATGTCTACGTTAGGCGTTTTCCTCTGATGTGGAAAAGTGAAGTTCTCTGGTTTTGATTGTCTAGCCATCAGGATGGCATTGTTGATGCATTCTTGAATCTGAGAGTCCCTGGTTTGGTTTGAGCTGGTCATTCCGAAGCCTTTATCCAAAACTCTGATTCCGTATCCGAGATGTTTAACCTCATTTATGAGCTCAACTTTCCCCTGACGGAGGTATAGCTGCGTTACCACTGGAGTCTGCATGTAGATTTCATAGTCGTCAACCTCTGACGCCTTGAGTTTGGCTTCAATTTTGGGCATCAAGTTTTCAGCCGCCACTGACAATAGCCTCCCTGACTCTGATGGATGGGCCACCGCTGGAAACTCGAACGTGGTCTTCAAAACCTTTTCCGCATGTTCCAGAATGTAGTTTGAAGTCCTTTCCGACCGCGTCGACATCCTGGAGCAACTCAAGCACCTTTCCTGAAAGAGAGACTGGGCGAAGTAACCTAGTTAACTTGCCATGCTCAATGAGATATCCCTTGACTGAAGTCCCTTGGATTCCACCGCCGAGGGGATCTTCCATGCCATGGGATGACTTCTTCAGATAAACACCGCGGTTGATCCCTTCCAGCATTTCCTCTGGGCTCCAGTCTCCCTTTTCGATGTAAGTGTTGCTCATCCTGACATAGATCTTGTGAGAAAAGTTTTGCGCACGCCCATTTCCCGTAGGTGATACTTGAAGTGTTGAGGCGCTTTCACGGGAATGCAAGAACCCTCTCAGAACGCCGTTTTCAACCAGCACGTTTCTCTTCGATTTAACTCCCTCGTCGTCGAAGGCGTATGTTCCGTAGGCGTTTTCGTAGAGGCTGTTATCCACGATGGTCACGTTTTCTGAAGCCACTTTCTCCCCCAGCTTGTCGGACAGGAACGACCTGTTTCGCAAAACTTGGTCGGCCTCTAATCCGTGACCAAACGATTCGTGAGCGATCAACCCAGTCATGTCTGGGTCCAGAACCACCGGCAGTTTGCCACTCGGAGCTCGCTCCGCACCTAGGAGGTCACTGGCACCCTTCGAAGTATCCCTGCAAACTTCATCAAAGTCCATGCCTTCAATGAATTCGTATCCGACTCCGTATTTACCAAACACATGATGGTTCCTCTGAACGTTTTTCCCAGCCTTCGCATAGGCCATCAAAACTAGCCGGATAACAGGCGCTGTCGACCTCAATTGCGATCCTTCAGTATTGAAGAATGCCTTTTCGCTGATTCCCTCATCATATCTCACAGCTGCGTTGACAATATTTTCCTCATCGATTAATCTTCCAAACAGGTCCCTAACGACCTCAATCTTCTCCTCGAGCCCAACGTCACCGAATTTCTTCCTAACCTCCAACTCTTCAGTTAACACCCAAGGTTCAACTGGCCTGTACAAGGAATTGGATTTGGTAGCTGGCACGAATTTTGAAAGTTTCACTGCACTCTTGACAACTTCTTTCCTGTCGGCGCCGGAAAGGCTTATGGCTCTCCACTCCGCACCGTTCAAAACGCGGAGATGAAAACCTTCGGATGACCCGTAAGAAAACCTCTCTTCCGACTTATCCTTAGAAATGCCAGTTGACCGTGAGGATTCAAACCGCACATCCCCGTAATCAACGCCAGTCTCACCGAATACGGCTACGACTCGCTCCAACAAATCACGAACATCGGCTTCAAACATGTTCTGGCACTTGGGGATGAGAGTACGTCTGACGAATAATAAGGCTTTGCTATCCATCATTTTTGTGGGTGCACCAGGCTATCGTTTTGAGCATCCTGTCCGTACACGCGTCATTCATACTCTTGTTGTCCTGAAGGCAAGTCTTGTCACAAGCTCTCTTCTGGACTGATATGCTAGCCTTCTGGCCAGTCGTCACATACCAAGAGTGTTACCCTCTTAACAGACTCGGACTAAATGCAGAATTCTAAGAAGTTGCAGAATGCTTTAGTCACCAACTTACACGCACGATTTATTAGTTCACAGAATACCTTTATTCTACTTGAAACAAACCAAGACGGAGATTCGAGTGGCGCGTGGAGATTAGGCAACACGCGCAGACAAATGACGCTTTGAAACTTGGGAAGGAAGTCATTATGAACATCAAACCTCTGGAAATTCTGAAACGGCTCATAAAGTTTCCTACTTACCAAATTACACCAGACAAAGTTGAAGATGGCATGAAAGACTGTGCCCTCTTCCTGTCAGAGCACCTCGAAAGACTGGGTTTTAAAGTTGAGGTTGACGAGCTTTTCAATGTCACTGCGGAAAGAGTCTTTGACGGAGAGAAATCGTTTCTGATGAACACTCATTTTGACACTATTCCTCCGTCAAGTGAATGGGAGAATCCCCTCACTCCTGCGCTGAAAAGGGATAGACTGTACGGCCTCGGAGCCTCTGACGCCAAGGGTGGGATAGCCGCCACTCTCTCTGCACTTTCCCGCCTAGAAAACTGCAGGTTTGCCAAGCTGATTGTGCAATTCATGAACTATGAGGACAACAGAATCGAATACCGCGGAAGAAGACAGTTAGGGGCACCGTACTTTCTCTCGAACAATCCAAGCTTCACCGCGGATTATGGCATAAACATTGAGCCAACCGTGGTTGACGATAAATGGACAGTAAGCATCGGATGCACAGGAAGAGTGTCTTTCACCGCGAAAACTCTCGGAAGGGAGGCTCACTCTTCAACCCCGCAACTTGGGAGAAACGCAATATATGACATGGTCAAAGTAATAGACGCGATTAGGCGGATTCCCCCAGGAAAATTCCAAATAGACGGGTATAAATCTGAAATGCCCATTAACGTCGCCACCATCGATGGTGGAAGGGCTATAAACATTGTTCCTGGAGAGTGTAAAATAACCTGCGAAAGAAGGCTCTTTCCAGGCGAGAAAACTCAAGAAGTAGTTGAAACGATACGTTCGGCGCTTGAGAAGATAGAGAAAGTCGAGATAGAGTGCGATTTCGATCAGAATGTCCAGTTGCCCTACATTGTTGACAAAAACGAAGAGGTTGTCTCCCTTACTGTGGACTCCGTTTCCCATACGATTGGATACAAACCTTCTCTCCGCATAGAGCTTGGAAGAACAGATTCAGTTTATCTCTACCACAATGCTAACATAAAAACCGTAATAGTTGGCCCCGGCCACATGGCTCACATCGCAGGCGAGTACATTAACGTCAATCGATTGCTTGAGTTCACCGAAGTCTTAGGGAATATGTTAGAACAAGAAACTTGAACTGGTGTGTATGCATAAATGTGGTTCGACAAACGATCACAGGGTTTTCTAGCAATGGAAAAAACAGGATAGGAACATGCTGTTCTTTCGAAAATAGAACATGTTAAACATGAAATTGTTGTGAGTCTCTGCGTACTTCGTGTTGTTCCAAAATTTCACTAAACATCTCATCTTGTTCACCTAGACTCCACCCCGTTAGTTGAAAGCGTCTTTTCAAATCGATGTGCGCACCCTGTCAAGCTTGTGGTCGTAGCAATGAAGAATGCTCCAAAATATTTTTAACTACGTGTCGACACCCAGAAAACGGACTCATATGAGAAAGGGTTTTAGGTTTCTGGAACACACAGCCGATGTTTATGTTGAAGCCTTTGGAACCAGCTTAGAGGAAGCCTTTGAGACCGCAGCTTTGGCCACCCTTGAAGTTATGACCGAGCCTGATAGGGTTGAGTCTGAAATCGAGGACGTCTTCGAGGTGGAGGCCCATGATGAATATGCTCTTCTTTACAGCTGGCTAGAAGAGCTCTTGGTCCAGTTTGAATTAACTGGCAAACTTTACTCCCGTTTCAAGATCTCCAGCATAGAAAAAACCCCTGTGGGTTTGAGATTGAAGGCGAAAGTGTGGGGAGAGCTGTATGACCCAGAGAAGCATCCGTCAAAGGTTGGAGTAAAATCCGTAACATATCATCAAATGGAAATTATTAAGAGACCGAAGTCCGTCATTGTTAGGTTCATTCTGGACGTTTAGTTTTTCGTGCAAGCTATCCTCCAAAGGAGACTCTTTTCAACGCACCACTGTTACTGGCGCGCGCAGGATTGAAATAACTGGGTCTAACTTACTAGAAAACGTTAATAATTGACTTGTGTTGTAGTGCTTATTTCAAACGTGAAGATGATGCACACGAAAAGACTAAACGACTTCATGTGTCGAATCGACCTAGAACCCAGAGGCTTCGAGAATTTCAGCGCCTCCTATGTGATCGAAGGGGAGAAAGCGGCGATTGTTGAAACTGGCCCAAGACTAACCGTGAAAAACCTACTTGCCGGATTGAAAGAGATAGGGATAAAGAGTGAGGAAGTTGACCTAGTAGCTGTAACCCACATCCACATCGACCACGCCGGCGGAGCAGGAACCCTCATGTCCTATCTACCCAACGCAAGGCTGCTTGTGCATGAGAAAGGAGTCCGTCACCTAGTCAATCCTGAAAAGCTTTGGATCTCAAGCTTGCAAGTTTTGGGAGACATCGCTGAAATGTACGGCAAATTTCAACCTGTGCCGGAGGAAAGAGTTCTCATCGCAAAGGATGGCATGGTGATTGATTTGGGGCATGGCGTTGATTTGAAGGTTTTTGAGATGCCAGGCCATGCTTCCCATGAATTAGCCTTCTACGAAAAAAACAGCCAGGGAGTTTTCCCGGGAGACGCCGCTGGAATATATCTGAACAAATTCGACGCGATTATACCAACCACTCCTCCCCCTTTCCACCTAGAAATGGCCTTATCTTCGCTTAGAAGACTAATTGAGATTAAGCCTCGGTTGGTGTACTATTCGCATTTCGGTCAAGCACATGATGCGGTTAAGAAGTTGGAAACCTATGCGGCTCGCCTCACCCTTTGGGGGAAAATCATCCTTGAGGGAATGAAAAACGGGGAAGACTTCGAAACTATCTGCAAAAGAATTTCTGAGAAAGATCCTCTGACACCGGAAGTGGAAGACTACATCAAGAACCATCTCATACTAAGTGAGGGAATAGTGAAGCCAAACGTCTACGGCTTCATGGAATACTTTCAGAGAATCTACGAAATCTAATATTTCAGGTAATAATGTCGAAGTGAAGAATTTTACATTTAATTATGGACCTAGTCAAAGGTTGGGTCCAAAAAAGTTAAATTGCATGGATTTTCTTCTCTTATCTTTCCGAATCAGAGGGATATGATATGGTGTTCAAAAAAACTGATGTCTGCGAACTCTTTGCGATCAAATATCCAATAGTTCAAGCCCCCATGGGCCCCTTCATAACGACCAAACTGTGCGCTGCTGTCTCCAACGCTGGAGGACTAGGAGTCATAAGCCACACAGGAACTTTCCTATACCTCAAGGAACGTGACCCAGACTTTTTTGAGCAAGTCCATGATTTCGCTCCGAAGCTTGTAGATAGCACACTAGCAATGGAGGAAGAAATGGGCGTCAACACCATCGAAGAACTGCGAAAGGCGAGCAAGCTCGTTGATAAGCCATTTGGAGTGAATGTGAGAGTAGCTCAAGAACAACCAGACGCGCCATATCTTATGGACGCAATAATCGAGGAAAGAGAGAAAGACCCCAAGCTGGCAAAGAATCTGAAAGTGGTGGTCACGTCAGCCGGCAGCCCCAACCTCTACACCCGAAAACTGAAGGACGCAGGCCTCACAGTTGTTCATGTGGTTCCATCGGTTTACCATGCTCAGAAATCTGAGAAAGCTGGCGTAGACGCGGTGGTTGCCTCAGGACACGAGGCTGGAGGACACGTGGCCTGGGACCCAGTTCACACAAGCGTTCTAACTCCGGCAGTAAGGAAAGCTGTCAAGATCCCAGTTCTGTCGGCTGGCGGTTGGTGCGATGGAAAGGGCCTTGTCGCCGCTTTGGCTTTGGGAGCTGGAGCTATCTACATGGGAACCAGGTTCATCGCGACCAAAGAAAGTGACTTCGCCTCAGGATACAAAGAAGCGGTCTTGAAGGGGACGGAGAGGGACACAAGAGTGACCGCGGGGTCCTTCGGACCCATCAGAGTTCTGAAAAACAAGTACGCAGCGGCCCTTCAGGAACTGCTTGACAGCGTAACGGGTTCCATCCAAGAAAAATTTGAACATCCAAAGGTACAAGACGCCAAGACCAGAGTTTCGTGGGCTGACTCCTACAAGCACGGTATCACTGAAAACGCTCCGGTGTTGACCGGTGAGGTTCAGGGCCTCATAGACAACCTTCCAACCGTTAAAGAGCTCATTGACGGAATAATTGAGGAAGCTGAAGAAATCATCGCCAAGAAACTGCCTTCCTTAATTGCCTAAACATCCATCAATCCCGCCCCAAAGCTATGGGCGCGCGCACATGCACGCGGTGGATCTCGACTATTGGATGAGGCTAGGCCTTGCAGACGACGACCCAAGCATTGTGTCTCTCCCTATATGGATTTAAGTCAAACGTTCACACAAAGGAGGATACATGTCAGACCGAATCGGCCTTCAGAGACGTCTTTGTACTAGTGAAAGAATAGAGTAACAGAGACCATCAGCTGTTCCCATCAAATTATGCTGCACTACCTGCGATACCTCACTGAACCATGGATTTATGAATATTTTGATCCTCTTTCTTAGGCAGCTTTAAATACTAGCACACATTACCTTTTCTAACCTTGGACTCGTAGCGAGGAAAAACAGGAGGATTTTGAGCTTGCCTGGAGAATCAAACGTCGTTTATATTGGAAGAAAACCTGCAATGAGTTATGTTTTGGCGATCATAACAAGTTTCACAGGATCCGACACCAAGGAAGTCACATTAAAGGCTAGGGGACAAGCAATAACAACGGCTGTTGATGTTGTTGAGATAGCGCGACGCAAGTTCGTGAAAGATCTGAACGTGGGCGATATAACGATAGGAACCGAAGAAATACAGCAAGAAGAGGGTGGAACGAGAAACGTTTCAACGATGGAAATCAGGTTGACGCGAGGATAGGAACGAGTCAATTGCGAATGAAAGTGTCGAGGAGTCGCGGTCGACCCCGTGGCAGATATCGCTCGCTTGCTGATTTCAGGCTTCTTGAGTATATTGCTCTGATCTCGATGAAGTATGGAATTGATTCGAACGTTCTTTTCAAGTGCATTGTTGAAGCTTGGGAACGTCAACAATCTAAATGTGAAAGCCTTTCGATTGAATGCCGGAAGAGAACACAGAATTATGCGGTTTTTCTGATAACCAACATTTGTAAAGTGGTCGCCCAATTCCCCATACCCAAACGCATCCTCGAAGAAACCGGACCGCTTATCGAATTTGCCCGTGCAAAGGCGCCGGGGACAAAAACAATCAAGGGGACTGGATCTAAACATTTGCAGATCAGAGATTTAAAATCTGGAATGAAGCAAATTGACTTGGAGGCGAAGGTTCTTAAAATCCAAAACCCGATACCTGTCGTCACCAGGTTTGGAGAATTTGCCAAGGTGACAAACGTAAGTATCAAAGATGAAACTGGAACAATCCAGCTACCCCTGTGGAACAAGCAGATAGACACAGTTTCTGTGGGAGATACTATCCGCGTTGAGAACGCACGTGTCGTAACCTTTAGAGGCGAACGCCAGTTGAGGGTCAGCAGAGGTGGACAATTGAGTGTCGTCGAAAAAAGGTGACTCATTCATCCAGTTTGTCTTGACGAGAACCGGAAAGCTTTTGGAACCATTAACGTAATAAGCAGGCAGCCGACCTGTATATTTCTATGACTCTGCGCGGTGAAAAGCAAGACCATGCCCAGAGACCCTGTTTGCGGCGTCGTTCTGGACGAAAAAACATCTAAATTTAAGATTACTCATGATGGAGAAACCTTTCATTTCTGCAGTGTCAAATGCAAGAAGAAATTCAAAAGGAACCCGAGAAAATTTGTTAGGTAGAATGGGACTCTTTGTCTACTTCTAGTATCTTCTTCTTCGCTGGTAATCCCTTCTTCCACCATACCTGGGTTGCCGATAAGATCTATACCGCCTTTCTTGTTCGTATCGTTTATCAGACAAGTTGTTCTCTGTGTTGACTTCTGTTATGGGAGACTCGTCGATCAGCTCGAAGCTGCCGTATTTTCCTATGTTTAGGCGCATGTTCCCTCTGAATAGGTTCACGTAGCCATTGTTTATTTGAAGAGTAGCTTCTTCATTTATCTTGTCTATGTTGTCGTCCCAGAGTGTTAGGTACACACATCCCGTTTCATCTCCAACCAAGGCGTCTGCAACCCTACGTATGGAATAGTCTCTTCCCGTGACGTTTCTAACTTGACTCTTGGAGACTACCTTTACAATCGTGTTCACTTCTCTCGAATTTGGGGTCAATTTCTCTACTTTTACCATCTCTTTACTTTCGGAGGGTTCTTTATCTGACATATCTTCTACACTCACTTCGGTCCGCCCTCTTCATTGAAGACCGCGGTTCTTAAGGGTTGTGGTGTGATCATACGCGTGTATCGCGTCTTTGAACCGAAGGTATTGGTGTCATACCGAATCATTCATGCGTGCCCTACTACGGATCTTTGTCAAAGGCGATTTTATGATTTCAAGAGTGAGGCATCGAGGGCGCGGATCGGCTGTTTCCATCGAGAAAATTGACAGATATCATTGGGTATACCACATGCGCGCGCGTCGCCACTTATGCGCTTCGCTGGTGTCAAAGGTCTTTTGTAGCCTGTCTCAGCTGATCTTCGGTACTCTGCCAACAAACTCTACCTCATCGAATTAGAAAAGTGATTTCTTCCACCAACGTTTCCGGAACGATGTTTCTTTTGCCCCTCTTCTTGAAAGTGACGAAGCCAATTTTCCTCAGCAGTTGCAGGTCTTGGTAAACATTCTTCACGTTTCTGCGAATCTTCCGGGCAAGATCGCTTATTGACTCTGTCCGGAAGTTTCCCAAGCTGTCAAGCAGTTCTAGTCGCTTCGGAGTTAGAAGCGCCATGTCTTTCGAGTCCATGTCACGCATCTCTTCGACTACGTAGTCAAGCTCACCTCCCTCGACGTAACCACGATAGGCGTGGACCAGTCCAGACCACTCAAAATACGCGCCAACCATACTTCTGTCAACTTTTCCTTCCAAAAACAACTCCTCGAACTCCTCAAATGCTACGTTATGTTCTCTTTCAAATTCGTGGATTCGGATCTCAACCTCGTGAAGAGTCAACCTTCGGAGGATTCTGACAAACATCTCTTTTCACTGCTATCATTTATTGAATTCCCGTTACAATTAAATTTCTTTGGTCTGATCACCAAAGAGAACATCTCTTCAATAGACGCCTATGCACGCTGGTTGTGAATCTTTTGTGTAAACACCAAAATCGTTTATATATTTTCTTCAAGTTCTCTATCTATAGTGTTTCAAAATGAGTAAAGAGAGAAAATATGGTGGGCGAGGGTCAAGGGTTCCGCTTGAAAAAATAGACAAATACAGCTGGCGCATACCACAGAGATATAAACCAGGCATGCGAGTTCCCGGAGTGGTCTTCGCCGACGGGGGGCTTCTTGACAAGATTAAGACGGATCGAACCCTTGAACAATGCGCCAACGTCGCTCACCTACCAGGCATTTACAAGTATTCCATTACCTTACCTGATGGTCACGAGGGATATGGATTTCCAATCGGCGGTGTCGCAGCCACAGACTATGAGGAAGGCGTCATCAGTCCCGGAGGTGTGGGCTACGATATCAACTGCGGTGTCCGCCTTCTAACCACAAACCTTTCGGAAGCCAATATTCGACCCCACCTGGCTGACCTCGCCAGTACGATCTTCAAGAACGTTCCTTGTGGACTCGGCAGCCGTCGCAAAGACTTTCGCCTGACCATTCATGAGCTTGATCAACTAGTGTCAGAGGGCGTGCCGTGGATTGTTGATAGGGGGTTAGGCAGGCCCGAAGATGTTATGCATTGTGAAGAGGGCGGCTGCATGGATGTTGCCGACCCTGCCAAGGTTTCATCCAGAGCTAAGGGACGTGGCCTACCCCAATGTGGCACTCTTGGTTCTGGAAACCACTTCCTTGAGATTCAAAAGGTTGACAAAATCTACGACTCTAAAGTCGCCAAAACTTATGGCGTCGACCACGAGGGGCAAGTTACTGTCATGATTCACTGTGGGTCCCGCGGATTCGGACATCAAATTTGTTCAGACTACCTACGTGTCATGGAGCAAGCCGTCCATAAGTATAAGCTTTCCCTGCCCGATCGAGAACTTGCCTGCGCACCTGGCACCAGCAACGAAGCTGAAGACTATTACCAAGCCATGGCCTGCGCCGTCAACTATGCCTTCGCCAATCGCCAAGTGATCACGCATTGGGTTCGACAAAGCTTCGAAAATGTGTTCAAAAGGTCCGCTGAAGAGTTCGGCCTAGATTTAGTTTACGATGTAGCCCACAACATCGCAAAGATTGAGGAACATAATGTAAACGGAAAACGAACCAAAGTTTGGACTCACAGAAAAGGTGCAACTCGTTCCTTTCCACCAGGATACTTGAACCTTCCAGCCGACTATAGGGCCGTCGGCCAACCTGTTATCATCCCGGGTAGCATGGGCACCAGTTCATGGTTGTTGGTTGGCACGGCTAAAGCCATGGAGATTTCATTCGGTTCCACGGCTCATGGAGCAGGTCGCATGATGAGTCGATCTGCTGCAAAGAGAAGTTTCTGGGGCGGAGACGTGAAAAAAGCTTTAGAAAAGCGTGGAATAGTTGTTCAAGCTGCAAGTTCTGTTGTCCTGGCCGAGGAGGCTGATCCAGCCTACAAGGACGTGGACATGGTGGTGGAAGTAAGCCACAACACGGGAATCGCAACTCGTGTCGTCCGTTTAG
>CAYFXU010000013.1:15030-25887 GCA_964347145.1 uncultured Candidatus Bathyarchaeia archaeon
ATGGTGGTGGAAGTAAGCCACAACACGGGAATCGCAACTCGTGTCGTCCGTTTAGTACCTATAGGGGTTGTTAAGGGATAGAGGAAGGACCACAAAAGACGGGAACAATAGTAGAAGCGTCTTCCACAAAGAGTTAAATATTCTTCCGTTTCTTTCGAACGTCGCGCGCGCGAACTCATCTTCACCTCCCACGAAACATAAAACACACAAGAAACTGCATGACCTGCCAAGTGGCCGCTCCACCAAACTTGGATATTGAGTTCTATAAAGTCATAAGGGTGACTTCTGAAAATGAGGTTTCTCGAAACGACAGAAAGTCTCCATCATAACGTTTGTCACGTGAACCGCGCGCGCTCAACTCCAATGGAGTATTTCCACTTGAGCCTACCCCGACAAACATAAAAGCGAACAACAACAGTACAAAAAGCCGAAAATGATAGAAGTGTCTTCTTTCGACACCAAAAAAGCGATCATCTGCTTCCAGTATGTAGAGAGAATCAAGTCTGAACTAATAATTGCAGTCAAGCTTTTGGGGAAACTCGAGGAATTAAAGGGGGATGAACTTTCTGGTGCCGAGAAAATGATGTTATCCTTTTTGGATGCTCTGGCCGGAGAAGTTACTATTGCTCACGGCGTCCTCGAGTTGCGAGACTTGGAAGAGTCGAGAACGAGGATACTTGATGCCACTGGAAAAATATGGTCACACGATTACGTGGGGGCGATGAAAAACATTTCGAAGGCAATTTCCTCTGTAACAACCGTTGGTAGCCGAGTGATGCAGATGTTAAAGCAGAAGAATCTCCTTTAAGCAGACGCCTTTTTGACCTTGAACCACTTGCCACACCGAGTGCATTGGTAATCTCCCAGAACCTTGTTGAGCCTTGGATGATCACATTTCTCTCGTTTCATTTCTATTACATGACAAGAACTGCCAAACATCCTTTTAAATTTTGTTCATTATTCTGAATCTAATTCTCCAAAATATGCTTGTTTTCATAAAATCAAAAATAATTGAAGTTCTTCCATTACATACTCGATCATGGGAACAAAAATTCAAACTTTTCCATAAAGAAGAAGAGGTGGGCATGCACAGGGAAAATGAGGACGCGCGCGAAGTCTGCTTTGGACACTCAGTTACTCATGTGGGCACGTAGCCACTTGATTTTGATCCACCGCTTCCTTTGGCATCACAAATGGAGTGAGGTACTTCAGGATGAGAGGAAATTTTGAGGAGCCTTGAGTGAGGTTGTGAATGACATTTCACGTTCCAATTTGAAAGACACCAACCGAAATAGTTTTCCCACCTGTTTCCGCACTACAGCACGTGAATCCGTCTGTAGCCCTCTAATTCTGACGTCCTGACGTAACATTTATTCCCTGCGAAATTCTGGCAATGAATAGGTATTCTTGTGCGTATCCTGCATATTTGCCGAAATAGTCCCTTCCAAAGGAGCTGATTGTCTTATATTCACAGGGTGTGATTGAATGTTTACCAGAAACTCTTTCGACAAATGAACGCTCGAAAGATTTCGAATAGAATTCCAGGACCGTACGCTTCATCCAGATATCCACAGGAAAAGCTTCCAGCTTCTCCAATGAGAAGAGGAGAACGCAGTCAGCGACCTTTTGTCCCACACCTGGCAGAGACATCAATTCCTCCTTAGCCTTCTCATAACCCATTTCCCTCAGGTCTTCAAGATCGAGTTGTCCGCGGCCAACAAGTCTTGAGGTTTCTAGTACTCGCTCAGCCCTGAACCCTAGTTTGCAACTTCGCATTTCTTTGAGACTGGCGTGGGCTAGATCCCTTGGCTTTGGGAAGGTGAAGAAATCGTGACCGTTGAAGGTTATCTTCTTTCCAAATCGTCTAGATAAGTTGAGAATCATGGTTTTTATGGTTGGAATGTTCTTATAGGTTGCGCAGATATATGAGATTAGGCATTCCAGTGGTTCCTGGCGGCCTATCCTCAGTCCATGGAAATGTTGAATGGCCTTTCTCATGTGATTATCTTTGTTTATTTGGGAGAGTATAGATGGTAGGTTGTCATCCAATCTGAAGTAGTTCTCGATAAACTCTGCGTTCATCTTTTCTGGGTAAGTTTGAAAAATCAGCCTGCTACCTATTTGCCTTATCTTGACAACCTTTTCCTCGACAACGCCATACCACCAGTTGCCCAATTTTTCCCATCGAAACAGCTGACCACATCTCAATGTGTGTTCCAAACTGAAAGGGACTGTCGATCTGTCCAGTTGGATCTCCATAATGCTTCCACAATATTGAAAATTTGTTACATCTGCAAGAAAGGATTATGCTTCTTTTCTTCGCCTATGGTGGTAGGAGGACCGTGACCAGGATATGCCTTAAAACTATCTGGCAAAGTCACCAGTTTGGTTTTGATCGACTGCATAATCTCTTCAAAAGAAGCACCTGGAAAATCGGTCCTCCCTATGGAGCCAGCGAAAAGAGTGTCCCCCGTGAAAACAACCTTGTCACCCAACAGAGATATGCCCCCTTTGCTGTGTCCTGGCGTGTGAAGAGTAACCAGCTTGAAGCGGCCCACTTTGATGACGTCTCCATCACCGAGCGCCCTATCGGCTGCCGGCGATGTTCCATGAAAACCAAAAAGTCTTGAAACAGTTTTGGCAACGGTGGTAAGCATTATCGCATCGTCTTTATGGATCAAGATGAGGGCGCCAGTTGCCTTCTTTACTATTCCGTTGCCAGCTGTGTGATCGGCGTGACCATGCGTGTTAATTATGTACTTGACGTGCAAACCATTCTGTTGAATAAACTTCAGAACCTTCTCTGCTTCGCTATCATTGTCAAATCCGGGATCTATGACAATGGCTTCCTTGGTTTCCTCGCAGCCCACAACATAACAGTTCGTGAGATACATCCCAAATGTGAACATTTCTATGATCATAGATATGCCTCTTGCTGGACCAATGCAACGGTATCCTATGAAAAGAGGATATCGCTGTTATAAAATTACTGGAATAATGTCCGAGATAAAGCTACTTAGACCCAGAAGGCACCCTTAAATAATGGACACCCTCATCACTTTGGTTGCGGTGTCGGAACTGAGTTCACAACATGGGAGAGCATCTTCAGACAAGGCTATTGTAGCGGAGCATCTTTGCAAGGTGTTCAATGTCACCAAAGGAGCTCTTCGAAGAGCCAAAACACGGGTTGTGGCAGTGAAGGATGTCTCTCTTGAGATAGATTATGGAGAACTCTTTGGGCTGGTTGGTCCAAACGGAGCGGGCAAGACAACTACGATAAAGATGTTGACCACAATGCTCATTCCAACATCAGGAGTTGCTAAAGTTCTTGGCTATGACATTCAGAAAGATGTCACCAAGATCAGAGAAAGAATAGGCATCGTTCTCGGCGGAGAAAGAGGACTCTACACGAGAGTCAATGCCATAGACAATCTAAGATACTTCGCCGACCTCTACGGAGTGCCTACAAGTATTCAGGAAAAACGGATTAAGGAACTGTTGCGATTCATGGGATTGTGGGACAGGGCCAGAGACCGCGTTGAAACATACTCAAAAGGCATGAAACAACGACTCCATCTAGCCAGAGGATTAATCCACGACCCTCAACTAGTCTTCATGGACGAACCCACGATCGGGCTAGATCCGGAGATCGCCAAGGAGACTAGGAATATGATTAGAGAGCTGGTTGAGAAAGGCAAAACCATCCTATTGACCACGCACTATATGTTCGAGGCAGACGAACTCTGCAAACGAGTAGCCGTCATAAGAAAAGGAGAAATTGTGGCACTTGACACGCCGTCGGGGCTGAAAAAATATGTTATGGACGCGAGCGTGGTTGAGGTTGAAGGCTTTGGAATAACCGAAAAAGAAGTGACCAAGTTCAAGGAGGTGCCCGAAGTCCTAGCCATCAGCGCAGACTTAAGCGAAAACAAACAAGTATTGAAAATTCAAACGCCAAAAGGTTCAGAGATAATATCTGAGGCGCAGGAGATATTGAAGAACAGTCGAATCTACGATATCAAAATCAAGGAACCAACGCTTGAAGACGCTTATCTCCGACTGGTTGAAGGGAGTGGAAAGTAAATGCCAAAAACATTGAGAGTCTTGTTTAGCGCTTTCAGAATGGCAATGCTTCACTGGATCGCTGATCCTCAATGGGTAATCCCCAATGTGATTGCACCGTTCGTCTACACGTTTGTGGCTCTCACACTCTTCAAAGAAGCTGGTGGACCATTCGGGCTTTACGCTGTTTTGGGAGGGGGAATGATGGGAATGTGGGGCAACACCCTCTACTCTTCAGGTTTCGCCATAGAGTTTGAGAAGTGGCAAGGCACACTGGAGGAAGTCTTGGCCGCCCCTTCAAATCTTCTGCATGTGATTGCTGGAAAATCAATTTCGAATGCTCTCTTCGGTCTCACCAACATGGTAGCCATTTTTCTAGTAGCGTCTCTCGTGTTCAGAATCCCGTTGGGCGTTGCAAATCCAATTCTGTTTTCGTTTTCAATCGTTTTGACGCTTCTTTCTGTCTCAGCCCTTGGTTTGATCTTTGCCTCTGCCTTTGTGCTCACTCGATCCGCTCAGGTTTTTACTAATGGATTGGAGACTCCCATCTACATAATTTCGGGATCCATGTTTCCAATAGCTCTACTTCCTTTCTGGGTTCATCCGGCCTCTTACATTCTTGGGCCAACATGGGGAATAGAAGCACTTAGAATGGCTGCTGGTCAAGAGAACCTTTCCTCGACATTCTGGCTAAATATAGGCGTGATGCTCTTGATAACCATAGCTTATGTGGCGATAGCCGCGTTTCTCTTCAAGAAAGTGGAAACCAAGTGTAGACGCGACGGGACGCTGGTTCAGGCATGAGTCTACTTAGAATATTCTTCAGAAGCGCCGTGTTCTCGTTCAGAGCACAGTTCAGTTGGTTGTATCCTCCAATGTGGTTGACAATGAAGCTGGTTTTTTCGCTCTCTGCGATGGCCTTTTTCGTGTTTGTGGGGCAATTCGCGGGCGCAAACGTTGCCTACATAGCCATTGGCAACTCCATGTTCGTGTTATCTTGGAACACTGTCTTCTCAGTTATCAATATTACTAGCCACGACAAGTGGGATGGAACATTGCCGCTACTACTTGCGACACCGGCTCATAGACTCCCACTCTTCGTTGGGAGAGCTATGATTCATGTCTTCGATGGCATGTTAACCGTTGCCATATCTTTTTTCTATGCCATCTTTCTTTTTGGAGTGAACTTCGGAAGCGCAGATATACTAGCTCTCATCGTTGTGGTGTTTCTGACTGCTTTCGCTATGGCTGGGTTTGGATTGTTGATAGGAGGATTCTCCTTCTATTTTAGAAATCCCCTCGTGTTCGCTAACATCTTTACCTTTGTGCTCTTGATATTCTGCGGCATAAACTTTCCAGTTCAGGATTTGCCTCAACCACTTCAACTTGCTTCATACATTTTTCCTTTGACTTACGGCATAAGCGCTGGGAGAAGGACAATAGCGGGGGCAACACTGATCGATGTTGCACCATTGTTGGTTCAAATGTTGATAACCGGCTTCATTTCAATTATCTTGGGATACATCTTCTTTAGATCTTTTGAGCATGTAGCTAGAAAAACTGGACAGATAGAGGCAGTTTAGTCCTGGGAGAAAAATAGACTAAACTGGTGCCTAGAAACCGCTTTGACTCGAGTGCGCACGTGAACCAGATGAAATCAGACCAGTATATTCTGAAGATACGAGGCCGTTCTTGGGCGCGCAGATTTTCCAATGCACGCCTGCTTAAAACTAGGAGTCAGTGTTGGAAAAATTGTTGAAGATAGAAAGGAAAAACAGGTATCAAAGCCCGAAAAAGAAAGGCAAACAAAAAGTGTAGGCTACCTGTGAGCTGCAGAGTGGTCTTCCACGTCGCATTCCTATCTAAGTCAGGCATTAGCTCAGGGGAAGGCAACCCTACTGATTCTTCTTAGATTGCTTTATTCGAGGGGTACTTAGAGGGTATATGTTCTTTTTCGATTAGGTAGTCGTGGAGTGCTTGTTTCCACTCTCTCGTCTTTATGTTGTATTTTGTGAGTTTTTTACTCTCTAGTGCAGAGAATCTTGGTCTTCTAGCTCTCATTTCTAGCTGTTCTGTTTCTATGGGTGTTAGGGTCGGGTTTAGGTCTAATAGTTTGAATGTTTCTTTGGCGAATTGGAACCAAGTGCAGAAGCCTTGGTTTGTCGCATGATATGTCCCAAATGGCAAGCCTGATTCCATTATCTTTCTTATTGTTGAAGCTGCATCTTTTGTGTATGTCGGGCTCATCCACATGTCATTAACAACACTAATGGGCTCATTTTTCTTTGCTTTCGTTATCATTGTTTCAACGAAGTTTCCTCCTTTACCGCTTGCTCCTGCTACTCCGAACAGGCTTGCGAGCCTGATGATGTAGTGTTTTGGGTTTTGTCTTGTGTAGAGTTCTCCGGCAAGTTTTGAGATTCCGTATGTGTTGATTGGACTTGGGTTGTCATCTTCAGTGTAGGGCTCGTTTTTGAAGCCGTCAAAGACGTAGTCTGTGCTTATGAATATGCTCGTGGCTCCGATTTCTTTGGATATTGTAGCAATGTTTCTGGGGCCTATGGCATTGACGGAAAATGTTTTCAAGGGTTCTTTTTCGCATTGGTCTGTCTTGTGGAACGCAGCTGTGTTTATGATGTACTCAGGATGGTGTTCCTTCAAAATAAGGCAGTTCTCGTAGTCTGTGACTTCTATTTCTTGGTGTCTTAAGCCTTTGACTTCGTGTTCGAGTTTCAATGTTTTCATGAGGTCTGTGCCGAGTTGGCCTGTTGAGCCTATGACGGTTATTTTCATATTAATACCCCGTTGATTTCGACTTCTTTGATGAGAGTTTGCAGTTCCAAGAGGTGTTTGTACCATTTGACGGTTATTGTTCGTGGGTCGTCTCCAGAGACTCTTCCATCTTCGAGTGCATCGAATACTTCTTTCGCTCCTTCTCTTGGTGTGAAATGTGGCTTGAAGTTTAGTGCTTTTCCGATTTTGTTGAAGTTTACTCTGTAGCTTCTTTTGTCACGCGAGCCGTACCATTCGTAGTTGAATGGTAAATTGATGGAATTTGCTATGAGTTGTGCTAGGTCAAAGACTTGAATGTTTTGTTCGTTGCTGCCTGCGTTGAAGACTTGACCGTTGATGAGTTCCGGGTCTGCTTCAATGACTTTCGTGAAAGCCTTTGATGTGTCTTTCACGTGTATGAAGGGGCGCCATTGCTTTCCGTCTCTCATGATTGGTATTTTGCCGTTTTTGTGGAAGCCTAGGACCATTCCGTTAATCGCTAGGTCAAATCTCATTCTGGGAGATAGTCCGTAAACGGTGGCTTGTCTGAGAACAGTCGCGGAGAAGGATTTGTCTGCCAGGGGCAAGATTTCCTTTTCTGCCAGTACGTTGGCTTTGGCGTATGTTGTCAAGGGGTTAAGGCTGGATTCTTCGGTCAGGATTTCTTCTTGGAATCCGTAGACACTGCAGGTACTGGCTAAAACGTACCTGGTGACGCCATATTTCTTGGAGAGTTTGGCGACTCTTACTCGGCCCATGTAGTTTATTTCTAGGGTTTTTTGTGGTTCTAGTTCGCCGGCGGGGTCGTTTGAGAGGGATGCTAGGTCGAAGACGACGTCTATGTCTTTTAGTATTTCTGGTTTAAACCATCTGATATCATCTTTGATCAAGTGGATTTTTTCTGCTATACCTTTTATTGATTCGGTTCCGAAGAAGACTCTGTCCAGACATGTTACGTCATAGCCTTTTTCCAGGAGGATTCTGGAGAGGATGGAACCTATGTAGCCAGCTCCTCCTGTTACCAACACTTTCACAGGTTACACTTCCCTTACCTTCATATACTTGCACCCTGTGCGCGCGCATCGAACAGATACGCAGAACTTGAATATAAAAAATTTTGAAACGGTTCAAGTTTCGTTGGGCAAAATCGCATAATCGCATTATAAAAATAAAGGAAAAGAATACGAGCGTGGGAGTCGGTTAGATGTTTCCTACAGTTTCATAGGTTGCAATACGCAGCAGATATACATTGCGTGTGGCACGCATACACTTTCACTTGACTCTCCACTTTGCAGGGTGTAAGTTGCTTCCCAACAGTTAAAAGGAAAATTTGCCTAATGCCCTTGCACTTGGGGCTCACCGTCCAATCTTGGTGGCCACGGAGCAGCCGGTTGAAGCGGCTATCCTTCACCATTCACGCCTGAGCCTCAAGCTTTTTTGGATATGGAAGAGGGTCAATGTGTGTTTCCGAAGACTACCACTGTTGTTAAAGAATGTTCCATCTGCAAAGAAAGCGTTGCAATAAGCTACGAATGCCCAAGTTGCAAAAATAGAGTCTGCATGGTTTGTGCATTAGAGAATGACTGGAAATGCCCCAAATGTAGAGGCAACCTGATCTGAAGGGAGTTGGTCGCGTATGCACACCAAAAAACAGCTCACAACCAAAACCTCAGTGACGAAATGAAGGGGGAGTTCATATGGAGTACCGGTTCAAAGCTTTGGAATTAGGCATTCTTAAAGGCGTGATCGGTGAGCATTTGGCGAGGAGCTTCATCCGCCGCACCCTCGCCCCGAAACTCATGAACGAGGAGAGGTGGGACCATTTAGTGTTCAGTCGCAACGATTACAAGCAAAGCCTCAAAGCGTGGAATGAAAAGCTGTTCAGTTATGACCGTTTCAGAGAGGACTTCTTTGCTCACGGTTTCTACGCGAATAGACAACTGCTGTCAAAATATGCGATGGTTGTTGGCGTCCTGAAACAGAACCACTGCACCCCAGACGGTTTGCTGCTGAAACTGCGGGAGACAGGAGACAAGAGGAAGGTGAGAAAGAATTCTCGTCTTCCTGACCTTTGGATCGGAAACAGGTCTTCCGAGAAACGTGAAATTCCAGAGTTCCCGGTGGTTGAAGGCGATTTAGAGGTGGTTGAAATCAAATGTGGACGCAACGCTAAACTAATGAAGAAGCAGAAGGAGACTTACAACGACCTCATAGAGAAGGGCATTCCTCTTCGAAAGGTGGAAGTCAGGATTGTGTCTTTTGACCGCAACAAGTTTCTTGTTAAGGAAAGAAAATTCGAGAGATTCGTATAGCGTTTTCTTCATTGTCATGTCTGTGCGTGCGCATATTGAAAATGCACATTTTGGGTTCATAAAACATTTAACCAGAGCAGCAGATCTGGTGCTTCGGAGTTGCCTCTCGCAGAAGACCTGCTCTGCACGCATAAATCCCCTACCATGTCTTCTCATTGAGAGATGCCCAAAATTTGACTTTCCACGGGTGGCGTGGCACAGGCTCCGAGAGCAACTCCCTTCACGCGCATGGTACCTGATGTTGGAGATGTGCGCGCAATAAGTTTATAAGGCAGCCCTCCGAAGTTATGCGTTCAAGAATTAGTGTTCTAAACGAAAACTAGTTCTTTCAGCGAATCGGAGGTGCAATCTGGATGTCGTATGGAAGAAGAGGACCAAGAGAAATGCACAAGGCAGTTTGCGCCGAGTGTGGCCAGGAATGTGAAGTTCCGTTCAAACCTGACGGAAGCAGACCCGTATACTGCCGAGAATGCTATGCAAAGAGAAGACCCCCAAGAAGAAATAGATATTAAGTCACAAGCTGACTTCCAATTCTTCGTTCACAATCCTTCATCTTTTCTATATTCCCTTTTTTGCGCTCAGAGGAATCGAATGCTGTTATACACCCCAAAACCACGTGGGGAAGCCATGAAACAAGCATTGTCAAAAGTCTGTGATTCAACATTTATGTGTATTAAAGAAAAAGGAGTGGAGTTTGCTGAGTACTATGCGCGCGCGCACTCGGGCGCGTAGACTTGCCAGAACTTACAAATCTAAAGGCTATCCTCTAGGCCATCCCTCTCGAGGATAAGGAAACCGGTTAAACGTATTTGGCTTGCACACTTGTTGCACTGAATCACCAATTCTTCTAAAGCTTGGCCTTTGACCTTCGTTCTCAGAATGCAGTAAGCATTCTCTGTTTCATCTTCAGGAGATATGGTAACTCCACAATTTGGGCAGGCAAAATCTCCATTCCCCTGAATTCTGGTCAAATTCAGTTCGCACACTACAGGTTGCTTCACTTTTCCTTCCGCCCATTTTTGAGCAGATTTCAATCTTGATTCCTCACAAGAAAGGGAAGCAAAAAAAGTATTACTACATTACTAACACGCAGAAAACACCTGTACATATCCCTAACAGCGCAACTCAGTTTTGAAATGGTGTTAAGTTTTAGATTCCAAATGGAAAGAGAGATGGAATGCAGTTCTCTAATAGACAGTTTCTTGTGAGGTATATTCAAAAGCGCGAATGCGCTCGCGCCAAAATAGTTGTGTATCACTTCCTCAGCCGTGGAATAAAATAAATTATAACTGCTATAATCATCATAGCAATGGATATCACCCAAATCTCTGCCGACCTTAAGAACTTATTTAGAAGGAGCATTGCTAAGACGAACAGCATGAGAATGGTTGCAACTGTTCTAATGTGCAACTCTACAGACCTCATTCAGAGACGCTCATCATGATGTTTCTCTTGTGTCATCCAAAAGTCTATTAGTTCTTTTGGTTCTGCTATAACGCGTACACATTTCCTAACTAAAATGAACCTTCTCTTTCTTAGAAGTTTCCCTTATAGACTTCAATGCCCACGCGTAGTTACAAATCTTACATTTTTCCAGATTTTCAGTTATCCCAATCTCCTTGCTCCCACGTTTAGGACATCGTTCTTTTCTAACAGTATATCTCACATCTCTTCACCCAGAGCGCGTGCACATTGCGTTGTTCCACATTGA
>CAYFXU010000014.1:0-25883 GCA_964347145.1 uncultured Candidatus Bathyarchaeia archaeon
GGGCCTGAAGAAGATATTTTCCTATTGTAAGTCTAGCTTCCATTCTCCTCATCTGTATTTACTTTGTGTGCGCGCGCGCATGTAGATGTTGAAAGCGTCAGATATTTAAGATTATGTTGCTGTTATGTCACAGTCACACACACTGCGCGCGCATGAAGTTTTAAATATCTCGTAACCAGCGTTTTGTTTGGGGTAGTTTCTGGTTGCGGGTTTTTGTTGGGATATACCTCCAAAATATTCTAAGTAATTGCAGATGGAGACTGCCTCACTTGCGTGCATGCATGAAACTTTATTATTCAAATCTGGATATACTACGAATCGTACATTGGTGACCTCTCGTGGTAGAGGAAGCTTTTGTCTGTCCCTTTTGTGGAGCACCCCATAGAACGCTTATTCCAGCTGGAGTAGTTCAGGTGCAATGTCAATATTGTGAAGCAACCGTTCTTGTTCCACCTCGTTTGGGAGGAGTAGTTCAGCGATGTCCCAATCATCCTAACGTCTTGGCAGTGAGTCTTTGCACCGATTGTGGCAAAAGCTATTGTGACCGTTGTCTTTACGTTTACAGAGTTAGAGATGGAAGATTGCATCTTTGTTCTAGGTGTTATGAAAGTCGGAGCAGTATGAAACGTGCAGGTGGATTTCTCTTCCTTGCGTTATCAATCCTATTCTTTTTCATTTTTTTTGTTATGTCAGCAGGAGCGATAGCAGAGAGAGGTGTCATACCTTTGCCAGTGCTAGGTCTGGCGTTTTCATTACTAATCTCCTCGTTACCGTTCTTCTACCAAGTCAAAAAGAAACCTCTGAGTGTTCGTGATGCGCCGAGGAAGTTTCTGAAAAAGTGTGCCAAATGCAATAAAGAAATTCCTATAGCCTCAGAAGAGTGTCAATACTGCGGAGCAAAGCAGCCCGAGTATGTTGAACCATGAGTTTTGCGTGAACTCCCTTAGCATAGGCTAACTAATAATCGAAGCCTATCTACACGTTTTCAGATTCAGCTAAACACAATTCTTAGTATCAGACATTTTGGATAAAAGTTTTCCGCGCGCACATGGAGCATTTCTACTCATATCTTTTGGACGGAACACTTAACAAAAACTCTGTAATTAATAGATGGTCGGGATTCAATGGATATAGACACAAGAGTTGATTTAATCAAAAGGGCACCAACCGAAGAGATTTTGGTAGAAGACGAGCTTAGCCAACTCTTGGAAACAAACGATCACCCCCAACATTATCAAGGTTTTGAAATTTCAGGGCTATTACACTTAGGAAACTTCGTTATTTCAGGCTATAAAATAAATGATTTCTTAAGAGCAGGAATGAAATGTCAAGTCTATCTTGCAGATTGGCATAGCTTCATTAATAATAAGTTTGAAGGCGACTGGGATAAAATCTCAATAGCAGCGAAATATTATGAGGAAGCATTCAAGTTCTTCTGTCCAGGAGTGAAAGTTGTTGTGGGTTCTGATCTGTATCGTAACAATGATGAATATTGGAAAAGGATCATGAGATTTTCTAAACACATGACTCTCGCAAGAACCCTAAGATGTATGACCATCATGGGAAGAAGCGAAAATGAGAAACTTGATCTATCTCAATACTTCTATCCACCCATGCAGGCAGTTGACGTCAAAGAAATAGGAGCAGACATACCTCACGGAGGAATGGATCAAAGAAAAGCTCATGTTTTAGCAAGAGAGATATTTCCAAAAATGGGATGGCAAAAACCAGTTGCAGTTCATCACCATTTGTTAATGGGCATAACGGAACCAGTGAAACTTGAATCTAGAAACAAATTGGAACAAGTAATTGCAAGCAAGATGAGCAAATCAAAACCATGGACTGCAATATTCATCCACGATACGGAAGAACAGATAGAAAAGAAGCTGCAAAGAGCCTGGTGTCCCGAAAAACAAACAGAAATGAATCCGATACTGGAGATTGTCAAGTATGCAATCTTTCATGAAAAAGAAACTTTCGAGATTGAAAGAGAGGCGAAGTTTGGAGGCTCAATAGAGTTTGACAATTACGAAGAACTAGAAGAAGTTTACAGAAAGGGAGACTTACATCCTGAGGATTTAAAAGACAATGTTGCAAGAGAAGTATCAAAAATAATTGATCCTCTAAGAAGACATTTTGAGAAGCACAATGAGTTTTTGGAAGTTTTCAAAGAAGTGGATATCACCAGATAATAGCAACAGCATGCATGCATGATAACAAAACCTAACAAAGCGCTGCTCGCGCGGGTTTTGGGTTTTGGGATTAAATTTTAACCCAACCAACCAAACCTGTTGGAAGAGAATTATATCTAAAACGAAAGAATGGTGAAATCAAAGCGCGCGCGCGCATTGTCAATTGTCTTATCTCTTTCTTTTGCCGAGGGCATCAACTAAATGTTTGCGTCGTCTTTCATCTCCTTTGCCAACTCGGCTATGAGTTTCTTTTGACGTCCTGTCAGCTTTGTGGGTGTTCGAACGATGACTCTGACAAGCTGGTCTCCTCTTCCCCATCCGTGTAGGTGCGGCACTCCTTTTCCTCTTAATCGGAACAACGTGCCAGTTTGGGTTCCAGCTGGAATTTTGAGCTTTGCTTTTCCGTCGAGAGTTGGGACATAGATTTTTGTGCCTAACGCTGCCAGAGGGAAGCCTATGTGGGTCTCATAGAGGATGTCGTCTCTGTCTCTTTCGAAGATTCTATGAGGCTTGACGTGGACAACGACGTAGAGGTCGCCTTTTGGACCGCCTTGTGTCCCAGGTTGTCCTTCTCCACTCAGTCTGAGGCTGTAGCTATCGTCAATTCCTGGCGGGATCTTCAACTTTATCCGGTGAAGACGCTGCACTGTACCTTTACCCTTGCATTTTTTGCAGAGATTTTCGATGAACACACCCTTCCCGTGGCACTCATTGCATGTTTGGATTTCTGTGAAGTGCATGTTGCCGAAGCTTCTGGTGCGTCGTACTTCGCCAGTTCCGTTGCATTTTGGACAGTTTTTCGGGCCTGTGCCTGGTTTTGCCCCACTGCCGTGGCATGTGTCGCAAACATCAAATCCTTGAACCTTTAAGTTCTTTTCTAGGCCGAAGGCAGCCTCTTCCAGAGATATTTCGAGATCATATCTTAGGTCTGCTCCTTTCCGTGGGCCACGCCTTCTGCGGGCTCTACCCCCAAAGAACATGTCAAATACGGTGTCAAAGCCGCCGAAGCCAAAACCCATGTCTCTGAAAATTGAGTCAAAGTCGGCGCCTCTGAATATGTCATCCCAAGTGTATCTTCCGCTTATCCCTTCATGGCCTAATCTGTCATATTGCATTCGTTTCTCGTCATCGGATAGAATGGCGTAGGCTTCCGATATCTCTTTGAACTTTTCCTCAGCGTCTGGAGACTTGTTTCGGTCCGGGTGATATTCTAAGGCCAGTTTGCGGTAGGCCTTTTTTATCTCTTTTTTCGAAGCATTTCTAGGCACGTTGAGGACTTCGTAGTAGTCTCGCTTGCTGGTCATCAACTATCAGCCTTATGCGAAGGGAATGCATGACTACTCTTTTTTATCTTCTTTGACTTCTTCATAGTCAGCGTCAACAACTTTCTCCTTGGAACCTTCAGTCTCTTCCCTTTTTTCTTGTTCAACTCGCTCCGCCGCCGCTTGCTGGTAAACAGCCGTTCCAACTTCCTGTAAAACCTTTGCCAACTCCTCGTTTCTGGTCTTTGTCTTCTCAACGTCTTTGCCACTCAGCGTCTCCCTCAATTCAGCCACTGCCTTATCTATTTTCTCCACTTGCTCCTTCCCAAGCTTGTCAGCTAGATCCTTCTTAGTCTTTTCAGCCGTATAGATGAGGGAGTCAGCGTTGTTACGGACCTCAGCCTCTTCCCTTCTCTTTTTGTCTTCTTCTGCGAACTCCTCCGCTTCCTTCATCATGCGTTCTTTCTCTTTCTCAGAGAGCTTGGTTGAGGCTGTTATGGTGATTTTCTGTTCTTTGCCTGTTGCCAAGTCTTTAGCTGAGACGTTTAGTATGCCATCGGCATCGATGTCGAAGGTTACCTCTATCTGGGGCACACCTCTAGGAGCTGGAGGTATCCCTGTGAGGTTGAACATACCTAGTGAGAGATTGTCCGCTGCCATGGCTCTCTCTCCCTGCAACACATTTATGGTTACGGTTGTTTGGAAATCCGCTGCTGTTGAAAATATCTGGCTTCTCTTTGTAGGGATAGTTGTGTTTCTCTCTATTATTTTCGTGAAAACCCTTCCCAGAGTCTCGACGCCTAATGAGAGTGGCGTAACATCCAAGAGAAGTAGATCTTTCACCTCGCCAGCTAAGACCCCTCCTTGAATGGCTGCTCCAACAGCAACACACTCCATTGGATCCACTCCTCGTTCAGCAGACTTCCCGATAGTGTTCTCCACGAACTTTCTCACCAAAGGCATCCTTGTTTGCCCGCCAATCAGCACAATCTTGTCTATGTCCTTTGGTTCAAGTTTCGCGTCTTGGAGTGTCCTCATTATTGGCGTTCTTATTTTTTCGACAATCGGTCTTGTTAATTGTTCCAGCTTAGCTCGGTTCAACGCAGTGTGTAAGTGTTTAGGCCCGCTTTTATCCGAAGCGATGAAAGCAAGATCAATATCTGTTGTCAATAAGGTGGAAAGCTCTATCTTCGCCTTCTCAGCAGCATCCTTGAGCCTTCGCATAGCCATTGCGTCGCCGCTCAGATCGATGCCCGTATTATCATGGAACTCTTTCAAAAGGTGTTCTACAACAGCGTTGTCTAGGTCGGTTCCACCAAGTTGTGTATCGCCGCTCGTGCCCAACACCTCAAAGACGCCGCCGCCAAAGTCCATGATAGTGGTGTCGTTAGTTCCTCCCCCAAAGCTGAAGACCAAAATCTTCATCTCCTTCTCCAGCTTGTCGAGACCATAAGCCAGGGAAGCGGCTGTAGGCTCGTTAATTATCCTTGCGATCTCGAAACCTGCGATCTCACCAGCGTCCTTGGTGGCCTGCCTCTGATTGTCATTAAAGTGGGCTGGAACCGTTATTACACACTTCTTCAGTTTCTCGGCGAGAAATGTTTCTGCGTCTCGCTTAATCTTCTGCAAAATGAAAGCTGATAATTGCTGGGGCGTATACTCTTTGTCATACAGCGTCACCTTGTAATCTGTTCCCATTTTTCTCTTGATCTCAAACACCGTTCCCTCCGGGTTTGTGACGGCCTGTCCTCTCGCAGGTTCGCCGACAAGTAGCTGCCCATCTTTAGTGAATGCGACCACTGAAGGAAACATCTTTCCAGCTATTGTGGGGCCCTCTGCGCTCGGTATTATCGTTGGTCTTCCGGCTTCCATAATGGCAGCTGCAGAGTTGGTAGTTCCCAAATCTATTCCCAGTATTCTCTCTCTAGTTTTTTCTTTACTCATGACTCACCACCTAACCGTGTAGTGATCTTGACTATGCTTGGTCTAATGACCTTGTCTCCTAGTATGTAACCTGTTCTAACCTCTTCAATAACAACATTTTCATCATGGTCTTTAGTCGGCACCTTCATTACAACCTCATGCAATTTTGGATCATAAGATTTTCCAACAGCCTCTATTTTAGACAAGCCTTCCTGCCCCAGAGTGGTGCGCATCTTCTTTAGGGTCATTTCGACACCTTCCAAGAGAGCCTGCTTATTTTCGGTCTCTCTCCCAGAGTGTATGGCCAACTCCAACTCGTCTATGACATTCAGCAAGTTAAGGACGAGCCTTTCTTTGCTAACTTGGACTGTCTCACGGATTTCCTTTTCCATTCGTTTCCTGTAATTCTCAAAGTCCGCCTGTAAGTACTTGAGACGGTTCAAGTACTCATTGGACTTTTCACGCTCATCTTCCAGAGCCTTCTTAAGTTTTGTTTTGTTCATTTGGGTTTTCTCTTCTTTCAACTGCCAGCCGTCTCCTTTGCGAGCTAGGAGGGCTAGGTTATAGCTTTGGGTATTGTGGAAGATGTTTTTCAAAAAGTTTTTGTTAGTATCTATGAAGACGACACTCTTTCCAGTTGTCTCTCACTCTTCAAATAGAGCGCGCGTCGATGGAACAGCGCCCACGAGAGCTTCTCTAGATTCCTTGCTTACCTTCTCATAGTATTCCTTCGAAGAGACTTTTTCCTCTCTCTTACCAGCAGGCTTTGCCTCCGCTGTAGAATCGCCTCGCCGCTCCTAGAGAATAGAATGATATATATATCCTACGCTCTGTGCGCGCGCTATTTTGCTGGGGCCTTCCTTGACAAAATAAAGAAGACAAGAAACAAAAGATATTACATCTAGAAATGCGCGGAATAACACAAGAATTTAGATGATGCATGCATGTTGCAGTAGCCTTGTTGCTTTATCTCTCCTTCCAATACAAAAGGCGCGAGCATTCAGGTGTTCATGGTCTCTGCATCATATTTTGCCAGTGTTAGAAATAGAAAGAAAAACAGAAGACGAAACCGGATCTAGAGGGAACATAGAAAGAAACGTAAGAACTGGACAGCTAATCAAATCTTTTAATTCATAACTCTTAAACCACAACTTAACCCACGGCAATATGAGGCACATGTCTGAATTCAAGTATCTAAGAGTAGTGGAAAAAAAACCTGAAAAGAAAATACGCGTAAAAAAAGCAGTAAAATCCATTTCAAGAGAGATAATAGAAGAGTTCAACAACAGCAGCTTAGAGTATGCTCTTGTAAGAGTTCCAGAAGGAAAAACAGTAAAGGGTATCGCAAGAGGCATAGGTAAAGTTATAAAAAACATGAAACTAGGCAACGTTGAAGTCTACGTCACCACGGACGATGAAGTAGCACTATACAGAAAATAACCTACCAATGCCCGTGCTACGGCGCGTACAGAGGCAAAGTATGTTCTGAGAGAAAAAGGGGGAGATTAGGTGATATCTCCATGTCGGCGCGGGTTCAAATCCCACCACGGGCGCCGCAGAACAAGCCGCCGCGCGCATGCGAGCTTAATGAATAATTAGCACGTGTCGTACTACGGTTTCTTCCAGTTCTTGTCTTTCTTGGCTTTTTTCAATGTGAAACTACGCTTTCCCTCTAGCTTATACTCTCTGAAATCTGTTCCACACTCACAAGCATATGCTTCCACATCAAACTTTCCGTACTTCCACTTTTTCTTGTGCTCATGATACTCCTTCATACAATCAGGACATTTAACCAAGAAAATCACCTGAAACAGTTTCAGCTTTTACTTTTAAAATACTTTTCCAACGAATTCCAAAAAAAGGGGAATTGGCGGGAGATATCACTAGCATTGAGCGTCTAAATGTTTAACCTCCTGATCGTGCGCGTAAGCGACTTCATCGTCGAGCAGATAAAAGGTTCGTTGGAGAAATACGGTGATTGGAAGCAACAAACAGAAGAAAATGAAAAAAGAAGCTAGCGCGCGCGAAATATTAAGTATAAGTAATGCCTACAATTTGTATTGTTGAAAGGGGAGTATGCCATGAAGTTTAATTGGAAAGTTTTCTTTGTTATTCTTCCGTTCTCGTTGGGTATTGGTGTTCTTTCAAATGTCTATCTATATCTGCTCCCGTGGCATTTAGGACCAGTGCAGTATTCTCGGGTGATATGGTCTATTAACGTGGTTAGTTTCTGTGTTAGCCCTTTGGTTCTTTTTGCTTCTTTCTATCTCATGGGAAGAGATATAGACCTTATAGCGGAATTTCCATCAGTTCTCGTGCCTCTTTTCTTGGGAAGTTTGATTGGCCACTTGATTGGTCACTTCTCTTCAGTACTTTTGTATACTTCTCTTTACCCGGACTGGAATTCTCTATCACAGAACTACTTGTGGTTTTTTTGGGTTCCAATTTCCAAAGTCTTTTCATCAGAGTTTTTTGTTGGTTTTGGTGCTCTCTCCATGTCATATATTGCGCAAAAACGCCAAATACAGCGGGTATACGGATAGACCTACCGATCTCTTAGATGATTTAATAGTGTGCGTATTACGTGGTGTGGTCGAGATGGGATCAAGACCGTTAATAGAGGAGAAGAAGATTGAAGATACAATCAGAAATGTACCTAAGAGTTCGTTTACAGTTCTTGAGTTTATAGACGTTTTTAAGCGAATGTACCCTAGAGAGTGGGAAATGCTTGTTGGAAGATTTGGGGTTTTTGGGAGTAAAAGAAGATACACGGTGTCGACTTATCTCTCAAACAGGCTGGATGTATATTCACATAAGCCACATTCGATTTTGGTTCCATTCACAAGGTGGAGCGAAGGAGGATTCAAAGATCGCAGAAGAACCACAAAGGAAGAGAAGAAGGTTTTTGGAAGCCATTGGATATCTGTGTTCAGGAAGAAGAAAGATAGTTGACACCCCACGGAATCTACCCAGCACGTTATTTTCACGCGCGCGCGCGATTAAGTCCGTGCGTGCACAGTTCTAAATCCTATGCATGTATCCGCGCGCAATTAGCTAAAGACCTAGCTACCTGATCCAGGTGCAAACCTCGAGACCCGACTGCGGAACGCACGAGGGCTATCTAGGCAGCTTTATCTAGGTCCTTGTCGTGAGTGAGCAGGCTTGATAGCGTCACCATTTTTGTGAGTATCGCCATCCGCCTTCGAATGTTCCCATCATGCATTTGACGCATTTGCCGTATTCCATCGTTGAGATGTTCAGTATCTTGTCTTCCAACCACACTATGTTGTAGATCGTGTCCGAGAAATAGATAGATCCTGTGCTTGCTTCTTTTCCGTGGAAATCAACATAAATCTTTGCCTTGGTTGTAGCCGTTTCTCCGAGCTGTTTGAGGTCTTCGGTGGGCTTCTGGCCGATTGGCAGTATTATCTTTAGGTCTTTGCCTTTCAGGAGGGGCTTGAGCTGTTCCAGCAGACTTGGCGGGACACTGCTAATTCTGATTCGCCGTGATTTCTGGATCTTCTTCTTGAGCTCTTCTATTCCTTCTTCAGGCGTTGCGAAGGTGGTTGAGATTTTGGCTTCGTATTTTCCATCGACTATAGGCATCTTAGGCACCTGATGTTTCTTGTGCGGCGTTCCAGCTCATGCTGCTCCATCCGCCGAAACACTTGGAGCACTCATCGTACAGCATCTCATCTATATTGTAATGATGATCCACGGGGTCCTGGAAAACTGTGAAAGTTCTGTCCTCGTCAAGTATTACAGACATGGAGGGAACTTCTCTGCTTCGTACTATGCTGACGATTCCTACTTCAGCTTGTTTGAACTCTACGTTGTTGATGTTCAGTTTTGTTTCGCCAGGGAACAGGAGGACTTTAACGAAGGCATCCTGTCTGAATGTGTCGCTGATTTTCTTGACGAAATCGGAAGTCGCATTGTTGACTTCTATAGTCTTGGCTTTCCTTATCTCATCTCTCAAACTTTCCAATCCTATGTCAAATTTCTTGATTACAAACTTGTCCTTCATGTTTTTCACCTCGATTTTCAGAGTTGATTTGACAGAATCGAGAAACTCGCCATATTCCTCCCTGATTTTCTCGACCACTTCACGTGGGGCTCGGGCTTTGAACAACAGTGGCACTCCTGAATAGACTCGCACCCAACCCTTGTGCGCTAGGGACTCCAACACAGAGTAAATTCTGGTTCTCGGAACACTGGCTCTCTCAGAAACCTTTGTTGCAGTGTTCAGATGCACCTCTAGGAGAGCAAGGTACGCCTTTGCTTCATACTCTGTGAGCCCAATTCGCTCGAGTTTCTCGACAATTCTCTCCATCATACATCCACAAGTACACGGACAGCAGAAAATAAATAATTACTGTAACTCGATCCAGTTACTCTTGCCTTTCGCGCTTAATCGCGCGAGCGGTTGAGGAATTTGCGCAAGAGGGCTGGAGACTAGCATGTATGAATAAAGATAAAGCAAACAAAGGTTATGATGAAGCAGGCGAAATGGATAGAATTTATAGAAATACCCCTTTAGAAGAGATACCTTGGAATATTGAGGCCCCTCCAGATGTTTTGGTTAAGCTGGTCGAAAGTGGAAAAGTCAAACCCTGCAAAACTGTTGATTTGGGTTGTGGTACTGGTAATTATGCTATCTACCTTGCTGATAAAGGATTTGAGGTTACAGGATTTGACATTTCCCCAACGGCTATAAAGATTGCTGAAGAAAAGGCAAAAGAGAAAGGAGCCAGGTGCAATTTTCTTGTGACTGACGTCCTTAGCGACTTGGACAAGGTTGAGGAAACCTTTGATTTTGCCTATGATTGGGAGTTGTTGCATCATATATTCCCAGAGCAAAGGAAGAAATACGTTGAAAACGTATACAGAATACTTAGTCCAAGAGGGAAGTATCTTTCTGTCTGTTTCAGCGAAAAGGATCCTGAATTTGGCGGTTCAGAAAAATACCGAGAAACTCGACTCGATACTATTCTGTATTTTTCTTCTGAAGAGGAATTAAGAAAGCTTTTCGAACCATACTTCAACATAAAGGAATTAAAAACGATAGAAATCAGGGGCAAACCTACACGTCACCTTGCAAACTACGCTTTCATGGAGAGGAAAAGAAGCGCGCAGAGCGCGTGAATGCAGTCTCCTTATTAAACTCTGTAACCTAGTGAAAACTTGGTAGACGCTAATGCCACGTGCCACGAGAAAGTCTAATCGACTTTCGAAAGAAAAGAGTCCGTATCTGTTACAGCATGCCCAAAATCCCGTTGACTGGTACCCATGGAGTGAAGAGGCTTTTGAGACAGCGGAGAAAGAGGACAAGCCCATATTTCTCTCCATCGGCTACTCGACCTGCCACTGGTGTCACGTGATGGAGAGAGAGTCCTTTGAAGATGAGGAAGTTGCAAAGCTCTTGAATGACAACTTTGTGTCCATAAAGGTTGACAGAGAAGAAAGACCGGACATTGACAGCATCTACATGAAGGCTTGCATGTTGATTACGGGGACAGGTGGCTGGCCTCTTACAATAATAATGACGCCTCAAAAACAGCCCTTCTTCGCTGGAACATTTCTACCAAGAAAGAGTAGGGCTGGGATGATAGGCCTTATTGATTTGCTTAGAAATGTTCTGGAATCGTGGGAGAAGGACAAGGGCAAGCTTGTTTCGACAGCTGAAAGAGTAACGGAATATTTAACTAGATATGTCCGAGCCAAGCAACGAGAAGAAGAGTTTACCGAAATAATCTTGGACGAGGCGTTCATTAGGCTATTGGACAGCTTTGACCGGACCAGTGCCGGATTCGGTGCCAGCCCCAAGTTTCCTTCTCCCCACAATCTCCTGTTTCTACTTAGATATTGGAAGAGAAGTGGCAGGCGCGAGGGGCTGGAGATGGTCGAAAAGACCCTGGAAAAGATGAGATTGGGTGGGATTTTCGATCAAGTAGGCTTGGGTTTTCACAGATACTCGACTGATTCAAAGTGGCTTGTTCCTCACTTTGAGAAAATGCTCTATGATCAAGCAATGACGGCCATCGCTTACATAGAAGCGTATCAAGCCACCGGAAAAAAAGATTATCGAAGGACGACTGAAGAAATATTCCAATACATCCTGAGAGATATGACGAATCCTAAAGGCGGATTCTTCTCTGCAGAGGACGCGGATAGCGAGGGTCAAGAAGGCAAGTTCTATCTGTGGACCGAAACTGAGATTAGGGAAACATTACGTGAGAACGCTGATTTGGCTATCAAGTTGTTCAATATCTCAAAAGAAGGAAACTATTATGACGAGGCTTTTCGGGGCAAAACGGGAAAGAACATTCTCTACCTAGGAAAGCCTCTGCAAGAACTTTCCTTGGAGCTGAACATTGAACTCGAAGAGTTAACAGGAACCTTGGGGAAGGTCGTGAAGAAACTTTTCGAGGCTAGAAAGAAGAAGGTTCACCCTTTGAAAGATGATAAGATCTTGACAGATTGGAACGGTCTCATGATTGCCGCACTTGCAAAAGGTGCCAGGGCATTCGATTCGATGAAATACCTGGAAGTTGCTGAGAGAGCCGTTGAGTTTATTCTCAGGAGGCTGCAGAGAGCTGATGGAAGTCTCATTCACAGGTACCGAGATGGAGAAGCTACAATAGAAGGCAATCTGGATGATTATGCATTTCTAATATGGGGTTTGATTGAGCTCTATGAAACTACTTTCAAGACAAAGTATCTGGAAGAAGCATTAAGACTCCAAGAGGAAGTAATTGAACATTTCTGGGACAGGGATAACGGAGGCTTCTTTTTCACTTCAGATGAAAGTGAGAAACTTCTAGTCCGAAATAAAGAGTTTCGCGACGGAGCTATCCCCTCAGGCAACTCCGTGGCATTACTAAATCTGATTAGACTTTCACGCATGACAGGCAGGGTTCATTATGAAGAAAGGGCTGCTGCATTGGCAAGAGCGTTCTCATCATATGAAATGAACACTCTTTCCCAAAATACCATGTTCTTGACGGCACTGGACTTCTTCATTGGCCCAGCATATGAGATTGCCATAGTGGGCGACCAAAACCTCAGAGAAACAAGAAACATGCTACGAGCCATTAGGACGAAATTTATCCCAAACAAAGTGATATTGTTCAAGAGAGAAAATGACACAAGCCTAGAAAATCTCGCCACCTTTACGAAGGACATGGAAGCTATAGACGGCAAGACCACAGCGTACATTTGCAAAAACTTTGTTTGCAATAGACCAGTGACCAGCGCAAAAGAAGCATTGAAAATACTTACGGATGCCCCCTAATTACATGTGCTAGGTGCTCTCACTGGGCGCGCACAATTCATGTTTTGGGCCAACTTGAGGTTAGAGGATCTCCTTTTGAGGGACAGGGGACCCGAGAGAGTGTGAGCATCTATCCCTTTTTCTTAAGGCGGACAGCACACAAGATCATGCTTGAAGATGGAAAAAGAGTGTTCGCATAGTGTGCTGCTGATGCCCTCGGAATACTCGTCATCTTTGACTTCTTGGATGCATTCTAGATCTTTGTTGTCTTGCGGTATTCCTGGAATATTTCTCCGAATGCGCTGCAGAAGTATCTGCAAGCTTCTTCTAGCCCTTCTTTTCCCTTCTCTGAGAGTGTGTAGGTGATTGTTCTGCCCTTCTTTTCCATTTCTACTAGTCCTTTGGTGCGAAGTTCTTTCAGCGCAGGGTAGATTGTTCCTGCCGTTGGCTTGGTTCCTCGCCTCTTTCTCAGCTCTTCAGATATCTCTTGACCGTTCATTGGCCTTTTTGACAGAAGCCAGAGTACGTAGAAAGACAGCATGCCACGCATGTCGCAGCAATCTGGAATCTCTGGACAGCATTCATCATTCATAGTTTAATATTGGGCATCCGATACATTTATATATTTCTCTATCGCAATATTGGGCATCCAATAAATGATAGGTGATGGAGATGGAAGAAAAGGAAGTTAAAGAGTTTGTGAAAAAAAGATACGGTCAGATAGCGCAAAGTGGAGAATCTTGTTGCCCATCATGTGGTTGCGGGCCCTCCGCCAAAGACGTGGCATTGCGGATAGGCTACTCTGAGGAGGATCTAAGGAGTGTTCCAGAAGCCTCAAGCATGGGTTTAGGCTGTGGGAATCCCGTCGCACTGGCCAGTCTAAAGGAAGGCGAAACTGTTCTGGATCTGGGCTCAGGGGGCGGAATCGACGTCTTTCTGGCAGCCAAAAAAGTTGGAGTCAAGGGAAAGGCGATTGGAGTTGATTTGACGGAGGAGATGATCCGCAGAGCAAAGAATACCGCTTCAAAATACGGGTACAAAAACGTCGAGTTTCACTTGGGTGAAATGGAAAGGCTGCCAATTGAAGACAGTACGGTAGACGTTGTCATTAGCAATTGTGTGATTAATCTATCTCCAGACAAGGAAAAGGTCTTCAAAGAAGCCCACAGAGTCTTGAAACCGAATGGAAGAATCATGATCTCAGACCTAGTCACCGAGGGAGAATTGCCCGCAGAAATCAGGAAGAGCTTTGAAGCTTGGGCTGGCTGCGTCGCAGGGGCCCTTGAAAAGAGTCAGTATTTGGAGACAATAAGAAGAGCAGGGTTCAAAAACGTCAAGATCGTCTCCGAATCAACCTACACAATAGACGTCTCTGAAGGATTAAAGGGAAAAATAACGAGTGTTCAAGTCGAAGCATACAAAAGCGCGCAATAGCACGTCTCAATAAAGAAATGCATGCATTGCTATGTCTCTAACACTGTTTCTTTTCGATGCTTCCTTATTCAAGAGGCGAAATGCGCATGCAACACCTTAACACTCAAAGAGGCACCACTACGTGCCGCGCGCGCGGAATAGGCGTTCGAAGATTCTGGTCATTGTCACTGGTTTTGGAGAACGAAGAGGAAGATGATTTTTCCGGAATCCATGATGTGCCGTGAGTCAAAACTCCACCTCTCGGCGCAAAATCCGCGCGCGTCACATGATTAGGGCGTCTCCTGATACTGCGTTGATCAAAAATACGATGCCAAAGAGTATGAAGACAAGTCCACTTCCAAGTTGAATGTATCTGAGTGGCACAAATTTTGTCAATGCTGTGCCGATTATTGCACCAAGGCCAGTAATGAAGGCGAACGCCATCATCACACCTACAAAGACCAAGAAGGGAAATTCATACTCGGCAGAGAGGGCTATCACAGCAAACTGGGTCTTATCCCCTAACTCCATCAACGTGATCAAAGAAAAAGAAGAGAAAACCGCGTTTCGAGTCTCTCTTGTCTCAACTGGCGCTTCAACTTTTCTTGAAAAAATCGTGTAAATGCCGAAGATCAGAAAGATAACCGCCGCTACGAAACGTATCCACGATGTAGGTAAGACGAGAGTCAAAGCACCGCCAATTGCCACAGCAATGCCGGCGGTTAGCAAGAAAGCCAACAAAGCGCCAGAAAGGACAGATATAGCCTTGAAACGAGAGGACAATGTTATGACTGCAATCTGTGTCTTGTCACCTAACTCAGCAATCGTAACCAGCACAAACGATGCGACAATCGGTGTCAAATTCATGGACAAAGAGGATGCATTTAGACTCTATTAAACTTGTAGGTCAAGGCGCGCGCAAACTTCTTCCGACGTATTGTGGTGTTTGGTGAAGCAAGCGTCCGCAGGCGCTTAGCAGACTCAGGGACACGATCTTCGATTATTTGACTCTATGATTAAACCCAAATTTTGGGGAAACAAATCTTGCAAATATATTTAGAACGATGTTTTGTTCGGTTACTCCAAACCCGCTCTCCAACGATTTTCCGTCTACAAATTTTGCATTGCCGACCATTTAGGGGCGTGCGACCTGACTTTCTAACAAGTACTAGTTTCCATGGCATATTGTGCAACTCAGTCATTCTTATTTCTAATTCGAGATAAAAGTGTGTGTGACTGTGGCATAACAGCAACATATTCATGATTATTACACTGGGGTGTATTTTGCGCCCGTCGAGGTCTGAGCAAGCGATGCAGCAGATGGCGCGCGCGGCGCAGAGGTGAGGCTCCAATGCCGGTGTTTCTATCCGAGATATGGGAAACGGAATAAGGGAGAATGCACTCGCCCGCGCAGTGAGGCTGCCGTAAAAAGATTTATGATGCAACCGTGAAGTCCATGAGCTCTCCAACGTTGTGTATCTCGATTAGGTTGCTCGCGTGTTTTATGTCTGTTCTAAAGGCCGCAGTGAACAATACGGTTTCTTCATCGGTGATTAGGTTCATGGAGCGAAGTTCCTTTGCGACTGTCAATATTTGATCTTCCTGTTTACGATAATCTATGTGCACGGGATATACGCCGAAAACCAACTCGAGTTGCTTCTTTACTACTTTTTCTGGGGTGACTGCAATTATCTGAGGTACAACCTTGAACCTTGATATCATCTTTGCTGTGTAGCCAGATCTCGTTAAAGTGACGATTTTGTCAACCGGCATGTTTTGGCATATGCTCTGGATGGACTTGCTTATGGTATCAGAAACGTTTATGAACTTTCCATCTTCAACGTGACCCTTTGCCGCCGGCTCTGTCTCTCTCGCTATTCTTGACATAAACAGAACAGACTCTACCGGGTACTTACCTATCGATGTTTCGCCTGAAAGCATCATTGCGTCAGTTCCATCTAATATAGCGTTGGCTACGTCGCTAACTTCTGCTCTGGTTGGGGTTGGCCTATGTATCATAGACTCGAGCATTTCTGTGGCTGTCACAACAGTCTTGCCTCTTTGATTACAAAGTTTGATTATTGATTTCTGAACCAACGGAACTCTTTCTGGTTCGATCTCTACGCCCAGATCGCCTCGGGCTACCATAATACATTCCACGCCATCTAAGATATCTTCGAAATTCCTGACTCCATCAGGATTTTCGATCTTAGCAATGAGTGCTCCTTTAAACCCGAGGGTCTCAGATTTTAGGTTGTCTACATCTTGTGCACTTCTTGTAAAGGAAAGAGCCAGGTACTCAACGTCATTTTTCTTTGCAAACCCTATAATTTCTACATCCTTCTTTGAGAGGGTTGGAACTGATAGTTGTTTGTTGGGAATGTTGACTCCTTTACCATCACCTATTTCCCCGTCGTTAACTGCCAACGCACGCAGTATTCGGTCTTCTCTTTCGATAACCCGCGTTCTAAACCTACCGTTGTCAATGTAGATTTCGTCCCCAACACTAATACTATCGTAGAAGTCATGGTTGAAACGTATTTCCTCATCATTGAAGCCCATTTCCAAAACTTCTCCTTTCCTAATAGTACGCGCGCGCTCGACTCGAAGTCTGATTTCAGGGCCCTTGATATCAACTATTATTGGGATATCAGCTGTTTCTCGAACATTATCTACAATCAACTTGTATTGACCAAAATCTCCATAGGCAGTGTTTATTCTGGCTCCATTCATCCCAGCTTGCAACATTTTTTGCAGTACCTCTGTTTGAAGGCTGGCGGGACCAATTGTACAGATAATTTTGGTTTTCTTTGCTCTGGAAAACAAGCGACTTTTTGCCATGTTTTCTTAATGGTTGCCAGATCGCTTAGCTTTTTCGTTTTGTTCATTGCGCGCATTGTGTTGCTGCTGTGTAACAGTCACATAGGTTTAAGAGTGGACGCATTTTCTAGAATTTTGTTAATGGTGAGTGTGTTTGCTTTTTCTAGGTGAGAGATGTGACTGAACAAACCAAAATGCGTGCGCGCGGGGGCGGAGGTTTGACTACAAAGCAGGCAAGCCAATTCATGATTTTAGACATTACCCAAAGCGTTTGTCCAATCTGTTTTGAGAAGATTGCTGCATTCATGATTGAAAACAATGGTAGAGTCTTTATTCAAAAGGCTTGCCCGTCTCATGGGCAATTTTACTCGTTATATTGGGATGATGTGGAACATTACAAATGGTGCAAAAAATTTCAGAAGCCACGTGCACCTAAAGGCACACAAACTGTCGTTCAAAACGGCTGTCCTTACGATTGCGGAGTTTGCCCATCCCACAAGCAACACACATGTCTAGCTGTCATAGAAGTCACGAGTAGGTGTAATCTGTCTTGTAATTACTGTTTTGCCTCCTCTAAGTATGACGGACGAGACCTGGACTTGGAGATCATCGCAGAAATGTTTGAGACAATAAAAGAAAGCGAGGGAGAGCCGAGACCGACCCAAATTTCCGGCGGCGAACCAACAGTTCGAAAGGACCTACCTCAAATCGTCGAGGCCGGCGTCGACTTGGGTTTTTCGCACCTCGAAGTCAACACTAATGGTTTGTTACTCGCAAAGGAGGAAAACATGGTCAAAAGGTTAAGGGAAGCTGGCCTCTCGTGTTTTTATCTTCAGTTCGATGGCTTAACCTCTAACGTGTATAAACAACTAAGGGGCGCGGATCTGCTAAACTTGAAGCTTCGAGCAATCGAAAACTGCCGCAAACATGGCGTTCCAGTGATCTTGGTTCCTACAATAGTGAATGGAGTGAACGATCACCAACTGGGTGATATCATTCAGTTTGCCTTGAAAAACCTTGATGTTGTAAGAGGAATTAGCATCCAACCTCTCTCTCATTTCGGGAGGTATAGGAAAGGCGATCATTTGTCTTTGGCTGGTGTCGCAAAAAGGATCTCAGATCAGACTAAGTTCATGTCGATGTACGATTTTTATCCGATACCTTGCCCCGGCCTTCACTGTTCCAGTGTTACTGCGCTTTTTGTGGGCGGTAGCGAAGTTGTTCCGCTGACGAGGATGATAGACGTAGAAACGTACCTGAACGGAGTTTACAACAAGATTCAAAGCGCCACCTTCGTCGACAGCCTGATCGATGGCGGGAGCACCGTTGATGTGGCAGAAGATATTTTGTGCTCATCTGGAATACAAACCACCGGAACAATTCCAGAGTTTCTAGAAAATAGCTTATTCATTGTAATCATGGGTTTCATGGATGCCTACACCCTTGACCTAGATCGCCTCTCGAAATGTTGCATCCATGTCGCCACGCCAGATCAGAGGCTAATTCCATTCTGTGCTTACAACCTGACAAACATGCAAGGTGAGTACCTTTACCGAAAGAAACCAAGACTTGAGAGGTTGGACGAGAATTGAACCAGTCTTTATCTCGAAGAGAAGTTTTAAGAGAGGTTCTTTTAAAGAGATCAACTGTAAGTTTTTATGAATGCAGTTTTCTGAACTTAATTCTCAGGAACGTCTTGCACCCAGGCGGACTGAAGCTGACAGAGCAGTTGGCGGTCTTGGCTGATGTTAACGAAAAATCTACAGTTCTTGACGTTGCAAGTGGTCGAGGTGTGTCAGCCATATTTTTGGCAAAGAGATTCTGCTGCGAGGTTGTGGGAGTGGACCTATCCAAGAGCATGATCCAGACAGCCGCGGCTTCAGCTAAGTCTGAGATGGTGTCAGATCGAGTTGTTTTCAAAGTGAGTGACGCTGAAAAACTACCCTTCAAAAATGAAATCTTTGACGCCATAATAAGCGAGTGTGCCTTGTGCCTGTTTCCGACCAAGAAGCGTTCTCTCCTGGAAATGCATCGAGTTCTAAAGGATGGGGGAAAAATAGCAATATCTGACGTTACACTCGACCAAACGTGCGGAGAGATTCGCAACAAGTTGCTCTTTTTCTCTTGCGTAGGAGGAGCTGAATCTTTAGTTTCTCTTCAATCGCTTCTTGAAGATGTAGGGTTCGTTGAGGTCACCGCCATCGACACATCGCAAGCAATTGTTGATCTGTACAAAAGCCTGAAGAGACAAAGCTTTCTCCTGAAGCTGTTGTTGAAGATTGTTGGAAGCTTGCATAGGTGCGTTGATCTAGAGAACGTAAACGAATTTGGCCTCATAGCCGAACAGTTGATTCTTGAGAAAAAATTGGGGTATGGTGTTCTGGTAGGTAGAAAAAGCATTTCGTAGGCGCGCCTCTACCTTACGATGAGGACGGGACATGGGGCGTGATGTACGACCATGTCGCTTACACTTGCGCGCACACGCGCAAATCCGGTTCTTTGATTATGCACGGGATTCGAGTAGTAACTGTGACCTTTTAAATATGTGTGACTGTGATATAACACCAACATAGGCTTAAATATTCGACACTTATAAGAAAAGGTATTGGTGATGTGGGGGCGCGAAAAAACTCCTTTCTCTCTCTGCATCTAAACGGTTTTTTGACCGTAGCTGCAAGCGCCCTCATTCACCAAAGTACTGTTGGATCTATCTAAAGGCTTTATGGAACTAAGTTCTATTCTAGGCTATATAAGATTGCGTGCATGCTAGATAAGTGAAGCAAAAAATGAAATGGGGGAAACATAGGGCTTGGCGTTCAAGAGATGGAACATACTCATCGATTTCGATGGGACATTGCATAACACGGAATCCGTCTACGCCTCAAAACTCGATGGATTATTCGGCTTGGATGGAGAAAAGCTATATCATATTTTCTTATTCGATGTTCATCGGAAGATCGTTCATGAACATTATCCAAAAAGACACGGCGATTTGGAACTACATTGGAGACTGCTTCTTCAGCACTTGGGAAAACCTTATGATAGTGACACAGCTAATTTGTTGGCTGTCCGTTTCCAGAAGGCCGACAAAGCCATTCTGGAAAACCCTAGGCTATTCCACGAGGTCCCGCTGTTCCTAAATCGCGTTGTCAAGGCTGGCAATCGCCTCTGCCTTTCTACAGGAGGAAAATCCTTGGAAAAGGCAGAGGCCATAACTAGAGTTCTAGGTACAAATTACTTCAGCAATGTCCTTGATGAGGCGACACTGGGGTGTCCAAAGCATTTGCCCCTGTACTACGAAAACGCTCTAAAACAACTAGTTTGGAAAGCTGGGAACACATTCAGCATTGGAGATACTATTCTAACGGACATTTATCCAGCGAAAACGGTTGGAATGAAGACCATATGGATTAATAGGAGAAAAGAGAAGACACCTACAAAACTTAGGAGAATACCTGATTATGAAACCTCTGATTTGATTTCAGCGTTGGATTTCTTACATGCAATGTCTAAATAGAAAAAGGAGAGGGTTGGGGAAATATCACCACTTGTTAACGAAAAAACCTTCTTGTTTAGGTTATGAGATTTTTATTTCACTTTTTGTCTACGCTTTCTGGAAGCACCATTTCTGGGGCAAGTTTTAAGTATCTTTTTTCTTTCAAACACCTGTCTCGTTCCATCAGCTTTTGCAACAAAGGTAGCCAAGAGCACCCTGTCCAATCGTCCGCTAGAAATGTCGGCTATGGAACATATATGAAGTTTGCAACGCTCGCGGATTTTTCAATAATAGAAACGTCATTGTCCTTCAATTCAAGAAACCTCTCGTTATTATCTGCCAGGATCCATGCGGGTCCTCTATTGACTTTCACTCTTATTGTAGAACTTTCCGAAACTACCAAACTCCTTATCCTCTTATTGTGGAGATTATTGAATGATATGCCTATTCCTTTTTTGAATTGATTTCCACCGGTTGATTTATAATAACCTGTTGAACCGAAAGGAGTGGAAATAATCGCTCCGTCGCCAATCAGATTGGGAAATTCTTTTTCGTTGACAAATAGTGAAAATCTGATAGCGTAGGTTGGCAATTGAGTGTGAACTTGGATTTCGTTTAATCCGATCAATTTTCTGTTCTTGAATCTTGCCTCTATCTTTATTTCTTTTTGCAAGTTGAACTCTCCGTTTCTTATTTTGGTTAAAATGTTTTTTGTTTGATACAAAGTGTAATCGCACTTTCTGCGAATATTCGTCCTCTTAACTATAAGCTTCGGGACTTGGGGGAATTCTCTTTCGCCAAATAAAATAGTTCCATCGCCACCATAACAAACAATAAAATCTGGGTTTCTCTCAACAATTTTGAAACTGCTTTCTATCAAGAGCTTTCTTACTTCGGAGTCTTCAATTCTAGAGATCACGAGAACTCTTTCCAACGTTTTTGTTGCGTTGAGACCTGGCAAATTACACACCATGACCTAAGTTAACTATCACTTTTCTCTGTATGGTGTGCTCTTGGCTTATTCTTAATTATGTTTTCGTTCCTCAGTCATCCGGTTCGCCACAGGAGTGATTTTTGCCCTTGGTGCACCCATACCGATCCGGGCACCTACAGAATATCCTTTTGGCTCCGATTTATTAGGTTGGCAACTCGTACACTTTTGGGACGAAAATGCGAACTCGTTCCATTTCGCCTAGAGCTTGTGCTCCCCGCGAAGTCTTCTTGTTGCGCGTGTGCATCTCTAGCTTTCTAGCTTGTCGGTTATCAGATCCATTAGGTCTTTCAAGGTTTTGCATTTGTTAATTTCATCTTGAGTGGCAAATAAACTGATTTTTTCTCCTTTTCTGAGAAAAATCGCTGGAAATTTGGCTTCCTTTATGTTATGCGGATGAGTTTCCAACATTGCCAGGAATTCGTCGCGATGGAGAAATTGTGCGGGAATTTGAAGTTTGTCAATAAATGTTTTCCATTCATCCTTCATTTTAAATGTTCCGTAGGTGAGGGCACACAGATTACATTGGTATGTGCTAGGTGAGATTATTCTGTGTAGACCATCTTTGATAACATTGAAGAACCCGCTTTCTGCATTATAGACGAGAATTAGCTCTATTTTTGAATCTGCGTGCAAGCTTTCGGGATTCATTTTCAATCCTCACTTTCCTTTTTCTCAGTTTGCGCATGCTAGCGCTGATGCATTCTATCGCCGTCTGGACATACCCACCATGATCAAGCGCGCGCATGTAAGAACATAGGTTTCGGAATAGATTTGGCTGCCACTTTCACAATCTTACCTAAGAATTCCAGTCCGCTATATCTGATTGCCCCAGGAGTTATCCCAACTATTGCGCACGCGCATATTTTCAGTTTTCATAATATGATGCTCGTTGTTACTTTTCTACTCAACTTCGATTTTTAAAGGAGGGCTACGTTTCTCTCTTACCGGCACTTCCACTCTAAGTAAGCCGTTGCTGAATTTAGCATTGGCTTTTTTTGGATTGACCTTCAGGGGGAAGTGTAGGTGTCCGTGGAACGCCAGGTCTTCCCTTTCAGCTAAGATGTGGGTGATATCCTCATGCATGCTCAGGTCTATGTCCTTCTTCTTCACTCCAGGTAGCTCAACTTCTACTATGTAGTTCGCACCTTTGGCATCGAGACACGCAAACATGTGTGGAGGTACCACAACTTTTTCGGACAAGATTCATCACCTCATTTTACCCAAGATCTCGGTAAGGAAGCATGAGCTTTTAAGCATGTGTGACTGTTACACAACAGCAACACAATGTTGAATGGGACCGCGTAACCCATGCGTGCCCAATTGACCTAAAAATAATGTCAGGGAGGATAGTATTCGTTGGAAGCTCGAGTCGTGTGCTTTTGAATGTCGGCTAAAAAGGATCTGCAACCGCAACGTTGGTGGCCGGAAGGCCTAAGTGAACAGAGAAACAATCGTTGCAAACACTTTTGTGAGACTTGCTTCCCCAAAATTCGAATAAGATGAGAGCTATGCGTCCAAGCTGATGGCTCATGCATATATGCTGTTGCTGTTGTAGCACAGCCACGCACATTTAAAAGATCACGCCTTCTTATTAGCGCACGTAGGGGATCGGTATGAAGGAATACGATTTGATAGCGATAGGCTCAGGTTCTGCGATGAACATTGTGAGTGCAGTGATTCAAGGGAATCCGCGCGTGAAAATCGCAGTCATAGATAAGGATGAGCCTGGAGGCATTTGTCTGACTAGGGGTTGCATACCGTCGAAGATATTGCTATATCCCGCTGAGTTGGTCAGAACAATCGAGAGAGCACAGGATTTTGGCATAGAGGTTGATATGAAGAAAGTAGATTTTGAGTCGGTGATGGAGAGAATGAGGGGCCTAATCGGTGGAGACATAAACATGATACGTCAAGGACTCTCCCATTCTGAAAACATAGATTACTATGCTGACGTGGCCGAATTCGTGGGCCCATACAAGCTGAAAGTCGGGGGCGAAACTATAACATCGAAGATGATATTTCTGTGCACAGGATCAAAGCCTACGATACCCCCGATAAAAGGGCTGGAGAAAGTAGGCTATCTTACAAGCGACACGGTTCTCAAGATGAATCGTCTACCTGAAAGTATTGCCATAGTGGGCGGAGGATACATAGCTGCGGAATATGGCCATTTCTTCTCAGCGATGGGATCCAAGGTCATCATAATCGGAAGGAATCCCCAGTTTCTCAAGCAAGAAGAACCGGAGGTGTCTGCGCTAGCTAGGAGAGAGTTGGAGAAGCACATGACAATCCTCACCAATCACGAGGTGCATGAGGCAGAAAGGACTCCCATGGGTAAGAAGCGGCTTGTCGCCGTTAACCGAGAGAACGGGGAAAAGGTGGTGATTACGGCAGACGAGATACTGATAGCCGCCGGAAGAGGCCCAAACACAGATGTACTTCATCCTGAAAGAGGCGGGGTAGAAACAGATGAGAGAGGATGGATCATCGTCAATGAGTATCTGGAGGCTTCGCAACCAAATGTTTGGGCTTTTGGCGACGCTAACGGCAGACAGCTATTCAAACATGCGGGAAACTACGAGTCCATAATCGTTTACTACAATGCAATACTAAACAGGAAGGCAAAAGTCGATTACCACGCGATACCACACGCAGTCTTCACGTATCCCGAGATTGGAAGCGTCGGCCTTAGAGAGAAAGAAGCAATCGAGAAATACGGAAAAGACAAGGTGTTAATCGGAATCCACAAATACGAAGACACTGCCAAAGGAGAGGCAATGGGTGTAAAAGACTATTTTGTCAAGGTTGTCGTCGAAAAGGAGACCCTGAAGATCTTGGGAGCACATATTATTGGACCGTATGCCTCTGTTCTCATACAAGAGATAATAAACCTGATGTACACCCCTGAACAAAGCGCAGAGCCGATAACCAACGGGATGCATATCCACCCTGCACTTAATGAGGTGGTAGAAAGAGCGTTCCGTTCCCTTATGCCGGCCGACCATTACCATCGCTCTGTCGAGCACCATCAGTGTTAGATGATGCCGAATGCCTAGAGAATTGTGTGTCGGAAACGGCAATCTTCAAGTAAACTTTGACAATGACCTGAACATAAGAGACATGTATTTCCCATATGTTGGAATGGAAAATCATGTCAGTGGCCATTTCTGCAGGCTTGGAGTTTGGGTTGACGGAAGATTTTCTTGGATAAACGGCTCTTGGAATAAAAGATTCCGTCACAAAGAAGATTCTTTGGTCACAGACGTTTCGCTGAAAAACCCCGGTCTCCAAATAGAATTGCAGATTCAAGGTGGAGTTCATCATTTCCATGACGTTTTCCTCAGAAAAGTCATGATCAGGAATGCAGCCGAAAAGGAGAGAGAAGTTCGACTGTTTTTTCACACGACCTCCACTTATCCGACACCGACAAAGGTATAACTGCCTATTATGACCCCAAGACTGGCGCCATAATTCACTTCAAGAAAGATAGATACTTCTTGATCGGCGGTTCATCTGGTAGGGAAGGCCTGTTTCAGTTCGCGGTTGGCGTAACAGAGTTTGGCGGCTTGATAGGAACTTGGCCGCGCGCGCATGGAGCGCCAGCACGGGTTATTCTTGTCGAAGATCAGACTGGATGAATTCTGCTGGTCTTCCTTTCCTTGGCGATGTAATCGTCTTTGCCGTAGGGGTGGCCACCAAAGCCGTGACTGTTCATGGCTACTGCTCTAGCCACGTCGCTACCTTTCATTCTCGACCTAAACAGCTCTATCAACGAATGGGTGATGACCGGGATAGGTATCTCTTTTTCCACAGCTTCTTGGACGAGCCAGTTCACCTCGCCAGTATCCTCAACGTAGTCAGGGACCTCTTTGAGATCTCTGATCTCACCAAGACTCTTTTGCATGAGCTCCACAAGCCAGCGCCTGATAACAGAGCCGTGGGACCAATTCCGAAAGCGCGCGCTTAAACATAGGTTTTTGTTAATAACCTGGAATTTTCTCTTTCTTAATCCGCTCTTGAGGTACACCAAGGTCCAAAAGCAGTCTCTCCATTGCTAGAAGGGCGTGACTCGCTTTGAAGCGGCCGGACTAGTGGCTTACGGGTTACTTGTGGGCGTCGTCATCCCGGTTTTTTTTGAAGCCTACGGTGATCTTGCCTATCTCATCCTCACCCCATTCTTTGTCAGGGCTTTCGCTCTTTCAACGTACTCAAAACATATTAATGAAAAGATTGGAGGTAGATTAAACCGTTTCTTGCAGTCTGCAGGGCCGATAGTTGGAGCTTTTTTTTGGTTTACTCTTGATTGCAAACAAAACGCAGTTGTTCTTAGTCTTCTCGATGACTATGGGCTTTATTCTCTAAATTGTAATACGGGACATGATACCGACCGGAAAAGAAGGAAAGCCAATTTGCTTCATCGCAGGAGCGTTGATAGCCACAACCACATCTTTAGTTTTTTACCCAACTTGAACTCCATCGCCCACACGGAAGAATCAGCGCGCGTAAGTGG
>CAYFXU010000015.1:0-25450 GCA_964347145.1 uncultured Candidatus Bathyarchaeia archaeon
CTCTTGCTTCGGTGAATTTTTGTTGAATCCAAGTTTCGTTGAAGAGAAATTGAGAACCGTTCCAGTAGACATAATGGCTAGTTAAGGAACCGTTCCCACACATTTGATGTTGCCAATTGTGAAGTCCGTAGGTTAGGTAACCTTTTTGACCTTGTATCTTCCACCATGAAAAGTCGCTACGTCTCTCTCTAAGTGGACACCACCAACCAAGCCTGACTGCGGTCGGGTTAGCCAGATTGCTTGTATAGCACCAATAATACGACCCGAAAACTGAGACATGAGTTTGGTTTTCCCACATTTGATATTCTACCTCATCACTGAAATCTTGGTTCCTATTGTAGTCTAGTTTCATTCGGTCATAGTCGCCACCTTCGGTGCTATTATACACTATGAACTTTCTTGAAGTATATTTCAGAGGGTCCACGGATTCTACCATGTAGGTGAAATCTCCATGTTTCACTGTCGAGCTTGGAGAGCCGTCATAACCATCTGGCATACCGTCTGTGAGCCAGCCTACATACATTGAAGTCATGCCAGTTAAGTAACCTAACGGACAAACAACGACATCGAAATACCATCCTTGTTGCATGGCAGTCTCATTTGGTTGCTCTATGCCGAAATATGTGTCTTGGTCAAGTCTATAGGTTATGGCCCCACCCCACTTTTTGTATCCCTGAAGGGTCAGATCAATTGACTTGACCTGCTTAAACATGAAGTTTATTGCATGCCCGATGAATTTCAGATTTCTTGTTTCCCAGAAGTCTTGGAAGGTGCCATACTGAAAGAACTTGTGGTAAGAAGGAATAACTGTGCTCCAGAAAACCTTTGCCGAACCGTAGGTTGTATCCACCATCCCTGTCCAATCTTTGCCAGTGTTGCTGCGCATCGTATAATAAACAGTTTTGCCTTCAGTATCAGAAAGATTCGCATTTACATAGAAGTCAATAGTCATAGTTTCAATGGTGCCTTGACGATACTCTATGAGTCCATCGCTGAATGTTTTGAGAATAGTACAGTTGACTGAAGTGATGTAATAGTCCTCAAAATATGAAACGTCACTGGCAGAAACACCCAGAAGGTCTGGAACATATTTAGCAGCCATTCCAAAGATAACAATATTCGTTCCATTCCCAACAGCCCAATAAATATAGTTCACATTTTTGGCGGAAGTATCTATGTAGTAATTCATTATGACCACAAAAATGCCATATCTTCTTCGTCCATCAGCATACTGCAGAGGATATTTCCCAGATGTGGGGTTATCAGTGGGTGCTTCGATGTCATCATCCTCAATGATGTCATAAGGAACACCCTCCGATTGCACCCAATGCTCAGCTTTCTGGATTGCATTGTTTCCTGGAGGGTGCTTGTAATAGTCGAAGTTGCCAAGGACTATTATGCCCCACTTAATAGGGACGTAGTCTGACGTGGAAACAACTCGGCGGTCCGCAAACAATCCCATGAGCATCACGCTGAAAAGCCAAACAACCAAAAACAACTTCTGAACGAAAGTTTGCTTCTTCATGTTCTCACCCGCATTCACTTCTGTTGCAGAATAGCTATGTGCCCAACATATTGAATGTTGTGAAACAAACCTCTAGTCTATAACATAGAAAAATCACAAATTTTTCCGCCGCCTTTATAGTGGTGGGCGCATTTTGAGGCTGAGAGGAAAGAAAAGGTCTGTGAGTAAAGGAAAGGTCGGAGATCATCTTTCCAACTCAAACGTAGCCCAGGGCTTTTAGCCTTTTCATCATCTCATTTCTGTCGTTTGCATCCCGAAAGGACTCTCTCGGGCCGAAGTATGTGATGTCCAAATTTTTCTCCAACTGCCTTTTTAAGTACCTAGCTTCGTCCGGGTGTTCATGTACAATATTATTCTCTTCAAGCGGGTCTTTAACCGTGTCATACAACTCTTCTCTTCCCCTAGGGTGAAATATGTATTTTAGATGCTCGTTTCTTAGACACTTTGATCCTCTATCGACGGATCGAAGTTTTGAACTGAACATTTCCCAAAACCTTAACTTGGTCACGGATTCTCCACATTCGGCGCAAACGAAATTGTGAATCTTTCGTTTTTCAAATGGATCTAAACGTTTGCCCTGAATTTCATCTTTGACGCTAATGTTACATAAGGAGAGAACCGTTGGCAAGATGTCTATTGTTGATACAATTTGTGGTAATCTTTTTTTTCTTGGGATCAAGGATGGGTAGCTCATTATTAAGGGAACGTGAAGGAGACTGTCATAAAGACCGAAATGATGGCTTGCTAGGCCGTGTTCACCGAAATCTTCCCCATGATCGGCGGTAAGAATCATCAGGGTATTGTCAAAAACACCCTCATTGTATAGGAAATTGGTGAGTTCGCCTATGCAATAGTCCAGGTACGCTATTTCTCCGTCATACCAAGACCGTATGACTTCCCATTCGTTCTCTGATATCTGCAATTCCTTTGCCATGTAGCGGAAACGGGCTTCAGAAGCGCCAGCTGCGATGTATTTCAGTTTGTCAATCTCCAAGTTTTTGTTGGGAATCCTCTGTCTCGTTTTGCCAAATATTCTTTCCAAAAGAAGTTCCATAATGAAAAGCTTGGGTTCCGTGAAACCATTGCAAAATCTTTCTTTAAATGGTCTAGGAGGATCGTATGGTGCGTGACAGTTGAAGTAATTGGCGAATAAGAAGAAAGGCTTTTTATTTGCCTTTTTGCTTCTGATGAAGTCTCTGATGATCTCATTGGTATGGGAGTTGTACTGATCGGGACCGAAGACCAGAGTCTTGACGAAATCTTTCGGGGCGTGAGTAAGAAGTTCCAAAAGCATTGATAAGGTGTCTGCTTTATCCAATTCTTTCGGCCTAGTGAGACACCTAGACGGTTCAACATATCTTTGAAAGCCTTTCTCAAACCCTGTTCCTCGGCCTAGAAGACCACAGTTCGTTATTCCCATCGTTGAGTAACCATTGGCCCCAAGAATCTGTGCGAGAGTTGTGTTATCCCTCGCAAGATAGATGTTTCTTCCGAGAGTTTTGTGATAGGAAGGGTATTTCCCCGTGAAGATGGAAGCGTGCGATGGAGGACTCCATATTCCTGCCGAGAAGGCATTTTCAAACAAGATACCATGCTCCGCGATCTTGTCAATGTTTGGAGAAGTTCTTCGATGATGACCATAAGAAGAAAGGTGATCTGCTCTAACAGTATCCATCACTATCAAAAAGATGTTGGGAAGTGCGTGTTTCATTTCCTTCAATTCCTTTCTAAGTCAGACTTCGCACGCGCATCAATTGAACATTAGATTTCTGGCATAGAACATATTTTGCAGCATGATCCGCATCCTATATACAATATTAAAGTTTTGAATCGTTTTCTTCAAGTCCATAAACTGTAAAACTATTACCTAGTTTGGTTGCTCATTGTCTTGTAAATTTCGCAACCTCCGTTTGAGTATACCTTGTTCATATTGCCAAGGATAGGAGAAATCTCAGTGATATTCCACACGCTCTCTATGTTCCCGCGTCGTTCGAACAAGACACCAAAAATAAGATTCATCTTTCTTAGATAGATGGTACCGTTAGCTTGAAATGTTGTAGTATTAGAAAATGTTTCAGTTTGATCCCTTCTTATCATGCCATAGCTAGTTAATACGGTGTACTTCGCCATATCATCAGAATAGATTGGCGAATGCTCTGTGTTTGTTCTTTCTGATAACCACATAGCGCCAAGCACGTCCTCTTCATCAATAAATCCCATAAGGTAAGGTATTACACCCATTCTATGCTTGCTCAAAGGTACAGACCAGCTGGTTTCTCCAGTAATCTCATAGATGAGTCCTGTCTGAAAGAAAAAGTAGGGTACAAGCACAATCAGGATCAAAAGCAAAATGTAAGACTCAGTCTTAATGAGCGTACGTGCAAAGAAGTTGAATAGGGCTTCACCACCTGTAATGCACAGTGGGGCCACGAGTATAAGAACAGTGTGAAAGTATCTAGTCATCCGCAAAGTTTCGGCGAAATTGGGCAGGACTATGCACGATATTAATATACCCATACTCAACGATATTAGGATGAAATATTCGAAATTAACCATCTTCTTTTTCCGTCTGGCCACTAAGAAAATGAAACCAACTACGATCAATAACTCCGTAGCATAAGCAAAGATTCTTCCAAGTAGATGGGTAATAGAGGGCGCGCTTTCCATTCCCATGCCCCTCAGAACATCACTCCCTCTCGATTCCAAGATGAAGAGTTCGCTGGAGAAGCTTGAGAATACATGAGTTCCCATGCCTACAAGGCCCTTAAACGGTCCAGAGGCAGACAAGTAAATATACCACGAAAATTGTACGAGGAATGGCATGACAACCTTGCTTGCAGTTATCCTCCCTGTTCTTTTCCGCAAAAAGAACAGAAGAAACCATGCCAAAGAAACATAAGCCGTAAAAAGGTAGGATAGTGAATAATGTGATAATGCTAGGGCGACGCTGAAGATTATGAAAAGTAAATTTCTTTGTAACGGCTTGATTTTCTCCTTCAGAAGCACAAAGAAAAGCAAAACAAAAAACAATTCTGCGACGATCTGCCTAGTCAATCCCAACATTTCGGTGAAAAAAACCGAATTCGCCATGAAGAAAAAAGTCGAAGCAAATGCAATTCGTTTGTTGAACTGCTCCCTGTACAATAGGTACAAACCAACAGGAACAAAGGAATAAATCAATGGAAACACGATTTTTAGTACCCACGTCGACGGTAGGTCCAATATTGTAGCGTAGATTGTGGGAAGTAATGTCACACTCAACATTCCATTGACCTTGTCATATTCCAAGTATGCGCTTTTTGGGCCAGTTGAACTCCAATAGAGACTATTTTTTGTTCTCTCAAAACAATAGTATTCAACGTTCACATCATATCCCAGAACATAGCTGGATATGAGCGATACATGGAATACAAGCGCGAATGCGATGACGAACAAAACGCCAACTTGGAATTTCGAAGGAACCAATCTTTCAAACAGACTACTTATAATTATTAATGTCGAGGCCGCTCCAATCATGATAAGCAACAGGAAATTGCTTTGAGATGAGCTGACCAGCAAAGCTCCGACTATGCTAAGTAAGGGAAGAAAAACAAGAGGCAAAACGTAAGAAAGTTTCAACCCTTTTATATCTTTGAAGTCTATTCCAAAATCTTTTCTGTTTGTGACATAGCCTAAAGAACAAAATAGAAGGACGAGAGAGTTTATGATCGTTATCAAAGGTACCAATGACAAAGGCGCCAATACGCCGACAAATGAGCTTATTTCGTTGATTGATAACCCAGCTAGCATTAGAAAAGCAACGCTCAACCCCACGGAGAGGATGACAGTTTCGGACGACCCGAGGTTCCTCAATTTGAGTAGTTTCAAAACGACAATCCCTGGGACGAATGTTAAATAAAGGAAGCCAATAACTCCTCTAGCAACTGGATTATCAAGAACTATTGTTGCACATGTAAAAACTTGTACGACAACTACAACTAGAATCAGGTTTCCTGACTTCAAATCGATCCTTTGTCGGAAATTCATCCTCTCGTTCCCATCCTATGCATACCAATTGCTTGCACGTTTACGCGCGCGCATGCTGACGTAAATCTTAAGATAGAAGAGTTTATATGTTGCTGATGCTACCGTATATAAGAAGAGCATATGAACATATTTCCTCGCGTTTACCGTAATGAGTACCGAGAAAAAATGCGAATTTCTAGGTCAACCTTGGTAGTTCTAGCCGCCATTATTCTGATTGGGACCATCGGCCTCAGTTCGATGGTGTCGTCGTTGTACTCGGCCTATATCAAGATCCCTGGTTCAGGGTCCCTTCGTTATGCTGAAAACATCAACAAGTTATCGTATAGCAGTGAGATACGCTACGCATGGATTGCTCCAGAAACCTTTTCTACTCAGATTGACTGGAACTTGCTGTTTGATACCCTAAAGAGCTACAATATCTTCGCCCTCATGGGCAAGTGGGGATACACAAGCTGGTGCTGGTATCACAGCGACATCATCTCTCATTCAGACATAGACTTTTTGGGGGATGCAATGACGGCAGCTAAGGCTAAGGGGGTAAAAGTCTTCTATAGCCCAGGTGTTCTTTACGCTCATACTGAATATTCGGAACAACTTCCCTGGCGAAACCAAAGGCCAGATGGTTCTTATGTCAACTGGCTTGACCCCACAAATCCCAACGTCAGAGCCAGATGGAAAGCTCTCATTCAAGAAGTCATCACGAAATATGATGTTGATGGTATAATGCTTGACTACTGCAGATATGATAGTACAGACGTTCCATATAGCCAGACAGCAAAGGCAAAAATTGAAGAGTATTTAGGCGAAACGATAACTAACTGGGATGAATTTGCACCAGGAGGAACTCGCTACGGAGAGTTCATGGACTTGAGAGTACGGCTGATAGATGACTTCGTTAAGGACTTAGTGACTTGGGCAAGAGAAGTCAAACCCAATATTGAGATAGGCGCTTACACTTTTCCAGTTGACCCAGCCAACTCGAGATATTATGTCGGTCAAGACCCAGCAAGATGGGCATATGACGGACTCATTGAACTCAGTGGGTCACACGGCTACACAACGAATGATGCAACGCTACAGATGTGGATCAATAATGCGGTATCGATGTTAGGTGGACCTGAAGGCATTATTCCACACACAATTTTCCTCGAGCACATGTTAAGTAATAAACCCCCAGAAGCTTGGGCCCAGCAAGTCCAAATTCTAAGAAACTTAGGAGACGACGGTTTTACCTCGTATAGTTATAATGGACCTGGACAACAATACTTTCCTGGGGACTACCGAGACTACCTTGACTTAATCCCGATGGGCCCCATCTTTTCGTTAAATAATATTACAACGACACCTACGAGCAACAGTATAAGTATTTCATGGACAACTGACTTACCGGCTACAAGCAAAGTTGAGTACAGCACTTCACCATTGTTCAACGCCACCAAAAGACACAGTCCTTACCCAGCAGATATTGGCGGCTTTGATTATTGGGACATTGACCATGTTCAAGGGCAGGTTGTTGAAGACGTCGCAGAAGTCACCAATCATAAATTAACGTTGACGGGTTTGAACGAAAACACCGTTTATTATCTTAGAATACAAAGTTCAGGTTCAGGGACAGCTACAAGCAAAGTTTACGCTATTTCTACATGGTAGCTGCTTCTTTCTCAGACATGGGGATCGACACGCGCGCGTGATCCCCTGACTTCGAATCGATCCCTTGTAAGAGATTCATCTTCTCGTTTCTATCCTATGCATACTTTCCAATTGCTTGCACTTTTGTTGCTTAAGTCCTCTTAGATGAACTGTGGATACTGAAGCATGTCGTAAGATAGAAGAGTTTATATGTCACTAATGGCATTGTGTATAAGGAGAGCACATGAACACATCTCCTCGGGGTTACCATGACAAGTGCCGAGAGAAAATGGAGACTTCTAGGTCCAGCTTGGTAATTCTCACCGCCATTATTCTGATAGGGACCGTCGGTCTTAGCTTGACGGTGTCGTCATTAGACTCGGCTTATATCAAGATCGCGAGTTCGGGGTCTGTTGGTCTTGGTTACGCTCCACCATTACATGTTGAAGGAACACATATTAAAGATGACGAAGGGAATGTGGTGTATCTGCGAGGCGTTAACAAGCCACATCATATTGGTGTTCCTGGTGGATGGTGGCACCCAGAAGGTTCCATGAATGACTATGGCTATAGACTATGGCTTCCAGATGCAGTGAAGTATAATCTAGACAGAATGAGATCGTTTGGCTTCAACACTCTCAGACTCTTTCTTCCCGATGTACAACGTTGGCTTGCTGATCAGGATGAGATCGACTGTGGTGTTACAGCGAGGGATCGCTTTGCCTACATTATCGATCAGGCAAACCGAAGAGGCATGTACGTTATGTTAGTCACTTACGCTGTTGGTGATCCGTATGGTGGACAAACTGGTATTCCTTGGGATCCTTACACCAAGCCTACGGAGAGAGGAATACTCACGAGTCCCGAGGATTTCATTAATTATTGGGCAGGTTCCGTCGATTCTATTTCAGCAGAGTATGGGCATTTCCCGAACGTTATCTATGAGCTTTGGAATGAACCTAACGGATGGAGCCCAGAGTTTGACATGCATAGATTGTATTTCGATACTTGCCAAGAAATTGTCGATAGACTGCGGGCAAAAGGAGATAACCATCTCGTGGTTTATCAGTTCAATTTTTGGGGACAGGACAGCGCTCAAGCGGTAGCACAAGGTCAAATACTTAATGGGACAAATATCGTCTATGGCATACATGCTTATAGAAAACTTTCAACTGGTTTTACGTACTATTTCCCTAACGGTGAATATTTATACGAAGACGTCAGACGAATCATGCTCGACCCAAACCTTGTAGCTATGCAGAATTTGGTAGACAATAACCTTCCCGGCATAATTACGGAGTTTGGATATAATAGCGTCCAAGGAGACTCAGAGCTCTCAACCTATGGTGAAGACCGTGAGGCGATTTGGTTCGGCAACATAATGAGACTCTGCAATGAGCTTGATTATGGCTATACCGTTTTTCAATGGAGGTCTGATATGGCTTTAACGATCTTCGAAAGCAACAACGAATATCCTTGGGTTCCACCCTTGAACCGAGGAGGAGAAGAATTGATTAGAGCCATCGCTGAAGGACCTGAATATGCACCAGGCCCTTGAGCAGTGGTGGATACACGCGATGTCACACGCACATTTTTGTCTTGCTTTTTGTATCCAACTATCTGACCCTTAAGAAAACCAAAAAACCAAGCTGTTCTTTTGAAAGCATATTGGATCGGTAACAAAAAGACGATTTTTCGTCGCATCATCTTATATGCGATGATCGAATACCAAATGCCTGCCAAAAACCCTGCCAGAGGAGTCGTCTTGTAGAAAGCCATTATGCCACTGTTTTTGCGAATTATGTAATTTCCCCCATAACCGTGCCAAAAACCCTCATCCCAAAGGGCTTTCCACGTTTTCCTATGCCTTTCGTAGAACAAGGCGGCGGTAGCCCTGTAAAGCAACCAACCAGCCTTTCTCACCCTATATTCAGCATCAGCGTCCTCACCTACTCCACTGATGTGTTCGTCAAATCCTCCAACTTGTCTGATGGCTTTGACTCGGTAAATAGATCCGCCGGTGCCCATCACCCGACTTTGCGTGGCTACTATGCCTCCATATTTGAAATCGACTGCTTGAAATGCGATATTTTCCAAGAAACCAACCAAGTTTTCTCCAAGCCACGTCCCCCATCTAGCTTTGGCAATTCCAGCTCTTGAATTGTGCTTCATAAACTCTACTTGTTTTCCCACATGATCCCTTGGCAATATCATGTCACCGTCAACCCAAACAATGTAGTCTCCACTAGCATTGTACACTACCTTATTTCTTACTGATCCCAGACCTTTCCATTCATCGTGGAAAACTTTCACCTGCATATCCATCTTTGGAACGGAATCTAATATGATACGCAACGTTTTGTCTTTGCTGCCATCATCCACAAATATCACTTCTATACGCTCGTGCGGAAAGTCCTGATCCAAAATGCTGTCAATAGCTTCCTTGATGTACGATTCACAATCTCTTACACAGACTCCTATGGTCACAACGGGCTTCATCCAACTGTCACATCCTATTCAATGTGTGCGCTTCATTACACTTTCACGCGCGCGCTCTATTTTTTGGGCTCTTAACATCATGCCTATTCCAAAAATATGGAAATGTCTTGCTAGGAACGGTAAATTCAAAATCGGAAAGGCAATAGAAGAAACATCACAATTTTGAAATCCAGCTCTTTGGATAAACTTTTTCCAGCCTAGAGGCGAATGAAAGTGATGATGTGTCTTTGCACTGAAGGGGTTGGCATCCAAGAAAAAGCTGAACCAGTTTGGAACAGTAGCGACCAGTGTACCGTAGGGACTTAGTATTGTTTGTATTTGAACCAAAACATTTAAGGGATTGTTTGTGTGCTCCAGACTATCCTGTAAAACGCATCCATCAAAACTGTTAGGTCGAAAAGGCAGACAGTCAAGACTTGCCAAAATACAGGACACATTGTTATGGATACATTTACGGTACGCAATAAGGTGCTTCTTGACTATATCTAGCCCGATAAGCCAGCATGTTCTGTCTTCAAAACCTCCAGAATGAATACCCCAACCGCAACCACCATCTAACAAGACCGTAGTCTTTGGAATGTTCTTCAAAAGCATTTTTCGCTTTTGTGGCTCACGGCGAAGATACATCGAAAAAATGAATCTCCCCAACCAGCCAAATCTTGTGACATAGTCTCGTCTCTCCATGAACCCACTCTCATGCGCGTGCATGGAAAACCAATGCATGGAAAACAGAACCTTTACCAAATGCATGCTTGGCTTTCTTCACGACAGCTTCACAACTTCTCACACAGATCCGTAGGTCTATCCTAGGCTTCATCAAACAATCATCTCACATTGGAAAATGCCAATGTATAGACACGTGAATGCGCCCGCAACTTTTTCAGACTCCTTCAAGAAAAGGAGGGATAACATCCTTAACGATCTTGCTATATAACTTCAGGAGCTTAAATTGGACATCCCACCACCGTGCCGAATGGAAAAAGTTCTCTTTGGGAAATGCGTTCTTAAACGCAATCATACTTTCTCCACGAGTCTGAATCTTTTCCGGGTTCCCAAGTTTTTCCTTGATTGCAACTTTTAGGAACCCAATTCTAGATGGGTTATATCCCATTATCTGTGAAGCAATCCAATCAATTGAGAACGGGTCGGTACTTGCCATAGTAAGGTCTAATTTAGCAGGGAAACGACCCAACGCGATCAATCCGTCGACAATTGTAATGTGAGGATGCAATAGCTTGTTTATCCCAACGATGGCCTCGTCCAGAAATGGATGGTAGACTATTTTTCTTGGTGAGGCTATGCAACCGAAGATGTTTTTGAGAGCACAAGTGATGTGAGTTGCACGCATTGTTTTCAACTTTGGCACATTAATGAAGAGATCAGTTTTCAACAGTGACTGAGGAATCTCAAACCTGATTTCGCGTCCGTTCACCCGAACCTTTTTCTCATTCACACTGTCGTTGGAAAGATTGAAAAGCTCTACACTCTTTTCCCTAGCTAGCTTCTCATACCCCAGCATCAAGAATGCATGCTTTGTTCGCATGGCAGTGGCATCGGCCTCGACAACTCGAATATGAGTATTCATGCCGTATCTTTCACGAATGCAATCTATGATTCCAGCCACAACTCGAGGGTCTGTGGTGTATCCTGTAGCAGCATTCCAGTAATAGCAAAGATTTGCTTTGATGGCTACAGATTTTACTGGAACGTTTCGCTTGAAATTAATGAGATCTAATGCTACCGAGAGAGAGTCTTCTATTTCTTCTTCAGAACTGTGTGTCCGGACTAAACTCACGATGCTGCCCATTCTAACTCCCTTGGTAGATCAGTTTTGTCACAAGTTTCAAAGGCCCAGATTCAGAATGACATACATCTAGTCTGTTGGCGATTTCGCAACAACCAATATTTCTTCTTTGAAATTCTTCAAAAAACCGGCGTTTGTTAGTTTGTCGAATAGGATCCAGAGAGAGAAGATCGCGGGAGGTTTGGTTTTTGAGTAGTGATATATCCAAGGTTGCCCAAACGGGGGATAACCAAACATCAAGAACTTTTCCACCTTCAATCCGTATCTATTTAGTTTTCTCACAAAATTCCACGGATTAAGCCTGTAAACTCGTTCGTAGTGAAAAGCACCAGATTTGCGAACTATAACGCTAGAGACGTGTTTGGGAAGTACGCCGTCGACAAACATTGCAGGGTTAAACGCGTTAGTTGTGCAGATTAGCAACTCGCCTCCCTTTTTAACCGAAAACGCTAACTCTCTGATTGCTTTTTCTGGATTTTTAACGTGTTCCAAGACATCGCAACAAACAACAACATCAAAAATGTTTTTACGGAACGGCATTTTCTCGAGGTCACCAACCAAAAATGAGAGATTATCCAATTTGAGTTCTTTAGACCTTTCCGCTGCTTTTTTCATGTTTTTGCGATCAATGTCCAAACCGATGCCTAGAACCTCTATCGGTGTGGCGAGAATGTATCCGCCTTTGTCACCGCAACCAGCGTCCAGGATCAAAGACGACTTTTCTAAAGAAAGCTCGAAAAGAGTATGAAATTTAGATCGATACATTGGATATTTATATGAGCCTAAGCGCCAAAATTTGGGAAAAACATCAGACATTTCTGTTTCACGAAATAAGTTTTCTATCGAAAGTTCTTGTTGCAGATTTTGTATGCTTCTTCGACAAGCTCGACGGTCCTTAATCCATCAGTAGCGGAAACAGATGGATCCAAATCTTGTTTTATGCAATCAAAGAAATGTTTTAACTCTTTGTAGTGTGATTCGTAATAGCATGTGTAAGACAAGGGGCGTATTTTTTTTCCAACGATTTTGCGGAAAAAGTTTTTTGTTCCTTCTTTGATGGCGTGAGAATAAAGGTTACCTGGCAACAAATCATCACTGGACATGTATCCGGCGTTACCATGGAGAATGACCCTCAAGTCGTATTTTGGGAAAATCGCCTTTTGATACCAACCGACATTCACTATTCCCTTGGCAGAAGAATTGGATGAACGCAATAGTACTATCGCCCCATCTTCAACTGGAAGGTTGAACTTGTGATCTAAGCACGAAAATATTAGCTGGCAGTCTCCAACGAAGAAACGGAACAAATCAATCATGTGATAACCAAGATCAATTAGAACTCCTCCCCCCGCCTTCTTTGGGTCAAACCACCAGTCAGATACTGGCGCGGGGACCGCTGGATGCGCAAAAGGCCCGTTCATAACCTCCTCAAGTGTGACAACTTCCAAGGTTCCAATATGACCTTTTTCAAAGCGATCTTTCATCTTTTCAACTGCATCAAAAAATCTCATACAGTGACCAATCATGAATTTCCTGCTACTCCTTCCCACCAGCTTTACGATTTTTCGGCATTCCTCCACTGAAGAGGCCATCGGCTTTTCTACGAAGACGTCAAGATCAGCTTCCAAAGCTAATTGAACGCTTTGAAAATGGAGGTAGTTGGGTAGAGATATGAGAACCGCGTCTATGTTAAGAGAGGCGCTCACCAAATCTCGGTAGTCAGTATAGAGATTATTGACGCCAATGGATTTGGCTCTGTTCAGAGCCTTTTTTGATGGGTCAGCTGCAGCAACTATTCTAACGTCGTCGATGTGCGAACAACTCATCATATGCAGTCTCCCCATTTTTCCTAGTCCAATTATCCCTACATTTATCAAATTGACTATGCATCCTCCTTTTCAAAAACCAGAGATCCTCAACGAAAACGATTAAATCAAAGGAACAGTATTGGCCAAGTTTTGTAGGCTAAATCAGCATGCGTTGGCGAAGCATATCTTCTGTGACTAAATCTCTATCCTCCGGTTTGTCCCAAGCTACAGTTTTTTTCCCCAACGCTATTGAAAAAATGGTAAGGAAAAGCACGAGGTAGCTTTGAACAGTCTCGAACAGGTACGTGTTCACCCTAGGAATTAAGAAAACTAGAAAGATCAACATAAAATATGGAAAAATCAGCACCAAGGGAATTGTTGTTGCCAAAAGCAGAATGAACATTAAAGGACTGAAGAGATAAGCGAGTACGTTTTGAAATATGACCCTTTTCGAATTCTTTACGCGTTTTCTAAGAAGTAAGGTTGCATACCTCCTGAAAACTCGCACAAGCTGATTTGCTCTTCTTATTTTTAGGCTTATTTTCCCTTTCCAGGTCACAGGAAAAGCAGAAAAGAAGCTTGCCTCTGGAACAAGCATGGCTCTGGCGTTTTTCTCAACGATCTTTATTATCGTGCCGGAGTCGTCTGAACCCGTATTGTAAGGATCAAAAGCCTCAATCACCTCTTTCTTGTAGGCGCTGAAGCCTCCCTCAAACAAAAGTGTTGAATTAATCTTTGATTCACCGAGTTTTATCAGATTTGCTGAGGTCAAATAGGCATCTTCTGTTTTAGTTATCCAAGACTGCTTGGGATTCAGTAGAATCTTCGGTCCTGAGATCGCTCCTACGTTTGGGTCAGCTAGAAAAGGCAGTGCTTTGTTTAATATATCGGAAGGCCAGAAACAGTCAGCGTCCGAAACGATTACGACATCACCTTCGCATTGTTTCAAAGCAAAGTTCAAAGCGGCAGATTTTCCCTTCCTCTCGCTCTCTGTCAAAACTTGGATGTTGATCTCCGGATGTTGCTTCACAAACTTATTCACGAGACTGACCGTTTGATCGTTGGAGTCGCTGTCAACCACAATTATCTGCATCAGATCTTTCGGATATTTTAGCTTGCTCAGATTCTCAAGTTTGAAACGGATAATACTTGATTCATTGTATGTGGGGACCACTATCGATACTTTTGGCTTGTAGCTTTCGTTGATCTTGATTCGCCAGGGCTTCTTGGCCGCATTTTTCATTGAAGCAAAGATGAAACCTAGAACACCAAAGGAGAGAGAAAAAAGTATTGACCATAAGATTATCAATGGAAACATGTCAATCATAGTGTTGCAACACCTGGAATCTTTTTCGAGGTCTATTCAATTGATTAGTTGAGTTCGGTTGCTTTGAGTTGGCCAAAGAAACGCCTGAAATGCGAGAGAACGAAACGTGGATTACAGCCAAAAAGGCGCTTTACTTCTTGGACACTTAGCCGGTATATTCTTTCGACATCTATTTTTTCTTGACATAGAGGTTGCCAGGTTTGACTCAATGACGAGGTTACTTGGATCAGATCAGTTTTCTGGAGAAAGTGAATACTGTCAAGCAACAATCGCTGAAAAGAAATGATGAATTTTGTTCTGATTTTTCCCCCAACCTTTAGCTTGTCTGCGCTAGCGAAGGGGTTTTTGACCGGTAGATTCGATGGATGCATCGCCAGCACGGTGACGTTCCTTCGTAACAGTGTGCTTGTTATTGGTTGTACAAAGAAGTTTCCAGGTGCCTTGTGAACAAACGTTCTCACTACACCGTCAATCGGTATAGGATAAGGATAAAACTCGATCCCTCGAAAAAATGTTGGGTCATCTGAAATACCAGATGAGAAATCAAACGGGATTCCTAGCCGCTTGAGTGCTTCCAAATGCGGTGGAGACCATGCAAGAAAGGGCGCTCGAAAGGCTCTTATGTCGTTTCTTGGGAAGGTCTTTCTCAACGCGAGTATTCCGCCTTCTTCTTCGAAGCGTCTACGGCCGGAACCCGTCCGTGAAGTCTCCCTCTTCACGGATTCAGCCACGGCTTCTTCGTAGTTGTCCACGTCAGTATATTCGATTATTGTTGGTCTCGCATGAGATGACGAATGATATCCTATTTTGTGGCAAGCAAGTCGTTCCACAATGTCTGGATATCTGCGAATCTGCTCACCGACGGTTCCGGTGAGGAAGAAAATTCCTTCGAAACCCTTCTCTTCTAAAAGATCCAATGTCTTATTTACGTACATGGCCGAAGCATCGTCAAAGAAGTCTTGTTTTGGAGGTAAACCCTCAACATCGAAGGTCAACATAACCTTCTTCGGCTGCTCTCTCAATTCTTCGCCCACGCGGTCAGGAACGTTTTCCTCTCGCACAATTGCTTGTGCGTTAGGTATTCATGGGTAACACTTTGCCAAACATTTGGCGCCCAATTTTGCGCATCAAAGAAGAGAGTCCATCGTCTTTCATGAGAGCTCTTGTGCGCGCATGCACGATCCAATTGTAGACGATAGGAACGAATGTTTTCTTTATCGCCCTAAGTTCCAGATTTTTTCTTATCACTGTGTTCCATAGCCTTTTGTAGGATTCACCACCTCTCATGAAATCGAATTCCTTTATTCCATTGTTCATGGAATGTTCTATGAGGTAGAGGAAGACAAGATGCCCAACGCGATATTCTGAATATTGTGGGTCGAATCCGGAAAGATAATTGAACATTTTCTGTGCGTATTTGAAAGCATAAACCGTTGAAACAGGTTCGTCGTTCAATGTCAGAAAGCACAGGTTTAACCATCCTTTTTCAGCGAAGGATCTCGCGACATCATAGTGAAAATTACAAAATGTCTTATCCGCGAAAGCGCCGCGTTGTCCCTTGGACAGCCATCTTTTCTGATGCAAATCAAAAAAGACCTTTAGGGCTTCTTCGATCGTCTCTGCACGATCGTATATCTTAAATTCTACCTTGAAATCTTTGTTCAATTTTTTCCCCCAGCGGCGCATGTTTCTTCGCCAATTCGAACCAAGTCCTTTAAAGTACTCTTCAAACGTACCGGGCAAAATGATATAGGGACACAGCGTGTTTACTTCCTCTTCAAGCCTAAACGGTTCCTTTGAAACTGTCCTTAGAACACATGCAGTCTCAGAATCCAAAGGAACTTCTTCAAATTCGAAGCAGTCCCAAGATGGAGCATTATGGGTTACATGATTGATCATCATTCTTGCATATTCAGGCTTCTTTACGGTTAGTAGGAAACTGTGATAGTCTGATGCCGGAGCTCCGATAAACTCTATTTTTCTTAGCTTCAGTCCAAATAGATTATACTCTGTGTGCATTAATGGGGCTGCGGCCAAGATTTCTTCGTCTTTGTTAATCGTGACAAGAATGAAGTCTCTCTTGTGCCCATAGTGCTTCCACCAACAAGAAAGCCATTCCCATGTGAGGAATATATGGTTGTCTAGGCTTCGTTGGACAGCGAAATTCCATTTATCTCTTGAATCTAGAAACTCCTCAAAAGTCAAGGCTGCTACCCGCAATTTAATGCCACTCCTTCATCGATTTTTGGAAATCCTCCGCGAATTCCCTTTAGATGGACAACTCTCAGCAATTCGCTGTGTATGAGCGCGCGTTGTTTGATTGTGCTACTATCACAGCCAAATATCGCAACCAAGATGTCAGATTGGGTTTTTTAAAAATCCCGTGCCCTGTATCTTTTACTGTCTTTGGTAAGATTTCGCTGCACGTGCTAACTGAATTCAATATGAAGAAAAAATGAGAGTTTGGATCACACTTTCGGACAAGAAAAGGGGGGAGATCACCTAGTTTCTAGGTGAATGGTTTGTTCGTTGGTTCCGTCGCTTTCGTGTCTATGCTTCAAATACGTCAGCGTGTGCGGCCACGTAGATTGGGCCTGATAGATCAGGCACCGTAAACTCGGCGGTCGTCGCACCTTCGGGGAAATAGCCGCTATAGGGGAATGAACCTGGAGAGGCCGTGTATTTACCTTTATCAGTCATCGGCAGCGGGTCAGAGCCAACGTAGAGCTGAGCGTAATCCATCACCCAGGGATCGTTCAAGTTGTATGCAATTGTGGCGGTCGAACCGTCATAGTTTATAGTGAGCGTTCCCACCACAGTCCCCTTCGTGATGTCGCACTTTCCGGCTCCTGCGTATATGTCGAATTCGTAGCCGTTGGGTCCGAGCGGACCGTTGGTCCAACCCCAATTATTGATTCCATACTCCTTGAAGCAATGGAAATAGTCGCCGCCGTAGGCCCAGGCAGTTTCGCCCATAGGTGGAACAATTGGGCCCTCGTATATGCCCACCCTCAGGTGGCATTCGTTGTTATCGTAGTTTCCGTCGATCCAGTCCACGGTTCTGAAGGTAACGCTTTCGCTATCTGTCCATATTATGTAGATTGTATAGGTGTGCCAGTATGGGTTAGCTACATTGCCGCTGAATGGCCCCCAATACACGTCTTGGTTGTTGATTTGCAGAAACGAATGGCCATCAGGCTGGGCATAGGTTGCCCAATTGTCATTGGTGTAGTATTGAGCGTCAGCCGTGTACCAGTAGGGTGGTGGAGACGACCAGAATATTCCATACGCCACGAACCGATACTCTCTTCCTGCCTGTAAGACTGGACCAGTCACCGATGTGCCGTCGCTAGGCACGTCAAACCAACCTAGGAACGTCTCTTGCGCCTTTACGCCAGGCATTGGGATTGTGATGACAATGAATGCCGAAAGCAACACTAATATGCAGATAGCTCTCTGTTTTCTCATCTCAAATACCTCAACTTACGCGTATGCAGTAGTGTTATCAATCTATGCTGAAAAGCGTTGTGAAAAATGTGCACGTGAAAATCTAGAAAAGAACATGTCCAGAATCTAGAGGAAAAATCGAGCACAGAGGTACATACAACTTCACGCACACGCACGTGTCAATCCTTGAAGTTTGGTTGCGCGCGCGAAATGTTAAGTGAATGCGGGGTTCGAAACCAGCGGGACACACAAGACATGCTTGAACTTAATTCGTGCGCATTATCGCGGGATGCCCGCAATCATGATGTCAGAGGGGTCCTTTTCAAAATCCTGTACGCTGTATTCTCTACGATTCCGAGCAAGCGTTCTTTGAAGGTTACGTAAGCCAAGGGGCTTCGCTTCTCGAATCCGTCAAGATCGCTCCTGGAGAGACCGAGCTTCTGAAACCATAATTCAAGTTCAGGAGGCTCTTGGGTTGCCATTCTCTCATCTACCAGTGTCCGGCGAAGTGCTTCTTCTCTGGTCATTTGTCCGTCCCTCACAAGTGTACTATATATAGAAGCTGCTGAGAAACCCAATTTCTTTTGTGTGAGATAATTCGCCACTGGATCCATTATGCAATCGAAGTGGCGATGCTTTTCAGGAGGTCGCTTCCAATCGGCTTCTGTCTCCAATGTCTTTAATATGGTCTTCAAATTCCACTCAAGATAGTCGGGAAGGGAAATTGTTCTTACCCCATAGAACGGAACACTCCTTGATACCCATAAGCCAATTCTCTGTGTAAGGCTGTGCGGTATGTGAAGATAATCCATCGCGTCTTCAAAAGGGATCTCGCCACGTATGACCTCCTTGAAGTAAAATGGAGAACAATAATAGTCTGGAGACCCTTTCGGAATTTGTTCTTCTATCCTTCTTGATGAACCTTTCACGATTAATGGAATATCTAGATCTCTTGCGATTCTGTAGCTCGTTGACCAGATTCCAACGTTGCAGGGGGTGCAGAATTCTCCGGTCTTGGTGAAGAAAAGGGCGTATAGCTTCCGGGCGAGATTCCATTCCGGTTTATACGAAATTAGATCGACATTCAATCTCGAGGTGGTGCTTTTCAAGTTCTCCTTGGCGAATTCTGACAGAAAGCCGTTATCGAAATTGAGGGCCAACACTCGCAAGTTGTAGATTTGCTTGCAGACGTAAAGGACGTAGGTGCTGTCCATTCCACCACTTATTGGAACGAGGCAATCGTACTTTCCTTTTTTTCTGAAAAAATCAAATGTTCGCTCTAATTCCATTCTCTTCGATGCCAAGTATTCCTTCTGCTTGAACTTACCCCATTGCACGTCAAATTCCTTGCAAACACTGCAGACTCCAGATTCATCGAATTCTATGTTAGGGCAGGTTTCAGGTAGCACACACCTCATGCATCGTTTCATTTCAAATGCCCCCACGTTCCGCTGTCTTTTTCTTCATTATTGGAGCAAGAACATTTCCTTTATTTTGTTGCCATCGTTTTCCGTTGCGCCTTCACATCTGTACCGTCCGAAACCAAGCACTTGAGTGAAATCAATCTCACCTATGTTTCTGTATCCCAATTTCTGCATAACTCTCAGTGAAGGGAGGTTACTATGTTGAACCAAAATGTACACTTTCTTTATCCCTTTTTCGAATAAGTAATCGAAAACTTTTGTCGTTACTTTGGGATCTAGTCCAAATCCTCTATATTCTGGAACAGTGTAAGTGGAATAAATATAGGCGGAATCGGAATCGACATGTATGTTTCTCCTTAGCTCAGACACATACGCCTCATCAAACGCAACCCACTTGTAGTGCACAATCTCACCGTCCACGTTCGCCACAAAACACAAGTGTCCTCTTCTGATCCCCTCCTTCATTCCTCTCGCTCCAAATTTGTCAGCCAATTTTGCAATATCGACACTTTGAGCAAGCCTTACATCAACTTCAACTTTAGCTTCCATTCTCACGCGAGCTGGAAGCGATTTTTCAAATGCAAAAATCTTCTCCCTTGCGAAGAATCTTCTACGTTGCTCGTTGGCAAATGCATAAAATTCCCCCATTTTTGTTCTAAAACTAGGAATGATCTCACCACCCAAGGGTTATTTGAAGCTGACAGATAGAATTGAACTCATTCAACAGGGTCTCCGCCACATCGTCTGGCAATCGACTACTCCGCGCACACGCGCGCGAAATCAGGCAGTCCTTCCGAAGTGATAGTCTACTGAGATTACGTCAAGCGTGTCTATAATACCGTCATTGTTTATGTCTGCTGCTGGGTTCCAATTTGGAACGTCCGGGGTGGATCCGAAGGGTATAGCTACTGTGAATAAGTCGAAGACGTCAACTAGTCCGTCGCAATTAGTATCCGTAGCCAATGGAACCCGCAGGGCATCAATCTCTTCCTTAAGAATCTCAGCTGCCGGAGAACCACAATCATAGCGATACCTGATCAACCCATCGCCATCAATAATAAATATGGTTGGTATACATGTTACTCCATAATCTTGTATGATACTAGAATCTGATCCCATAAGGATCGGCCATTCCACGCCATGATCGCTGGCAAAATCTTGCAGTTGTTCAGCCGTGATCCCGGATTGCCAAATATCTATCGAAAAAAACATAACCCAAGGATCATCGGCATAGGATTGGTTAAAAAGGGGAACCAAATCATCATCAAAGGCTTGGATGCAGTGAGGACAAAAAGTTGCGAAGAAATCCAACAATACAACTTTGTCTTCGTAGTCAGCGAGAGTTATTGTATTACCACTGATGGCATCTGTTAACGAAAAATTTGGTGCTGGGTCCCCGACACGAGCAACCGCACTGACCCTTCCACTACAAACTACCAGCCAGCTCATGACCATACAAACCATTATGCGCGCGCGGATTACGGGAGAAGTCAATGGAAGAACACCATTTGAAGGAACAGACACGATCAAAATTATAGATTAAGTCTTCCTAGGCATCCCTTTTTCGGCTCATAGATTATTCCTTCTTTCAGCATTCGTGCCCAATTCTGTTTCAGCCTAAATGAATCTTGGCCACGACTTCCTGATTTATTGCCTAAATTTCGTGAAAAAAACCAAGAGAGCTGCTCCAACTACTAGTATTATCACTATTGGGGCAACAATCAATATTGGGAAAGGCTCTGTTTGAGTCTTTATGCTGAAGTACATGGCTTCCGAGATAATGTTGTTTCCAGCGAAGTCTTTGGCATGAACCACTATGTCATGCGACCCGTCAGATAGACCCACTATGGTAGTGTTGCCACCGATAGTTACGTTCTCTTTCCCGTCTAGGCTGTAGCCAATCCATGAGGTTGCTTCGTCAATGGTGAAGTTCAAGGAAACTGAACTTGTTCCATATGTCTTGTTCTCAGGCAAAAGAATCTCAATGTAGGGAGCCACAGGATCGACAGGCACGTGCATGATTTCGTTGATTTCTTCTCGTAGGACCGATTCATCTGTTAGTCCTGAATGTTGATGTTGTATGTACCCCTCTTGATCAATAATCACCAAGGTTGGAATGGGCCATATATTCCCATATTTATCATGCACTCCGGCAGTGTCTCTGGCAACAAACCAGTCTATCCCATGATCATCTCTAAATTGCTGAAGCTTCTCAACAGTATCGGAGGACGGGCTGACACTAATCGAGATGATTATGAGATCTTCACCAAACTCATCATGCACAAACTTCAGATGAGGAAATTCAGCAACACAAGCACTACACCAAGTTGCGAAAAAGTCCAAGAGAACAACCTTTCCCCTGTACTCGCTGAGAGAAAATTCAACCCCGTCAATATCAGTCAAAGTGAAATCCGGGGCCACTTCTTGAGCAACTATGCTTCTCACAAAAAACGATGACACAACTATGCTAGCCAACAAAATAGTCTTCTTCAAATTCAACGCGTGTCCGATGCAATTGTGTTCCTGCTTGATCACAGCACTCATTCTAGGGCACGTCAATAACTATCGTTCATCTTAATACTTAATAAATATTACTCTAGATTTGTCGAACAAACGAACAGTTGCGCGCGCTTCGACTAGGCATTTTTCAACATTTTCTCCCCGTAGTCCCAAAGAAAGGCATCCATATGAACCGTATGCCGGTAGCAGACAGAAAAAATGAAAGTGTAATTCTGCGAGCGAGCGCGCATAATTAGATCAAAAAGCAAAGAACAACTTTTGGAGCCGGGGGCCGGATTCGAACCGGCGTACCACGAGCTGCAGCCCGCTGCCTAATCACTCAGCCACCCCGGCAGGTTTCTCCGCAACTACAGAACTGCCACCTCCACTCATCCTCCTCTCTCGGTAGCGCTTCACCTATGAAATTCTCCGGCGCAAGATATGAGAGAGACGAGCGCCTGCAATAGATATAATCTCGCCGCTAAAGTGATTTCTCTTTTATCCTCTAGCTGCATGTAATCGTGAAAATCAAGATTATGTTTCGTGATCGCTAGCGTCTCTCGAGTTTCGATACATTATTAGGTCATCTATCCTTTTGCTTGTTCTTTGCAAACTGTACAGTATTAAAGCCGTCACGACAAGCAGCAATCCGGCTACTGTCGATCCAACAGTAATAAGCATTACATGAAGACTAAGGGGCCGACTTGGATCGAATGATAAGACCATGTAGAATGCAGCTAGCATTCCCAGAAAGAAAATTACTATTCCAGGCACGCCGAGGTACATCAACGGCCGTTCTTCCATAACCAATCTCACAAGGTTCGCTAATAGCTGTCCGCCATGGGTTAGTGGGGTTTTCTTGGACGTTTTTTCCAATCCTTTGTATTTCACTACTATGGGTACCTCGGCAACTACGATCCCGTTCTTTTTTGCTAGTGACAACATTTCAGCATCAACACCATATCCGCCGTCTTCAAAGTAACAGACAGCCTCCAGAGCTTTTCTTGACATGGCTCTAAAACCGCATTCTGCATCACTAACAGTTAGCTTGTTGACTTTCTTGTGCAAGTAGTTCAGAACCCTCAAGCCAATTCTACGATAGAATGGGGCCTCAATTTCTTCCTCATTTGCAAACCTTGAACCCACCACGAAATCAGCTTTCGACTGCAAGATTGGCTCTATCAAATTCGGAATGTCATTTGGGTTGTGTTGACCGTCACCGTCAATCAAGACCGCGATATCAGCGTCATACTTCATGGCTGTTCCAAGAAGAGTTTTTAAAGCGCGGCCCTTCCCTTGGTTTCTGTCATGCCTAACAACAATTGCCCCTAGCTTTTCGGCGATTTGTCCAGTCATATCCCCAGAACCGTCATCACAAACGATAACCTCATTTACATACTGTTGTGCAGACAAGATGACTCTTGCTATTGTGCCCTCTTCACAATAAGCAGGAATACAAGCAACAACTAAGGGATTTTCTCTAGTCATCGACAAACCCTACAGCGTGTTGAAGGAATCAGGAGGAAGATTCCGAACAAATGGCATTGCTATTACCTTTAATATAATGCGCACGTGCCCAGTAGTGTTATCAAACTATTCTGAAAAAGGTTGTGAAAAATGCGAACGCGAAAATCTAGAAAAGAACGTACCAAGAAATCTAGAAGAAAATTCGTGCGCAGAGAAGGACACAACTTGACAGCGAACATGATGACAGACAAATATCGCGCGCGCATCATTCTCCTTTGAAATCAACGATAACTTCTTTCTCTCTTGCCATTCGTTTCCATGTGTATTCATTGTTGAAACATATGTTCTCCAGTAGTAGCCTATCCTTTCGAGCGCCCTTGACTTCCTCACCAATTCTGCCAAGCCGCTTGACGTAATCGTCATACATCTGAAGAAAATCCTTACCCTCACAAGTAATCAAATAGAAGGAGTCAGCGTCACATTCCACCAAACCATTCTCCAGAAGACTCTTCAAGTACTTTTCCGTTTGCCGGAAGCTTAAATTAGCCTGATACATTATCCTAGTTTTCTTGATCTTCACAGAAGTAAAAGACAGCATGTCCCTTACGATTTCCAAGCTGTCTCGATTTTTCCTTTTCTTCCCGAGATCAAGACTCAAAACTCTAGGCAAAAAATCCCTCGTAAAGCGATAACACATGCGTAGCAAGGGTTGAAACCCTTTTTGGAAGGAATAAACGCTGCTTACCTATTCGAACGATAGTGCAGCCATCCCCTGCCGCCTTTCTTCAGTTGCAGACTCTTGTCACGGTTTCGACGCGGAGCAGGTTTCTTCCATCTTTGAGCACGTCTCTGCTTGTTTAGCACAGTGCGAGCGAACTTCCCCCATCCACCCACCGAAGGATTAGGAGGAACAAATCGCTCAACATTCTGAACCCTGTGTAAATGCAGAATCTCTTTAAGATCTAATGGCTTGAAATCCCTGGTCGCAACAACCACCAACCCACGCTCAACAAACAACAATGGGTAGTTTCGATTTGCAATGCCCTCGGCCCTAAGCTTGTCATCAAGGCGGTCACGCCAAAGCAACCTCCACTCTACCCTAACCTCATCCGCCTGGACCTGAACCCCAACCTTTTCACTACTCTCAGATCCCTCCGTGCCATCGGAGCGGAGTCCGTACATTACCAAGTTTACTCGAAAACTCCTCTTTACAAATCACAGGTTTGAGGTATGGTATATTCAGCTTCTGTTTTATAAAACAAGTAGAACAGAAAGTATGGTCCTAAGGGTCCAACTCTAAGGTACTGAAAATTGGGCGTAATCTTCTAGTAAAGTCGAAACAAGAAACATAGAAATTAAGATTAGAGCAAACTATACTAACGGTTCTACTAGACTAAAAAGAAGCCTCTTATCTACTCTAGACGGTTGCCTTGAGCATAGAGAGATTTTTCGCCTCCATCAAAGACGGAGGGTGGCGTGGCATAGATGACCTCGCACGTGAGCTCGGAATCCAAACCAGCAAGCTCACAAAACTGTCAAAGCTGTTTTCCGACTATGGTCTTATCAAGTACGAACAAGAAGCCCGCAGAATAAGAATTGACCCCCTATGGAAGCTTCTTCTACCAGAAGAAGAACCTAATGAACCGAAAACCATCGTGGCAACACTTATTATCCCCCCTCAAACCACAATTGACTTTCAGTCAACCCACATCAGCAACATCAGCAACTTCGAGCTAGAGGTAACCTTGCGAATCGACGAAAAAATCAAGGAGGTGGCCATAGCAGCATAGACCTAGAACTCTTCAGAAGAGACCAGTTCCTGCGCCTTTCTAAGAACCTCCAACAAAACTCTGCCACGTTCAGTAGTCTTGAACACTATGCGCCTGTCCGACCCATTCATTTCCGTTATGAAGCCCTTCCTCAGCAAATGGCGAAAATATCTGTCGAACCTCTGAAAATTCAAGTTTGATTTGTACATCACCTTCATTTTACCTG
>CAYFXU010000016.1:0-15813 GCA_964347145.1 uncultured Candidatus Bathyarchaeia archaeon
GATTTGAGAAAAGAGGATATTCCACTTGTTGGAGGCAAAAACGCGAATCTAGGCGAAATGCTTCAGGCAGGGATGCCTGTCCCGCCAGGCTTCGCCGTCACAGCCTATGCATACAACAATTTCATCACGAAAACCGGTCTCGCCGAAAAAATATACAAGACAATCGAGGAAGTCGTTACCGCCGAAAGCGCCCCCCAGCAGTTCGAAAGAGCTTCAAAGGAAATTCGAGACCTAATCGAAGCGACCCCTATGCCACGTGACTTGAAAGTGGCGATTAGGAAAGAATACACTCTACTCGGAAAAAGAACCAAATCAGCTAATGCCGTCGTGGCGGTTAGATCAAGTGCAACAGCTGAAGACCTACCTGATGCCTCCTTCGCAGGTCAGCAAGAGACCTATCTAAACGTGTCTGGAGCCAGGGACCTTACTGAAAAAACCGTGAAGTGTTGGTCAAGCTTGTTCACTCCGAGAGCCATCTTTTACAGAACCGAAAAGGGCTTCAAACATGAGCAAGTTCTAATCAGCGTTGGCGTACAAAAGATGATAAACTCAAAAGCCGCTGGCGTCCTGTTCACGATAGACCCTGTGACAGGAGAATCCGACCGCATAGTCATCGAAGCTAACTGGGGAATTGGGGAGTCGGTCGTATCAGGATCTATAACTCCAGATCACTACGTGGTAGACAAAGAAACTCTGAAAATCTTGGAAAAAAGGATAGCCAAGAAAACGACTGAGTACGTTCGTGACCCGAAAACCGGTAGAACCGTTCACGCTGGTGTCCCCCTTGACAGGCAGGAACAACAGTGTCTGACAGACGAAGAGATAACCAGGCTCACTGAACTTGCCAAACGCATCGAGGAACACTATGGTCATCCACAAGACATTGAATTCGCCATTGACAGAGACCTTTCTTTCCCGAAGAATGTTTTCATTGTTCAGTCAAGGCCTGAAACTGTGTGGAGCCTAGAAAAGGCGCAGCCAAAAATGGAGGCGCCAAAGCCGCCTGCTCCATTTCCGGAGCCACTAGAGCGGAAGATTGTTGTCAAAGGAATAGCTGCTGGCAAAAGAGCCGTGGGAGCTGGCTTGGCAAAAGTCGTCCTCACGCCTGAAGAAGCTTCCGAACTTATGAAAAAAGGCGACGTCCTCGTAACCACAATGACCAACCCGGACTTCGTGCCCTTCATGAGGCTGTCAGGAGCAATAGTCACTGACAAGGGTGGAGTGACTTGTCACGCGGCTATCGTGAGCCGAGAATTAGGCATCCCTTGCATCGTTGGAACAGAAAATGCCACAAGTGTGATGGTGACTGGTCAAGAATACACCATAGACGCAAAAAGCGGTGTCGTATACGAGGGAATCATGAGTGAATTCACAGAGCAAGCCGCCTCAGCGACCGCGCCTATCCAAACAGCAATTACATCCGCTCCGATAACAGCCACCAAAATATACCTCAATCTAGGCGTTCCCGAAATGATTGCAACCTACAAAAATCTGCCCTTTGAAGGAATAGGGCTAATGCGACTCGAATTCATTCTCGCTAGCTACATAGGAGAGCACCCTTTATACCTGTTAGAAATTGGGCAAGGTGACAAGTTTGTAAACAAGCTGGCTGAGGGAATGGCCACCGTTGCGAGAGCCATTCAGCCGCGACCAGTAGTCGTGAGGCTCAGCGACTTCAAAACAAACGAGTATCGGGAATTGAAGGGTGGCGAAAAATACGAGATAGTAGAGGCTAATCCTATGCTCGGTTGGCGTGGTGCCAGCCGCTATATAAGCGAGTGGTACGAGAAAGCCTTCAGATTGGAATGCAAGGCCATAAAAAAATGCAGAGAGGAATGGGGCCTCAAGAACGTATGGGTCATGCTGCCAGTTGTGCGCACAGTGTGGGAAGCAAAACGTGTTCTTGAAATCATGAAGGAAGAAGGCCTGGAACGTTCAAGAGATTTCCAAGTGTGGTTTATGGCTGAAACACCGTCAATAGTCATAATGGCTGACGAGTTCTCACAACTGTGCGATGGATTCTCAATAGGCTCCAACGACCTTACTCAGGGAGTTTTGATGATAGACAGGGACTCCGAACGACTAGGCTTGCTGGGTTACTTTGACGAGAGGGACCCATCAGTAAAAAGGGCAATAGCCCACCTCATCCAAGTAGCCCACAAGAACGGATGCACAGTCTCGATCTGCGGCGAAGCCCCATCAAATCTTCCTGACTTCACGGAATTCCTGGTTCAGTGTGGAATCGACAGCATATCTGTGAACGCAGATGCCGTGATCGGCACAAGACAATTGGTCGCGAGCCTCGAACAAAAAATACTGCTCGAAGGGTTAGCTGAACTACGTGAACGCAACAAGACTCAAGCAACTCAGAAACGTAAACAGGAGTGGGAATGGCTCCCCGGGTGGGAGTGAGTCCTCCAAGTGAGCTTTCGCAAGTAGCTTGTGTGACCAATCTTTTCACGGTGCCGTGGTAAACGTAGATGAAAACAACTTCCTTTGATCTTGAAGAGAAAAGACTGAGGAGAGAAATAAACCAACGGAAGGCCAAAATAGTTCTGGTGCAGCTCCCTGAAGGATTAAAATCCGAGGGCTCCCGCCTCGCAACCATCATCGAAGATGCTGGTGCCCTGGTACTGGTTTCTGCTGATCCGTGTTACGGTGCCTGCGACCTAGGTGTGCCTGAAGCTGAAAGCCTAGGCGCGGATCTCATAGTCCATTACGGGCATAGTCTTCAAGTCAAACAAAAACAGGTGCCAACAATTTACATGGAGGCTAGGGCCAAGATTCGGATCAAAGAAGCGGTAACTAAAGCGGTGTCCCTCCTCGAGCCTTGGAGTAACATCGGTTTAGTCACAACGGTTCAACATGTCCATAAACTCGATGAGGCAAAAAATCTACTTCTGAAATCTGGAAAAACCGTTACAATAGGAGAAGCTGGGTTAGTTAAATACGCTGGGCAGGTGACCGGTTGTGATTTTACCAACGCCAAATCCGTTTCAAAAGAAGTTGAAGCTTTCCTCTTTGTTGGAGGAGGTAGATTCCACGCCACAGGATTGGCGCTGGCCACGGCAAAGCCAACGATAATTGCTGATCCCTACGAAAAAAGAGCGTACCCTATTCAGGATGAGTGTGCGAGGATACTCAAAAAGCGGTGGGCGAGTATCTGTGCAGCAAAAGGAGCAGAAAACGTTGGGGTCCTAATAGGCTTGAAGAGTGGGCAGAAGAGGATAAAGGAAGCCGTAGAAATCAAAGACAAACTCCAGAAGAGTGGCAAGAAGGCTACCTTACTGGCAATCCGAGAAATCAAATCTGACGCGCTTATGGAGTTTCCAAATATAGACGCGTTTGTAAACACAGCTTGTCCTCGCATTTCTTTGGACGACACACCGAGTTTTGTCAAGCCAATTTTGTCCCTTAAAGAGGCACTTGTGATGTTGGGAGAGATGGACTGGGAAGAACTATGCAGAAAAGGTTGGTTCGAAGACTAGACCTAGAAAGGGCAATCTCGCAGATTGAAATCCATCCGATGCCTCAAGCTTACCTCGAACAATACACAATATCTTCACGCGTCGCGTCAGAAATACTCTTCATAGCGACATACATCTACAATGACATAATCGATAAAACGGTCGTGGATCTGGGTTGCGGCACTGGAAGACTCGCCATTGGTGCTGCTCTTCTTGGAGCGAGAGAGATCTATGGCGTCGATTTGGACAAAGTGGCGGTGAGTGTGGCGCAGAAAAACGCAAAAACAATGGATGTAAAAGAAAAGATCAATTGGATTAAAGGAGATATTGATGTTATACAAGAAACCTTTGACACGGTTCTGGAGAATCCTCCCTTTGGTGTACAAAGAACAAAGGCGGATCGGAAATTCATAAAGAAATCTTTGGAGTTGGGGGGTAGGATATACTCGCTTCATAAGGGCGGTGACAGCAACCGAGAATTTATCAAAAGGTTTATTGAGAGGCATGGAGGAAGAGTTACGGGCATATTTCCTCTGAAGATGGATATTCCAAGGATGTTCGAATTTCACACGAAAAGGAAGCGTAGTGTTCTAGTTGATCTGTATCGGATAGAAGGGAAGAATCCATGAGTCGGTCTGAAAGAAAAAGTGGGCTTTTCGTTGTGCCTGGAGACCGTTTGGGCGTTATTGAAGAATTTACGCCGGGTCCCGGAACCTACGTGGAACACGGAACGATACATTCTAAGGTTACTGGGCGTACGCTTCTGGATATGCTTAACAAAAAGGTTTCGGTGTATCCTCTTGTTCAACCAGCCACTGTTCCGCAGATAGGGAGTATAGTATCTGGACAGGTTTTAGACGTGAAAAGCAAGAAAGCCGTTTTACGTATATCACAAATAGGGAAAAAATCACTGTCTGGCTTTTTCACGGGCATTTTATACATTTCCGACGTGAGTCCAAGCTACGTCGACACGATGTTCAGCGTATGCAAAACAGGTGACATCATGAAAGCGAAGGTAATCAGCAACAAAAACAGAACGTTTTATTTGTCAACCGCGGAGAGAGATTTAGGAGTTATCTATTCCCTCTGCTCGAGATGCGGGCACGCGTTGCGATTAGGCAAACGAGGAATGCTCTGCTCTAGATGTGGAAACATTGAAAGACGGAAAATACCGCCATATTATGGAGAAGAAGCGACCGAAGAGGGAGAGAAATGAAAATTAGGGGTCTGAAAAGAACGTCCAACGAACTTAAAATCGAAATCGAAGGAGCAGGTCACACCCTCTGCAATGTGCTACAGAAGACCCTTCTGGAGGACGAGACCGTTGAGATGGCAGGGTACAACGTGCCGCATCCCCTCATCGACAGCGCAATAATGTATGTTCACACAAAGGGAAATCGAAAGCCAGAAGCTGCCGTAAAAGAAGCAACGAAAAAAATTCTGAGCCGAAACAAGGAATTCCGAAAGTCATTTATGAAGGCGTTAAAAGATTGGCAGCGGCAATGAAACCAATCTAACCATTACATGAATGTTGGGTTCATAAGTCAAGCTTTCTCTTTGCTGTGAGGAGGAAGGAGCGGAAGGCTTCACTTATGTCGTCACTCTGTTCCAAGATGCTGACTCCTTCTTCCATCGTCATTGAACCGTGTATCCAAGCGTAAACAATCAAAGCTTCAGCTGCATCCGCCTGTTTGTGGCGATCGATTCTCGAGGGGAGAAGCCTTCTTAACCCCGCTTTCCTAAGAGCTTCGGCGAGTAGACGGTTGTCAACTTTGGCACCTGTGGGTTCTCTATTTCTCTTCGTCAGGGCCACAGAGTAAATAAAATTCACGTAGGCGTCTCCCAAGGCGGCGAGTTTTTGATCCAAAAAGACTTCACGGAGGCTACTATATCGTGTTATGAAAGCCAACATGACGCTCACTTTGACAGTCTGTCTGATTATTTGTAGTTAATAGTAAAGGTCTGAAAAAGATTTAAAGTTAAATGAGGATGAGTTTCAGGATGAACACTTTGATCCCCAAAAGATTTCGGTGCATAAAACCCGAGATCAGGGTGTTGGGCATCGACGATGGAATCTTCGTTCCTCACACCAGCGGCGCAGTCGATGTTGTCGGGGTTGTTTATCGAGGGGGTCACTGGCTTGACGGAGTCATGCGAACACAAGTAACCATTGACGGGATGGACGCAACAGAAAAAATAGCGGCTATGATAAAAAAATCTCCCTACTACGAGGAACTTCGAGTTGTGATCTTGAATGGGGTTACCTTCGCTGGCTTCAATGTGGTAGACATCAATGAACTCTTCAAAACGTTGAGCTTGCCGGTCATCGCAGTCACACGAGAGAAACCCGACTTGAAGAGGATAAGGAAGGCCCTCGAGAATTTACCGGGATGGAAAAGGAGATGGCAGGCCGTAGAAAGTGCCGGAAAAATAATCGAGGTTCAGACACGAAACACTGAGGAAGCTGTTTACATGCAGATTTCGGGAGTTTCACAGGAAGACGCTGAAAAGATCCTGAAAAGCACATCCACACGAAGTAACGTTCCTGAAGCATTACGCGTAGCACATATAATCGCTTCTGGATTGACTCGATCAGAAGAAAAGGTTTAAAAGAGTCGAATGCAAGAAATGGCGCAGAAAATGGAGTGGGTGACATGGAATTTTGTCCAACCTGTGGAACAAGGCTGACTCCAACTCGTAAGAAGAAAGGGAAAAAAGCTCTTCTCCAACTCGTATGCCCAAAATGTGGCTACAAGAAACGCGCAGTGCAAACGCCAGTGATTATCCCCAAAGCCATAGAACGCTCCCCTCAGGAATCCATAGCGGTAATAGGAAAAAAAGAACAAAAACTGAGAACCTTGCCCACTGTCAGGATAGAATGCCCCAAATGCGGAAACTACCTGTCCTACGTGTGGCAAGTACAAACCAGAGGAAGCGACGAGTCCTCGACACAATTCTTCAGATGCACAAAATGCAGCTATACCTTCAGAGAATATAGCTGAAGTCCTCGGTCTTAAATCCTACACTCTATTCTACTTTTCTGCTTAGGGGAGAAATCTCCCTTCAACTTGTGTGCCGAATCAAAACTTAAATGATAGACAGGTTAAACATAGAGGTTAAAGGAGGTTTGCCGTTGTTCAAGGTCAAAATGGCAGATGCAAAATTTCTGAAAGACATGATGGGGGCAATTTCGATACTCGTCGACGAAGCCACCTTCGATTTGGCTCCTGACGGAATCAAGCTTCGGGCTATGGACCCCTCCCGAGTTGCTATGGTCGATTTCGAGTGGCCAAAAACTGTATTCGATGAATATGCTTGCAGTGAAGCGATGAAAATGTGCATCAACATAAGCGAAATGTTGAAGTTGCTAAGACGGACGGGAAAAGACGAATCTGTGGAGCTTTCTTTGGATGAAAAAACTGGGAGACTAAAAATAGCGATCAGAGGAAGGTATACGCGTACCTTCAACATGCCCACGTTGGAGGCCATGGAGGAAGAGGTTCCCACCCCCAAAGTTTCCTTTAACATAAGGGCAAAGGCCACAACGGAAGGATTTCGTGAGGCAATCGAAGACGCGTCCTTGGTAAGCGATCACGTTCGAATCGAGGCGGACAACAAGAAAATAGTTATGGACGCCACTGGAGATATCATGGGCGCCACAATTGAGTTTGAGAAGGGGAGCGACGTGCTTCTAGATTTGGAGGCCAAGGAGGCATCTAAGGCCACCTTCAGCTTGAGCTACCTTTCCGAGATAGTTAAGGCGGCGGTGGCAACGTCAGAAATAGCAATCCTAGAGTTTTCAACCGACATGCCCATCAAGCTGGACTTTCAGCAAGAAAAGGAGGGAAAACTAACATTTTACTTAGCTCCTCGGATAGAAGTTGAGTAGAACAGTTAACGGGAGGAAAGACAGGTACTTACGAAAAGCGACTGGGCTAAGTACCCCTTCACGCCAGAGGCTGCTGAATACGTGAAAAAGTTAGACGTAAAAATCGATGACTTGGCGAGCCCAGAATTTAAATCTGTGTTGGACAGAGCTGAAAGTAGAATAGAAGAGGCTATTCTTTTCTCCATGGTAAGCCAAAAATCGCCCAACGACGACATCGAAATACCGTCCTTTCCAATAGCCGTGATGATCGTAGCAGCGACAGCTGACTCTCTCATAAAGAGTAGATACGCACTGGCCGAAGCAAAGCGGGTTTCTCAACTGCTTAAAGAAGAGAGAAAAGAGAAGATAATGAAAATCGCCAACAACTTCAACTGGAAACTCAGAATTGTCGACGGCAACGTCAACTCTCCGCAATACGACTTTGCACTCCGCTTTCCAGACTTCTTAAGAAACGCAACTGGTTTCCATGACAAGAAATGGAAACTTGTGAATCGCCTTCTCCTCAACAATGAAGTATACCTTACAAGGCAAGAGGTAGGTCGCCTCCTAGAGGAAGAGGTACGAAGGCACATTGAAGGAAAACTCGACTCAAAAGTACGGGCGTTACCCCAGAACGTTACGGATCGTGTTAACCGGTTGACCCAACTGGCTGCAGAGAAAAGAGGCGAAATCCGACTAGAAGAGTTTCCTAAGAGCGTAATCATAACGGCATTTCCACCGTGCATAAAAGGAGTGTATGACACCATAGCGTCTGGCCGCTCCACCTCACACATAGGTCGCTTCGCCCTAACATCCTTTCTTACAAACATAGGCATGTCCGCGGAGGATGCCATCAATTTTTTCCGCTCAGTCTCTGACTTCGACGAAAGAATGACCCGCTATCAGGTTGAGCACATAGCTGGGAGGAGAGGATCCAGAACAAAGTATATCCCCCCAAGATGCGACACGCTACGTACCCACGGCATTTGCCACAGTCCAGAAGAAATATGCAAAAGAATCCGCCATCCGCTAGCCTATTACCGAAGAAAACTGAAAACCATAAGAGCAGAAGCTGTCGTGGAGAAGGTACAAAAAGTAGAGAGGTAAGAGCTCTCACTTTCATAAGTTGCTGATTGTGATCATATATATTAAGAAACAGTTTTCTTAATTCAGATACTTAATCAATTCTATTTTTACACAATAGTTATAAACAAAGGCTCATAAGAAGGTGGAAACAATAAGACGAGCCATCGGATTAATGAGCGAACGTAAGTAGGTTTGGACATGTGCGTTCAGGTGGGTCGAAAATTCGTGATCTTTAATAAAAATTGTCGGGGGAAGATCGGAGTTGGCCAAATGATGGACAGAGAGATTCAGAACGCACAGACGGTTGCCGTTATGCTTCCAACATATTGCGAGGCTGAAAACATTGAGAACTTGATCAGAGAGCTTCAGGAATTAGAGCTTCCCTTGCTCATTGCCGTTATTGACGATTCTAGTCCTGACGGAACAGCCGACATAGTCAGAGAGCTTCAAAAGGAATATAATAACCTGCTTTTGTTCATTAGACCAGCTAAGCTTGGTTTAGGAACAGCTATAACCCATGGTTTTCGAATGATTCTTTCTTTGGAAAATCCACCTGACTATGTAGTCACTATGGACGCTGACTATTCGCACAGCCCGCAAGATATACGTAGATTAGTAGACGCAGCTAAGGGTAGCTGTGGTTTTGTCATTGGAAGCAGATACTGTAGAGGAGGCAGGATAGTGGGATGGCATTGTGTGCGGTGGGTGATCAGTCGAATTGCCAACCTCATCGCTTCGACAGTGGTTGGAACAAGGATACATGATTGTACAAGCGGTTTGAGATGCTATTCAAAAAGTTACGTTAAGACCGTGCTGCCCCACCTTCATAGCCAAACCTACGAAATTCAGATCGAAACCATCAAACAAGCTCGCCAGCAAGGATTTCGTGTCGGGGAAATTCCAATAACCTTTGAGAACAGAAAGCGAGGAAAATCGAAGCTAACCAAAGCTGAGTTTCAAGGGTTTCTATCCTACATCATTAAGACCAAGCTTTTTTGTAGACTGTAGTTAACATATTTCTGAAGCGTGGTAGTAAAACCTTGGTGCTATAAAATTCCTCGACGCTCTTCCTTGCTTTTTTCGTAAGTTTCAAGTATTCCTTTGGGTCTCGAATGTACAAATCGTGGAGTGCATCTACTTGTTTGACTATTTCCTCCGCCGTTGAAGCATAGACGAGTGGGAGGTGCGGAAGCCTATGAGCTGGTATATCACTAGCGATCACTGGAGTGCCGCATGCCAATGACTCAAGCATGACTAAGCTGCATATGTCAACTCTCGATGGGGCTATGACAACATGAGCTGAGGAATAAATATCTCTCAATCTCTCCCCACGTATGAAACCCAGGTCCTCCACAAAGTCTTTGCCCGCTCTGTCGTCACCTCTACCTGCAACAACAAACCGTATTCTCGAGTCACGCCTTTTAGTAATCTCGGCAGCTTTCAAGAATATATCACTCCCCTTCCTCCACGTTCTTCTGCCAACAAATAAAACCGTAAAAATAGCGTCTTTTTCGCGCGTAGGTCTATAGCTTTCCGTGTCAACCCAAAGTGGGATAGTAAACACTCTCTTGTGTTTTATGGTCATGTTTGGGTTGATCAAATGAACTGCGTCAAAACTCTTTAACTCAGAGTTCATCAGGAATCTGCTGTAGTAGGCAGCTGTAGGAAGAATCCCATGGGCCCTTAAGAACTTAAATGGATTCTTGGGAAGCGCATTCTTATCTTGTAGCTCTGGCGCCAAGGCGAATGCATGAATGCTTGCTATCTTCGGGCAAGTGCATCTGAAAAGTTTGCTGATGAAAGGAGCATATAAGAAATAGGCTATGTCGGCATCAACGTTATCGTGCCATTTCTCCTCGTAGTCGATTCCCTTCAAGGACTGAATTGATTCCACATCGTTTTTTCGTCCAAAGGGCAAAGAGCAAATATTAACCTTGAAACCTGGCTGTGTCAAACTTCTGGCCAAACTAAGCGAAAATTTCTCGCCTCCGGCAAAATATGTCAAACTGAAGTGATGGCAAATAGTCACCTTCATGGAGATTCATCTCGTATCTCTATTAAGAATAGAGAGATTGGTGCATCATCTTCCACATTAATACCCATGAAGTTTACATTGTTTGTTGTACTGGTCAGCACAAACTTAAGCTCAAAAAGTTGCCAGAAGCCTATTTTGGTGAAGTCTTCGCCATGTATGCTCGCATAAGCTAGCTCTTCTGTACTATTGATGGTTGAATTCAAGTCAATCATATGCCCATCATACGCATCTTCAAGTCTTAGCCAAAACCCTACCGTATAATGGTCAGGGGGCAAGGACACTTGTGGACCAAACCACATTGGTCCGGCACCCTTCCTATGAACTATCACGTTATCTACGAGCTCGCCATTACTTACATACAGATCTTCGTAACCAAAGGTAAGGAATGTTGTGGGCTTGTAAGCTGAGGCAGTCTGTCTTAATGAGATGTAATCTAAGTAGACGTTAACTCCATTCACCTCTAATCCTCTAAATTGTATGTCATGGACAATTTTGTCCAGAGCAAAGAAAAGTGTGATGTTGAACCACTTTCCTGTTTCGTGAGCGTCAAGTCCATGTATACGCTTCTCTGCAAGAGTATGGCTTCCCGCACCATATGTAACATCAAGCGTGAGTAAGCGATCAGAGAGTTGAATCGCTGTACTGGAGTCTACCTTAAGAGCAAAAGTGATGTTGTACACGCCAGGTAGTAGCCACATATTAGGACCATACCAAGCAATATCCACCTGTCTGTTTGCTCCCTCGCACATTATTACGTTTTTGCTTTTCGATGAAAGATCATAAATAACACGCGAATCTCCAAGGACTAGCTTACTGCTAATACCAGGCAGCTTACTCTCGAGAACTCCTGAGTAACCGAATACTTGAGTTAATTTTTCATAGAGAACTGGTTGTCCTTGGTAACCTCTTTTTAACAATAGAATTCCATCAGCATAGGCTAATATGCCAAACTTAAAGCTGTTTAATGCTGATCTTATTGTCGCATCGAAACCAAAGAACTTGAAGTCTATATGCGTGAAGTCTGCCACGATGTACTCTATGTTATACACATCCACATCAGGAACATAGATGTAGGTGTTAGAGCGTGCAGCAAGATGTTGGGATATGGGTGTTTGCGCGAGCACAGTGGCTTCAGGTGGGATGAGCTCTATGGTATCATGTATGAATCTACTGTGTTCGTCGTCAAAGGGTTTTGGAGTGTATGCTATCCCTGTAAGATTTCCAATCGTGAGTGGGTTTAGAGGACTAAGCGCAATAGATACGATAAAACATGCCGCAATGAACTTCTTCCCAAAATCGCCAGTCTTTTCTAGGTGAATCTTCTTTCTACTTTTGCTTACTGCATCCAACATAGCTATGTAAAGGAACGGCATAAAGTAACCTGCATAGTGCCATCCGAATTGAAAAGAGCCAAAGCTACTCGCGGTGAGTGTTGCCCCAATAAAAGGTATCAAAGACAAAATGTAGGGTGATTGAAGAGATAAGAAGCCGAAGGGGAGGAACATCATTAGTAGAAAAGCCATTTTCTCGAGTAAGCCATAATTGAGAGCCTGAATCACCCCTCCTCTAATGACTGTATTCCATGATGATAGCTGTTGAGGTTTAAACATCGACATGATGGAGTTTGCGATAACGAACCAAACTCCGGCAATTAGAAGCGTGATTATTAAATGAACTCTGCTGTGCTTGTCCATGTTTTTGCTGGTTATTAATTCGATGATCATATAACTTGCGATGAGTACGCTCATAAACTCACTGGTCATTAATGAAAGTACAAGAAGGGGGTAATAGAGCAGGTAATTTCTCCTCCGTAGGAAGTAGATCGCCAATAGCATCAGAAGTGGGAAGAAGGCCAGAACTTGAAAGTCAGCGAGCGTGAGTGTATGAAGGCCTGGATAGAGAACGTAAAGAAGCGTTGCCAAGAAAGCGTTTTTTGCGCTCAAGAAGTCCTTTGCTAAATAATATGCAGGAATGACGCTTAGTCCTATACCGATTGACTTGATTACTAACAGAGTTTCAGCAGTAGGCCAAAGAGCGAATACCGGAGCCATTAAGAGCAATATAGGCGTAAAGTGGACACCAAGATAACTTCCAAAGTAAGCGCACCCCTCTCGTACCATCGTGTTGTACGCTTCAAAGTTTGTATATAGCAAACCACCTCGAGATACTGTTGTGTGAAGTGCTTGTACGCTAGTGCCAAGGTCAGTGTAAGACATGAAGTTATTGTATCTGTAAATGGATAGCAGGCTAAACCCGATTGAGTAAGAAATGGCGATGCCCATCACAAGATAATCAAGTAGAGTGATTTTAGCTATCTTTTGTCTGATTATTTCTCTAAATTCGTGCAAGGAGACCATGTGTGACGCCCCTTATGTATGCAGTTATGAATTCAATAGTGTTCTTCTTCTTGAATGTAATGAACGAAAGATATAGGAGCAATAGGAGAACGTTCACCGATCCAATGTAAAAAATGAGACTGAACCTCTGTAGGTGTCGTTTATAGAGAAGAATTCTTGACCTACCTGCTTCATAGGCTCTTCGCGAAGAAGGGATATTCAGCAACGACGGTCTTTTAAGATGATGCGCTTTCACCCATGGCGCACAAACTGCATGGTAACCCGCCTTTCTAATCCTAAGGCATACATCTGCGTCTTCAGCTTGAAAAGTAAAGTTGTGCGAATCCCAAAGTCCTGCGTTAATGGCGGCTTCACGTCTAAATAACCCGATGGTGCCAGGGACAAACTCGCACTCAATAAGCTTCGCCTGTTCTTTGTATTTCATTGGCATAAAAAAGGGGAAGATTCTGGCGCCACAGTACATAAGCCTTCCATCTTCATAGTAGACGGCGGGTCCAACAACGCCGATTGTCTTATCGAAACCTATAACCTTGACAAGATTGCGAATAGTTTCTTTAGTAACAAGACAGTCATCATCCATGTTCAGTACATAATCTCCTGTCGACAGCTTGAAACCCACATTACGTGACTTAGCCAGGAACATCACTTTCCTATTTCTCACCACATTCACTTTCTTTCCATAAAGCTCCCTGATGGCTTCATAGGTGCCGTCATTCGAAACATCATCGATTACTATCACTTCCAGCTTTTCTCTTGGATAATCACTAAGAAAGACGCTTCTCAACGCTTTTAGCACATGCTCCTTCCTGTTGTGGGTGATTATCACCACCGATACGTTTGGTAAAGAACCGTCATCCCGCTCTCCCAACGAGTGTTCTCCGGCTGCCGTTAATGTCATATCAATTCACTTCTTCGAAGTGATCTCATTCGAGTATAGAAAGGTGTCGCGCGCGAATTTTGCTAGCATCCTCATCCACTATCCGCCAGCTCAAGCTCATCATTTCTGTTTGCACTTGTGTACTTTAATATTTATCGTCCTTGTGATGAAGATAATATGCAACGATTTCGCAGGTCCATCTGTTATCATAAGTTAAGCTCTCAAGCGATAGTTTAATAATTGACGAGAAATATGGCACATAGGAGAAAATGTTTGAGTCTTTTTCGGGTTTTGCATATCACAAGTTTGCTGAATATTATACACAGCATTCTTCGTCTGTTAAGCCTCCAACTTCTATTGAAAAGCGCGAGTTTGGTTTTCTTTTATTCAAGGAGAGAATTATGCTTAGACACAAGGGTTTCAGAAGCGTGGGCGCCCTCAGATCTTCCTTGAAGACAATTGCCCCTTCAGACGTCTATTATTCAAGCTCCTATTACGAAAGGCCCGAAGAAGAGATGAAAGAAAAGGGGTGGCTCGGGGCCGACTTGATTTTTGACATCGACGCTGATCACATTCCAACTCCATGCGCCAAGGTTCATGACACTTGGGCTTGTAGTAATTGCGGTGCCCTTGGTAGAGGCTCGTCACTTAAGAAGTGTCCCGCTTGTGGAGGTCGGAAATTAAGTGAAAGAACTTGGCCTTGCGAAGTCTGTCTTGGGTCAGCAAAGACTGAAGCGATAAAGCTAATGGACATTTTGACGAAGGATTTCGGTTTTTCCCCGCAGGAGTTAAAGGTGGGGTTTTCTGGGCATCGGGGCTACCATGTTCAAGTTGAAAGCGAAGAGATTCGAGGGTTAAGTTCCATGGCTCGCAAGGAGATTGTTGACTACGTCTTAGGGATAGGGTTAGAAACCGAATTTCACGGGTTGGGATATAGGGGTGGAGAGGATTCACGGATGCTTCCCGGTCCAGACTTGTATGATTTTGGATGGAGCGGAAGAATAGCTCGGGGAACCTATGACCTTCTCCTCGCAGGAACGCGAGAAGAATTAGAAGAGGTAGGCTTGAAGAAGAGGGTTGTAGATACCATAATTCAGTATAAAGAGAAACTTTTGGAAAGCTGGAATGAAAAGGGGCCTTGGGGAATCATAAGCGGCATCGGCAAAGAAAACTGGCGAAAAATAGCCCAATACGGCGTAGAAAAACAGTCGGCAAAAATCGACACCGTGGTTACCACGGACACCCATCGTCTCATAAGACTCACCAACACGCTACATGGAAAAACGGGTCTGAAAAAAACTGAGGTGCCTGTCACAGGTATCGAGAACTTTGATCCCCTCAAAAGCGCCGTTGCCTTCGATGGAGGCACAGTGACGGTTCTTGTTTCAGACGCTCCCCGATTCAGACTTGGAGACGAAATCTACGGTCCATATAAAGAACAGAAAATTGAGGTCTCCACGGCGGCGGCGTTGATGCTTCTGTGCAAGGGAGTAGCAAAGGTGGTAGAATCGGTTGTACGATGAACTCTACGACGCGTGGAAGAAAGAAAAGGAAAACGCGGAAATTCAAAGACTTCCGAAGAATTTCTACGCCAAAATTGCTGATTACATAAGAAAAATACGAGAAAAAGGTCGAATGTTAGACGAAAAAACAACAAAGGCTAAACTATTGAAGCACGAGTTCAAAAACGTCAAGAACATGACCAAAGAACTTTTTCGCCTTCGATACGATAAAGCTCTGAAAAAATCTTTAGCTAGGGAAACCCTTCCTAAAGAAATCTTAACCAAAGAAGAAGAAAAGTTCCATGGAGAAATCTTGCCCCTAGCCGAGGCTTACCAATCCTTCTTGAAAAATATTCTTCAAGGCCGCCTTTCCCAGCGTGAAAAGGAAGAGAAACCAAAGAAGATACTACTGCGCTTCGTTCAGAAAATCCCAGAAATAGTCGGATCCGACATGAAGACTTACGGCCCCTTTGAGCCAGAGGACATAGCGACCTTACCTCCAGAAAACGCTCGACTCCTCACAAAACAAGGAGTAGCCATAGAAGTCGAAGTAAAATGACACAATCCAAGTTTGCGCCAAGGGTTGGTATGATTGGAAATGAAGATTCTTTTTGTCTGCAC
>CAYFXU010000016.1:15913-24842 GCA_964347145.1 uncultured Candidatus Bathyarchaeia archaeon
CAAGTTTGCGCCAAGGGTTGGTATGATTGGAAATGAAGATTCTTTTTGTCTGCACCGGCAACTCCTACAGAAGTCCAATCGCAGAGGCTCTTCTGCAAAAAGTTCGAGGAGACTTGGAGGTTGAGTCAGCGGGAACGCATCCGGCTGGCAAGATCGCTTCAAACGCAAGGAAGTTTCTCGAAGAAGAGAACGCCTTGAAGAACCTTAAGGGAGCTCCGGAGGGAATAGACCAGAAAGACTTGGAGGAATACAACCTCGTAATAACTATGAAACAAAACCACAAAAACGAAATTTTAAGGCGATATCCGCAAATAGAAGATAGGATACAGGTTTGGAACATCGACGATCCCATCTACCTTCCACTTGGATCGGACAAGCAAGTTTTTGAGGAAATAAAACGGAAAGTAATGGAACTGGCAGAATCCATCAGCAGAGAGGGAAAATGCGACTAGACGTACATGCTTTTCATCTTCTCCTGCTTCTTTGCTGTAAACAATAAATACTCCACACTCACAGGACAGCATGACATCTCAGTTCCGCACCTTTCACATTTGACCGTCACTATTATCGGCGTTGTTTTCTCCATCGCATGGCCTAACCCGAATATCGTCGGGGCCGCGTAGGATACCTCAATCATCTGCGTCCTCCCCAACTCAAACCTTCCAGACTTCAGGTAGTCGAGATAGGTGATTTTCTGCACAAATCCACAAGCCTTGCACACTACTTGGTGTGAAGTAGCGAGTAGGGGATTGCGATCAAAAAGTCCCCTCCTTGCACGAGTCATGATCTTCTGTTTAAGGTCACGTCGAAAAATCTTTGGACCTGGCTTCTCTTTCATTTCACATAGTCCTTAGTTATTCATGTAGATATTCTTTTTTCGGTCTTGGAGACCTGGACAAGATTAAGGCAGGCACGTCAGGCTGTAGCTATTTTTGAAATGAGCGCATGCCAGCCCCTTTCCAATAGTACTGCAGTCAAGTTTTCAACAAGGTTGAAATCAACGCCAGCTTCTGCCACTTTCCAGTCAGAATCTGGATTAACACTCGGATAGAAAGTCCAGCTGGTTTTGTGTTCAGCATTAGGGTTCACTGGTCGATAGCTCACTGCATGCATTAGCAGGTTACACCAAAGAAACATTAAATTCAAGTAAGCCTAAGCCTAAGGGTGAGGAGTGTAATTTGGAGTTTGAACATGTCATTTATGAGAAGAAAGAGGCGGTTGCGTGGCTGACCCTAAACAGACCAGAGGTCTTGAATGCACTAAATCGGAAGATGTGGCGTGAACTCGCCGAAGTTATAGACTTGGCGGACAAAGACGAAGAGGTTCGTGTTGTGATCGTTACAGGAGCAGGTCGCGCATTTTGCGCGGGCGACGACATAAACGACCTAGCGACGATAAAGGACGCGTTTGATGCAAAGGCCTACTTCAAAGAAATCGCTGCGGCAATAAGAAGGGTTGAGGAGTTCAGGAAGCCCATAATTGCGGCTGTGAATGGTCTCGCCTACGGTGGTGGATGTGAGATCACCATGGTCTGCGACATTGCAATTGCCTCAGAAAATGCACAATTCGCACAACCTGAAGGCAAGATAGGGGCTTGGCCCCCATTAGCGGCTGTAAGGTTGCCGTCTATTGTGGGAAGGATGAAAGCAATGGAGATTATGTTGACCGGGGAACAGATCGACGCGAAGGAAGCCAAAGAAATCGGTTTAATAAATGAGGTTGTCCCACCTAAAAAGCTCAAAGACGCGGCGATGAAGACGGCGAAAAAAATAATGCGGGTAGCGCCGCTCTCAGCTGAATTGATAAAGACGACGGTGAACAAGAAGACAGAAGACATGGAGAGCGTGATTGACGCGACAGCAATGCTCTTCTCTTCAGAGGACCTTCGGGAGGGAGCGATAGCTTTCCTAGAGAAAAGACAACCAGCTTGGAAAGGAAAATAGCTCGGAAAACCAAATTGGGAGCATGTAGAAAAAGACGGACGACTCTATGTCTCCCAGAAACAGATAAATAGTAATTAAGCGGGCTGTTCTATACCTAACCAGTCAGTGATTGCGATGAAGACGCCCAAGGAGATCACCACATACTGCCCAAAATGCAAAAACCATCAACCTCACACGATCTCTCTATACAAGGCTGGGAAGAGAAGGGCTTTAGCTAAGGGCGAAAGAAACCACGAGCTACGGGAAAAGAAGGGGTACGGTGGACAAAAATATTCTCGCCAACGAAAGTTTGCGAAGACAACCAAAAAACAAACGTTGAAGTTCAAATGCAAAACTTGCGGATTTGCCCGACACAAGAAGGGAATTCGTCTTAAGAAGTTAGAAATCGAGTAGAGGAGGAGAGAAAATGAGTGAATGGGAAAAAGTAATACCGAAACCCAGAAGCAAGTTCCTTCGAGTAAAATGCCCTGATTGTGGAAACGAACAGCTAGTTTTCAGTCATGCCACAACCGTGGTCCACTGCAACGTTTGCGGAGCGATACTCGCCGAACCCTCTGGCGGAAAAGTAAGAGTCAAGGGCGAAATCATTACTATACTGAATTGAACAGCAGGGAGGGAGGAAAATGGGGTTCAAGAAGCCTGAATGGCCTGATGTGGGCGACTTGGTAGTTGCTACTGTTGTGAGAGTAACAGACTATGGGGCCTACGTTAGATTGGATGAATATGATAAGGAAGGTTTGCTACATGTATCTGAAGTTGCCTCCCGCTGGGTAAGAAATATTCGTGTTTTTGTACGTGAAGGACAAAAAGCTGTGCTGAAAGTTTTACGTGTCAACACGGAAAGGGGACAAGTTGACCTCTCGCTGAGAAGGGTTACGAAACGTCAGAAAAAAGAAAAGATACTCTCTTGGAAAAGAGAACGGAAAGCGGACACCCTTCTGCGAGGGGCCTCTGAAAAGTTAAACATCTCCTTTGAAGAGATTTATGAGAAAGCAGGAGCCCTGATTGAGAAGGAGTTTGGGGAGCTGCATGAGGGACTAGAGAAAACCGCAAAGGAAGGAGCTGACGTTCTGTTAAAGCTAGGTGTTCCGAAAGACATTGCGGTCACCCTAGAGGAAATCGCAAAGGAAAGAATCAAAATACCCTTGGTGAAGGTGAAAGGCGTCCTAGAGCTTCAATACACGAAACCGAACGGAGCGATTCTCATTAAAGAAACCTTGTTGAAGGCCCAAAAAGTCGGAGAATCTCAAGGGACAAGTGTTCACATCTACGTGGTTACGCCACCGAGATATCGCATTGTGGTTTCAGCCGAGGATTACAAAACCGCGGAAAATGCCTTGGAGAAAGCCACAGAAGCAGCTCTAAAAAACATAGCACGAATTGGGGGAAAAGGCACTTTCAAAAGGGAAAAATGATGGTTTGGCTTCTCAGAAAATGTAAAAAATGCGAAAAATATACGCTGAACCAAGATAAATGTCCCTATTGCAGAGGTAACTTGCGGGTACCACATCCAGCCAAATTCTCGCCTGAAGATCGATATGCAAAATACAGGCGGGCAATGAGAGGTCCAGGCTAGAATGAGAACAACGACGATTAAGGAATTAGCGAAAGTTGAGCTGAAAAATCCTGTTCTTGTAGAAGGGCTTCCTGGATTAGGAATGGTAGGAAGAATAGCCATCCGGTACCTTATTAAGCAACTGAAAGCCAAAAAACTAGCGAGATTATATTCACCCCACTTCCCCTACTACGTTCTGGTGAACAAGAAAGGTAGCGTTAGGCTTCTCCACGGAGAATTTTTCTTCTGGAAAAATGAGGCTGGAGAAAACGATTTTATCTTCTTTACAGGGGATAACCAAGCGCAAACAATTGAGGGTCAATATGAAGTAGCTAACCGTATACTCGATTTTTCTGAGAAGAACAACGTGAAAACAGTCGTAACCATTGGTGGATACCGAAAAGAGGTGGAAAAAAAACCAGGAGTAGTTGCAGTTTCAACCAGTCTCTCACTCTTGGATGAAGCCCTAAAAGCTAAGGCAGTACCAAGCTCTGCGGGAAACCCAATCGTTGGCACAGCTGGCCTACTCCTGGGCCTAGCAAAATTTAGGAAAATAGACGCAATTTGCCTCTTGGGAGAAACTCGCGGCTACCTGCCTGACCCAAAGGCGGCGAAAAGCGTCATCGAGGTTCTGCGAAAAATGTTGAAGGTCAAAGTCGATTTAAGTGGACTGGATAAGGAGATCGCGAAGTCTAAAGAAATAGTGGGTAGGATGCAGGAGATCGAGAGGAGAAGAGAGAAATATGCGCAAAAGATGCGCAGGGTGGAAGAGGAAAGGATTACCTACATTTCGTGAGGCACATGATTAGTCATACTTGATTTTGTATACGCACACGAGAGGTATTGCGTCACCATACCGTCTTACAGAACCGGATTTCTGTGAAAAATATCCTTGGGGAGGCCCCACAAAGTGTTCTAACTCAATTGTTGATTGACCTTGGAGGACCATCTCTTTTCCATAATTCATCAGTTTGTATATGACCGTACTGTTTCCCTTCGCATTGGGTATCAGTTCCTCCGTTTGTCGTTGGTTATCATTGTTTATGTCATCCCAATCTGTTCCAAGGGTAAGATTTCCGAAGGAATTGTCATCTAATCCACCAATACGTGCCATCCATCTCCACTTCCCTTCGTCGGCCCATCCCACATCAGATCCCTCTTGTGTGAAACTTGTGAAAACTACGACGTAGCTTGCGTCATATCTCTTTAGGATTTCAATTGATTCTTCCTCTGTTGAAAGGAACATTCGTCCGATCTGACCTATCTGGGTGGTATTTATTGTGCCGTTGTCGGCGAGTGTTGTTGTGTTGCCTATGGTTGTAATCCAGTATCCATAGTCCCACCAGCTTGCCACAACATCTGTTGGTTGAAGATTAACTCGTATCCAATTGAGGGTATCGATCCAGTCGTTGACTGGTTCGGGGGGCTTGATTGGCAAACTCGCGGCAGCAATGGTTGTGGGTGAGTAAGCGTGGTCAAGGACTCTTGGAAACGTCGACATTGGACTGGGCAGGACGAACGCAAACGTCAACAAAAGAAACATCAAGATTATGAAGGCGCCGCTGAATTCCTTGCCAACATGAGCTGCAAGGCGCATTTTCCGCCTCGGAATTATGGGCGCTTCTTTTAATAGAGTGACGAAGGGTCGTAACAGTTGAACCAAAGCTAAAGCCCACAAGATGGAAAAGGCTGGAGCCATGAGCAAGGTCAACCTAACCATGGAGCTTGCAAAGTACACAGATGTTAGACCGAAGATGCATAGGAAAATATTCCTGTTTGTTGGGTTTTGCACAGCGAAATACAAACCGACAGGTACGAAAAAGAGTCCTATTCCAATGTCAAAGTAAAATGATCCCCAAGCGGCGGGTCTCTGTTCCTGTACAGATTGCACGAGCTGTTGCGCAGGTTGTTCACCTACACGTTGAAAGGGATTTATGACGGCCCAGAACTTTGTCTGCAGGGGCGCGATTAATCCAAGTCGAGAGAGCATGAGGAACATAACGACAACAAGTGCCAAGAAACAGAATACAAAAACCGTTTTCATCCTAAGGGTTTTGAAGTAGCGGGAGGCTTCATATATGCACAACAACAGGAAAGTTCCAGACACAACCAACACCGTGGATTCAGTGAGATAATTCAAGCCTAGCTTTGGCACGTTGACAGCTATGAAGAGTGCTACGCCAAAAGTTGCACCATAAGACAGAAGCAAACGGGATGAGTATCTGCGCAGCAGGATTAGAACAAAAACAAAAAGCACAGTCATTCCAAGCGGATATCGCGCGGCTCCCCAAGAAGCGAAAAGATAACCAAGAGACAGCCCTGCAGCGAGTGCGTATGTCAAACCGTTTCTCAAAGATCTTTCAGGTTCAATTGACCTTAGGAAGAAGAAGATGAATAGGAGGATGCCGAAGATTCCAACAGTCTCATCGTCAAAGAATCCAATTGAGGTTCGGCCTATGTAAGAGGAATTTAAGGCTAGAAAAAACGCTGAAAAAAGACCTACTTCTTTACCTCCAATGTCCTTACCTAAGAAGTAAATGACCAAACATGTCAATGTGGCCATTATGGCTGGAAAGATTATGACAAAATTGAAGATTGGGTCAACTGTAAGAGGGTTGGAAGTAAACATCGGTGGTGGAGAAAGACCCAGCGCGCTTGTTATAATATAGAAGAACGCGGCGGTGGCAGCCAGACCTGGGAAAAGAGAACGTCCAATGTCGTATCCGTAGGGATACCACCTCATGGGGTCGCGCCAAGAGGCCCAAGCAAAGAATCCGTTCTCAACCATGTGTTTAGTTAGGCGATAATGTATGTGGGGATCAAACTCTGACAGGTGGAAGCCCCAACGAAGAGGAAGCAGCCTCACCATAAGAGCGATGAAAAGAATGAGGAGGAGAAAAGAAATCTGCATTAGTGAAGAGTGAGAAATTCTAAAGCGAAGGGCTCCAATACTCTTTAGAGCAGCGACAACTTTTTCCTTGCGGAAAAGCTTTCTGATCTTCATCGCAAAAGCCCTTCTCTTGTCAAACAAATCAATGAACCCTTTTATTTCTCTTGCGGTCTCCATAAGGCTTACATCCGCTATGCGCGCGCGCTCTTGTGTGTCCAAGCGCATGTATGCAGACGGAAAAATGGGATAGGCTTGTTAAAATGAACGGAAAAACGTCTGTTTTCGAAGGTTTTTGCTTAACGTACGATTACATTTTCTTAGTTTTATCATTTCGACTTTGCGATTTTTGGGACGTATATGTTTGAGCTACCGCACGTGGGACAGTATCTAGGCTCCACTTTGCTTTCGTCGGTCCATTTGTGTCCACATTTGAAGCATACCCATTCTGGCAAGACTTCTCACCTACCCCTTTCAGATTTTGGTATTTGCCTCTTGGAACACTTAAATGTTTTCTGGGGCTGCCGTTGACTGCAACACGGTATCTGTCAGAGTTTAAGACCGGTTCAGCATCTCTTAGCTGATTTTTTAACGAGTTTGTTGAATCTCGTCAATAGACTTGACCTCAACGTTCTTTGGAATGAAAGAAAGTTTTTTGCCACATGTCGGACACTTGCCGTCGAAGCTCTGAATGATTTCGTCGGGAGGCTTTAACTCTATCCCTTCATAAAGAACAGCACCACATTTTTGGCAAACTATCCGTTGAGGCACGATCTCACGTCCTGCAGAACGAAAATACAGCCGTCGCAAGCTATTTATACATTGCGACTTGTGACAGGCGAGTTGGGCACATTGAACGGTGCCCCGCCAGTGTCCATACGCGTGCGCTGCCCTAATCTGTGTTGCTCCCGCTGCTTTCAATTCGCCAGTAATTACGTCAACGTTTTCTATGATCAGGTTTCTAGCCTTTTCGAAAGGTTCACTAAATTCGTTAATTATTAGACGAAAGGTGTGAGTCCCAGATATTCCTTCAAAATCGGAAAATGACGATCACATTCGAGGGTCTCTTTTCCAAATATCTAAGTGCTCCTATTTGCGATGCTATTCAATTGTAAGTCGCAAATCATTTATAGCTTCCATGCATGTCTGAGAGAAAGGGAAAGGATGCGTTGATGGGAAAATACACCTTGATCATTACCGAAAAACCAGACGCTGCACAAAGGATAGCAAAAGCCTTGGACGCGAAAGGTAAACCCAAAAAAGTTGAGGAAAACGGAGTACCCTATTTCCTCGCTCACCGAGACCGAGAACTCGTCGTTGTTCCAGCCCTTGGGCATCTATACACCGTGATACATGAAAGAGGAAGAAGAAACTATTATCCGGTCTTTAACTTCAAATGGGCACCACGACACTTGGCGGAAAGGGGAGCAAAACAAATCCGCGCCTGGATTGAAACGATTTCAAAGCTGGCAAACGATGCTGAAGAATTCATAGCCGCTTGCGACTACGATCTGGAAGGAAGCCTCATCGGCTACTGCATTCTAAAGTACGCCTGCGAAAACAAAGATGGCATAGCAAAGAGGATGAAGTTTTCCACACTTATGAAGAGCGAGTTAGAAGAAGCCTATGAAAAACCTCTTCCTCAACTCGATTTTGCCCTTATAGAAGCTGGAAGGACTAGACATGAAGTGGACTGGCTCTACGGCGTAAATCTTTCACGGGCATTAACTTTGGCGGCACGTCGCTGGAGTGGGAAATATTCCACTTTAAGCACCGGAAGGGTGCAAGGATCCACTTTGAAATTTCTGATCGGAAGAGAAAAGGACATCCGCAGCTTTGTACCCGCTCCATACTGGCAGATAATAGCCGAGGTTGAAATCAAAAAATCTACGTACGAAGTGGAGTACGAAAGGAAAAAAATTGAGAAAAAGGGAGAAGCTGATGCTGTTGTAAGGGCTTGCATAGACAAGACAGGGGAGGTAAAGAAAGTCGACGTAAGAAAGTTCCGTCAGAAGCCTCCAACACCCTTCGACATAGGCACACTGCAAACGGAGGCATATAGCCTATTTGGGTACACTCCCAGAAGAACCCTGGGCATCGCTCAACGTCTATATCTTAACGCTTTGATTTCATACCCAAGAACAAGCAGCCAGAAACTCCCTCCGATAATCGACTACAAAAAAATACTCAGCAGTTTGAGTAGAACCCCCGCCTACAAAAAACTAGCTTCAAAACTCTTGGAGAACGAAGAGTTGAAACCAAGAGAAGGCGCCAAAGAAGACCCCGCACATCCGGCCGTATATCCAACGGGGAACCTGCCCGAACGAACGTTAGGCGAACCCGAGAAGAGAGTGTGGGACTTGATCGTTAAACGGTTCATGACTGTTTTCGGAGAAACAGCGATCAAGCAAAGCGTAAAAGTTCACTTAGAGACGAATGGTCACAACTTCTTTCTAAGAGGGAGAAGGATCCTGAAAGAAGGATGGATGCAATTCTACAAACCATACGTCAGAGCCGAAGAAGTGCTTTTGCCTCCCATTAAAG
>CAYFXU010000017.1:0-12108 GCA_964347145.1 uncultured Candidatus Bathyarchaeia archaeon
AAAGTGTTCCCAGTGAGTGCAAAGACTGGAGAAGGATTGAGCGCCTTAAAGAGCGTGATTCACGAGAAGTTGGTAGCAAAGGGGTATAGAACGCCGTTTGAAGTGCGATGAATTCGAGCTTTAGTAATTTCATAGAATCTTGAAGTATACTCTACACGCGCATAAAGTATGTTTACTTTTATTTACTTACGACTTTCCCCCACCCCTATAAGAAAAAGTGAAAAGGAGTAAACTTTTCATGTTTTTCTCGAACTAAATTCAACATTGAGAAGTAAGTTGCAACTTAAGGATAGCCTACTTCAAGCAGCTTGCAGGCTTCGTCTAGGGTTTCGGCGACTCTGACGGTGAACTCATCATTCCTTTCCTTGGAGGTGGCTTCTTCGATGTCTATGTAGATTAGGCGCGCGCGCAAGTCGAATAGTGCTGTCACATCAGGTATAGCCAAAAGATGAATAACACTAAACCTGTCATTGATATTTTGTAAGCAAACCAAAGTTTCGAGGGCCTTCCTGATACATGAATTTTGGATGGTCATTGCGCGCGGCGCGCGATTTACATGTTTCCAGAACAGTGGCTCAAAGTGGGAATCAAAAGGGCGCGTGCGCATTAATTTTTACATCTACTCTTCTCGCTCTTTTTCTTGGTTTATAAGTCTGAAACCAAAATATGATTCTAGAGTGCAGCGAATGTCAAGATTTCTCATAGGTGCTGGCGGCTGGGCTTATTTTCGAGTTCCAGGCTTTGCATCCTTGGAGGCCTACTCAAGAGCATTCGACTTTGTGGAAGTGAACTCAACCTTCTACGAAATCCCAAGCATGAGACAAATACGGTCTTGGCGTGAAATGGTGCCAACCAACTTCGAATTCGCAGTGAGATGCAACAAAGCGTTAACTCACAAATATAAGTTCCATGCTGTCCCAGAAGCATTTGAAACTCTAAGAAAGATGACCGACATTTGCAGCAACCTGAGAGCAGAGATTCTGCATTTGCAGACTCCGCCAACTTTTCGGCCTACAAAAACCAACGCTGAACTTATACGCAACTTCTTTTCGTCAGCAGACTTGAAGGGCGTCCGATTGGCGTTAGAGATGAGAAGTGATAGGCAACCGTTCAACTCAGACCTCATCAAAACGATGCAAGATTACAATATGATCCATTGCGTTGACCTGTCAAAAGAACAGGAACCCGCCTACAAGTCCGACATCCTATATTCCAGGCTCTTTGGTGAAGGTCCTCATAACGTTTACCAACCTACAGACGAGGAGCTGAGGAAAATAGATAGAAAAGCGTCCGAAGGAGACCACAAAAGGGTAGCCCTTAGCTTCCACTTCGTTAGGATGTATAAAGACGCCGCACGCTTCAAGATCTATAAGCATACTGGAAAGTTCCCTGTTGTCACCAGGTCTACGGGCATAGACTCCCTAGTAGAGGTTCTCAAAGAGGACGCAAAGTTTCCAATCGACAGGAAAGAATTGATTCGCCATCAGGGGTGGAAGCTCATCGATCTAACGAAGGACAAGCGAGTCCATGCGTCACACATGCTCGAAAAACTTCCTGAAAAAACGTATAATAACATCAACGAGGTAGTTCAAGCGCTAAAGTCAGGGAAGTCATGGTGAAAAGGATGAACAACATTCTGCTTGGAACTTCAGGATGGAGCTACAGGGACTGGATCGGGCCCTTCTACGCAAAAGGGGACAAGAGCATGTTGAAGGCGTACTCAAAGGTCTTCAAGACTGTTGAGATAAACTCTACGTTCTATGCTTATCCTTCCAAAGGAACAGTCATGGGTTGGGTAAAATACTCTCCAGAGGACCTCATATTTACAGCTAAACTGCCCAAGTTGATAACTCATGAGAAGATGCTTAACCTAGAAGAAGGGGTCGAGGAGGATCTTAATCGTTTCTGTGACTTAATTCGACCTATTCTATTGAACGGCAAACTCGGATGCCTCCTTATACAGCTTCCTCCAAAATATGCGTTTGATCTGAATCACTTGGATAAGTTCTTTCAGATTCTGCCCGCCGAGTTCAAATTTGCGGTGGAGTTTAGGCATCTTTCGTGGATGAAAAACGAGACTTGGAGATTATTGAAGAAATACGGAGTTGCATACACAATTGTTGACGAACCATTGTTACCTCCAGAAGTCCATGTTACGTCTAGTTTTGCATATTTCAGGTGGCACGGACATGGGACAAGGCCTTGGTTTAATTATCGTTACAATATGGAAGAATTGAAGCCTTGGATACCAAAAGTGCGCAAGATTGCAGGCGGGGTCAAAAAGGTGTATGGCTATTTCAACAATCACTTTCACGGATATGCTGTGGAAAACTGTCTTCAAGTCCTTGAAATGTTGGGGGTCCTAACGCCCGAACAAGCCAAAGCCAAGACTACCGTAGAGAACTACTTCAACATATCCACCAAAATGAAAAAGCCCACCCTTGAAGCATTCTTTGAATCCAAGGAAACACCCTTCGAAAACCTACTGAACGCCTTCGTAGACAAGCCGAGGCTGAAGAGAGCCCGACGCATCAAAGACGAAGAACTAACCATCCAGGAAGTAACAGGCAATCAAGTGAGGGCGCTGATAAGAAACTACCGCATAGTTATAGACCTTGTCAATCGTGAAGTCCTACACGACTGCGCAGACTGGAGCAGAGTATTGCCCAGCAAAAGATTCTGCAAACACATAGGTAAGCTACTGCTGTCACTGGATAAACAAAAAACTTCAAACATCCTCAAGCAGATCTACGAAAACAAAGAAGCATGGGAATTCAAATCATACGTGGAATGAGTGAGATTTAGCAACAGCTTCTTCTTGCTTTCAAAAGCGAACACATTCCAACATGGCTTGAACCTACGCCCGAGCCCAACCCTTCCACAATTCTAATTTTCGATTCCAGCGAGAATCTTTGCAAGTTTCTTCTTAGAATCAAGGTCTGCTTCTCTTTCAATCATTATTCTCTGTGCTTGAGGTGAACCCGCGCCATGCATGGATTCGGTTCTGTATCCAACAGCGCCGAGTCCCATTGAAATGTTCTCCAAAAGTCTAAACATGCGAAGTCTAAATTCCGTTGGAACTTCTTCAACGCCCTTCAAGTATTTTTCAACATACTTTCCAACCACGGGACTCTTGAAGTCCCGTTCAGAAGGCGCAGTTACCATTAGACCCCCGGCGATTTCCTCAGCTAGCCTAACCATTTCATAAGGAAACCTCGTTACGTTCTGTTTACAGACGTTAGCCAACAACGTGTTGACCAAATAAGTTCCTGATGCAGTTCTGTGTCCCTCGGCCGAGCAAGATATTCCACAAGCGTATAATGTTTCGTTCAGATGGTTCATTTCGACAAGTTTGTTCCTTACGTGCGAAGCTTTCTGAACTCCATTATATCCGGCGATTGTAGCTGCGGCGCCGATAAGTACGTCGCCTACACCTGCTTTGCATCCACCATAGCTTTGTCTGTGATATGCTCCGAATCTTTCCACAAGGGGCAGAGTAAACTCGTGTTCTCCCGCCATGAAAACTCTTTCCCATGGCACAAAGACATCATCAAAAATTATCATCGCTTCTTGTCCACCATACTTGATGTTGCCTAGGTCCATGTCCCCTTCCTCCAGTTTCCTCCGGTCACATGACTGTCTACCATAGACGTACACTAGTGCATCAGCGTCGCTTGGAATTGCAAATGAAACAGCGTAGTCTCTGTTGTCTTCCCTCATGGTTCTGGTTGGCATAACAATCACTTCATGGGAGTTCACGGCGCCTGTTTGGTGAACCTTTGAACCTCTAACAACGATCCCATCGTCCCTTTCTTCAACTATTCTCAGATACAAATCTGGGTCCGCCTGCTGGCTGGGTGCCAGACTTCTGTTTCCTTTGGGGTCTGTCATTGCTCCGCAGCAAACCAAATCATCCTTTTGAACATGCCTCAGAAATTCTGTGAATCTTCTGTGAAATTCCGTTCCTAGTTTTTGATCCATTTCGTAGGTTACGCTTGAGAGGGTGTTGACGGCGTCCATTCCGACGCATCGTTGGAAACACGCCCCAGTTTTCTGACCCAAGAGCCTTAACAATTTCACTTTTTTGACCAAGTCGTCAGTGTTTTGATGTATGTGGGTAAACCGGTTGATCCTCTCTCCCGTCAGTTGGGATATTGCGGTTGCCAGATTCTCGTACCTTGCATCGTGAGCCAGGTCGTAAGTTGCGGAGACAGAATTGACTGAGGGCCTAATAACAGGATGGTCAACAGGGTTTCTTATCTTCTCCCCAAACAGATAAACAGTAAGCTTTCTATTACGTAAACTTTCCACATACTCTTTACCGGTTTTCACCGTCATTTCCAATACTCTCCCTTTAAGTCATACATCATACTCCTCACTTAAAAGTCATAAATTAAGGTCAAGATTTCCAAAAAGAGAGTTAGCCTACAGAACCATCTAACGCAAAACATGCGCAGACACAAATTGGGAGAAGGCGCAAGAGTCTACTTCTTCATTAGACCTCCTGCAATGAAGAGAATCACAGAAAAGAGAAATACGACTACAAGAAGCAAGTATGCCTCAACGGGAACCTTCAGATTGAATTTGTAACTAGCCCAGATGATCGTAAAAACCAGACCCATGAGAACCCCGGACGTCCAATACCACCACCAACCCTCTTTCATTTTGAACTCCAAATTGACCAGCCGCAATTTAGATTAAAGAGGGTCAGCTAGTTAAATTTTGGGAAATGCATTCACGTTCTATTGATGGCTAAATTTGTATTTTTGATTCTGATCGTGAGTATATCCGTATTAAATACGCTTAGACAAACGTAGTCGCTGAAAACGACGTATTACTTGGAATAAGCGCGGACACATGTTTAGCTAGACCGCATCCATAGTCTTAATATTCATGGGAGTATAGAAACCATAAAGCAGCGTCTCTTCGGGAGGGAGACGAATGAGTGCGAAACCTATAGGTGAAGAAGTAAGGCGGAGATTTCCTCGGTTAACAATGAGTTTGGTGATGGCGGTTATATTTTGGATAATAAGCATCATTATTCCCCCAACGACCAGAGATCTAGTTGTTCCAGGTCTTAATATAAACGCTGGCGCCCTAATAGGGTTCATAGCGCTACTTTTCACAGCGATTTTTCTGATACGAGCCCTGTCAGATGCCTTGGTACTAAGTGACATTGTAACAGACATCATTGTGAAACAACTAGGCATAAAAGAAGAAAGGTCTCCAAAAAGAGCGGCGAGAGATTCCATATACATTATTATTGTTATTCTGGTAGCAACGGCCCTCTACCCGTTCTTAGCGACACTTGGAGACATTGGACACACGCTAACGACCATTACCACATACGTTGCCCTTGCGATAATTCTGCTACTGATTTACGACATTGGACGAATCCTTTACAGAGTGATTGAACAAAGAGCTGAATCAGTAGCTGATCGTCTCGCCAGAATGGCTGAGCAAAACAAAAACGGGGAATAGTATGAATCCAACTCAAATAATTTTCGTTCTCATCTATCTGTTGACTGTTCTCTTTTCGGTGACTGAAATTGTTCCCATGTCTGTGGCCGCCTTAATTGGAGCTTTGCTTACTGCATGGTTTGGCCTGCAGTATGGTGTGTTCACGTATGACGAAGCCTCGGGCTTCATAGACGTGCGACTCATCGGCCTGTTGCTTGGGATAATGATCGTGGTCGAAGTTGCCCGAAGGAGTGGCTTGTTTCGTTTTGGCGCATTATATGCCGTAAAAGTTTCGAAGGGAAATCCTGGTAGGCTTTTTGTCTCCACCTGCGTGGTCTCCGCTGTTGTTTCCATGTTTCTAAGCGATCCAACGGCGATGTTGCTTATGGCTGCTGCCACGGTGACAATAACTAGACTTTTGCGGTATGATCCCGTGCCCTACTTCATTTCTACTACTATGATGATAAATCTGGGCGGCACAAGCACGTTGATTGGTTCGGTGAGTAACATGATAATTGGTGTAGAAGCAGAGATGAGCTTTGCAGATTTCCTCAGTTACTTGGCCGTAGGTGAAGTTGCTCTTTGGGGATTGACCATTTTCGCGTTGTACATGCTATTTAGGCCAAGGCTTGGAGAGAAAAAAACTTTGCCAGAATATAATCCTTGGGAGAGCGTGGAAGATAAGAAAATCTTCCGTCGTTCAATCATGATTCTTGCTCTTCTTGTAACACTCTTTTTGGCATTGGAAAACTTGGGAGTTGGGCCTGAAGCTGTGGCTCTCGGCTGTGCTATCCTTGCTTTGGCTCTCAGCGGTTTGGATCCAACAGAGATTTTCAAAGGATTGGATTGGGAGACGGTGTTCTTCATTGCAGGTTTTATGTTCGTAGTGGGAGGCCTAGAACGAACAGGAATCTTGAACGATATTTCAACACAACTTTTTCAACTGGTCGGAGGCAGTTCATTGAGGGCTGCCACGGTGACTTTATGGTTTAGCGGACTTGCGAGCGCTTTAGTGAGCAACACTGCAGTTGCCTTGACGTTTGCTCCAATAATCAGAGTTTCTCCAGTGATCGGTGGAGCTTCTGGATTAAACTCTGCAGCCGTATGGTCAGCGTTGGTTCTTGGGACAAATCTTGGAGGTGCAACTACCCCCTTAAGTGGTACCGTCGGTGTGATGGCTATAGGCGCCCTCAAACGTGAGGGGATTTCTCTGAGTTTTTCCGAATTCGTAAAAGCGGGTGTGACGACGTCAATACTTCAGTTAGGCTTCGCCAGCCTTTATCTCATTTTGAGGTTTAGATTAGGAGCGTGAACAACTTGTTTAAAAAGTGGCTTGAATCAAGGAAAAGAAAATCAGAATCCGAATATGACGAGGAGAAAAGAGAATTTGAAATGGCTATTGGAAAATCCTTCATTACCATAAAAGTAGAGATTCCAACAGGATTCGAAGACCTCAACAATCAATTTCTGAGCCTAGAAAAGGACCAGCAGTTCCGTGAAGAAGTAAAGGACCTCGTTAAGAAACGGCTATTGCTTGAAAAGCGCCACTACGAGAGGAGGCCATAAGTTATGGAGGCCCTCCGCCTATTCTGTGCGCTGTCAAAAGTTTTCAAGAGCCAAACTCATGACACCCGAAATCAACGTCTACTCTTTCACAAACAACATTAGAGCTACTGAAAGAGTTGTCAGTCCCAGCGAAAAGTAGAATGGCGCATACATTCCGAAATTAAACCATAAAAGTCCAGCGACAACCGAGGCGGGCAATGCACACAATCCAACAATCATTTGAAATGCTCCCAACACGCTTGCTCGATACTCTGCCGGAGACAGTTCGGATACAAGGGTTCTTTGAACCGGCTGGATTGCCCCCAAATGCAGACCATACAAAACAAACAGCAGCACAACTCCCATGTACGATCGTGTCAAAACAAAGCCTAGGCAGAGGACTCCCCACAGAGAGTAAGACAAGATCAACACGATTTTTCTCCCCAGTTTGTCGGCAAGTTTTCCGAAAGGCAAAGACATCAAGAAAGCCGTGACAGTGAATATCAAGTATAACGCTAGAACAACAGTTTCTTCAAAACCAAATTCTCGCGCGTAAAGCAGCAGGAAGGAATAGCTGAAGGAACCCAAGGCGAACAATGAACTTAGTATCAGAAACAACTTCAGATTGGAAGTCAAGTCTTTGAAAGAGAGACCCTTGTAGATTTCGTGAGTTTTTCTGTCCTTTATGAATAGGAAAATCAGCAGAGCGCCGATTAGGGATGGAATAGAAGCGAGCAGAAACAAACGTTTGTATCCAAGATAGCTTAGGAATAGGATAGAAACTATCACGCCGCAGGCGCCGCCCATGTGATCCATGGCTCTCAACAGGCCGAAGTTTCTTCCTCTGTTTTCTCTTGTGGAAATATCAGCGACGATTGCATCCCTTGGCGCACCCCTTATCTTTCCAGCCCTATCTAGGATTCTGAAGGGAAATAGATGTTGCCACGCGGTTGAAAGGGCGTAGCCTACCCTAGATGCTGATCCGCAGAGGTAACCAGACCAGATGAAAACCTTTCTTTTCCTTAGTCTGTCAGAAAGGTATCCGGAGCCCGCTTGGGATATGGAAACGATGGCGTCGCCTAGGCCGTCTATTAGACCAAGAATGGCCATGTTTGCTCCAAGAACCTCGATTGTAAACAGGGGCCAGATTGGATAAATCATATCCGAACCGAGGTCGTTCAGGAATGATGCTGACGAAAAGACAGCCATGAACCTTCTAGTCTCTTTTCGGTTCATGTTTAATTTGTCCTTGCCCATGACTCTACCGCTCCTAGCTGTTTCGTCAGTCAACGTTTAAGCATAAACTGCGTGCTAATAAGCCTACTGTGAACAATTTTTGAGAAATTAATTTATTACCTAACGCGTTATAGCGGTAGTGAAAGGAATGAGGGATGACTTTGAAATTGAAGCTGAAGCTTGAAAGCCCAGTAGTGTTGCTGTTCTCAGTTTTCTACATCATCGCTGGAGTGGTTGAGATCTTCTACTTAGTTGTTGAGAATTTCACTGGACCTCCACATATCGGAGTTCTAGGTCTCTTAAGTTTGATTACGGCCTACGGCTTGTTCAAAATGAGAAAATGGTCTGTACTGCTTGTAACCGCCCTCTTCTTTTTAGGGTTGACTTTTGGTGCAACCACCCTCTACAATTCAGTCGTCTTGCAAACATTTGAAGGCGCGCTGCCGTTCCATACAGCACTGATCGCCTACATGATTATGCTACTATTTGCCTTCGTATACATAGTAGCGAAAAGGGCAAAATTCGAATAGAAATCAAGATAGAAAAATCGTATACCAAACTGAATTCTCTTGCTTTGAAAAGGGTGCACAGTAGCTTGCGCGCGCAAAACACGCCGTGTTGCTAAATGAGCCCATCTCGTGCCTTTGCTTGAAGCAACTTCATTACGGCGCGTCAAATTTTTCTAATACTCTACCCTCGGGACCAGCATGCTATGAAGAGTCCATCCCCATTGACTGGCTCTTCGTAAAGAGGAAAACGTTTATTGTTGCCCCAACATCTATGAACCGCTGTTTCTCAGGTATTTCAACGAAGCCATCGGCTCTTGCCAACGTTGTTATGGCGCCGGATAGGCCTGTGGGAACCGGTGAGGCCAATGCCTTACCTTTTTTATTGTGGGTTAGGTTTACCATAACGAAGGTTCGACGGCCCTTTGCAGAAAACATTCTTGTTCCAGCCACGGCCTCGAGCACGGATGTTGCTTCTTTTGGTCTTCCAGCCATTCTGCAGATTATGGGACGAACAATCATGTGAAACATCAAGAGAGATGACGTCGGATGCCCTGGTAAAGCGAAAACTGGTTTTCCGTCAATGACTGCGATGGTTGTAGGTTTCCCAGGCTTCACGGCTATCCCGGATACGACCACGCCGGGATTTCCCAGCTTGTTCACTACTTGAGGAACGATGTCCTTGGTGCCAACTGAAACCCCGCCTGAAGTTATAACGACGTCCGCTGAATCCAAGGCCTTCCTCAGGGCAGCTTCCAAGTGAGCCCTGTCGTCGGGGATAATTCCTAAGTTAATCGGTTCTCCACCGCACTCTGAAGCCGCCGCGCTGAAGGTGTAGGCGTTGATGTCATAGATTTTTCCAGAGGGAAGAGGCTTTCCTGGTTCTACAACTTCTGCGCCCGTGGAGAGAATAGCCACGGTTGGACGTTTATAAACATCAACTTCTGTCAAGCCTAGCGCAGCCAGGACTCCGATTTCACGGGAAGACAGCGTTTGATCCTTTTTCAAAATCGTTTCATCTTTCTGAATGTCGGAGCCCGCTTCCATCATGTTCTCTCCCTTCGAGACTGAGAGGTGTATGAAAACTTCGTCGTCCCTTCGAGTTGTATTTTCCACCATGACAACAGCGTCGGCTCCCTTGGGCAAGGGCGCTCCTGTGGCTATCTCGGCAGTCGCGCCGTTTTCCACCATCACGCGGGGAGTCTCACCTACGGTTGCTTGTCCACGCAGCCTTAGGGCAACGGGATGATCCTCATCCGCACCGAACGTGTTTACGGCTCTCACGGCATAACCGTCCACAATCGATCGGTCAAAGGGTGGAACGTCTATTGGCGCCAAAACATCTTCGGCTAGAACTCGGTCATGCGCTTCGGAGAGGGAAATTCGTTCAACTCCAACCGGTTTAGGCGAAAAGTTTTGTTTGAGGATTTTTTTGGCTTCGTCTAACGAAACTAGTTTTCTAAACATGCCGCGAACCTTCTATTTTGTCAAAAAGATGCACAACAACGGTTTCGCCTTCCTCGAGGCCCTCGCGGTTTTCAGGTATTGCCACGTATCCGTTTGCCTTCGTCATTGTTGAAAGAACGCCTGATCCCTTTATTCGCACGGGCTCAGCGAAGAAGTCGCCGTCTCTTTCAAAAACGCCAACCCTCAAGAAAACCCGTCGACCTAGCGCCGAGGCGACTCTTCGGGTTAGCCTCGCTTTAAGCACTGGTCTGGGTTCTCTGTCAACTCCAAGCAGCTTGAGAAGGATTGGACGGGCGAAGACTTCAAAGCCAATGATAGCTGCCACAGGGTTTCCAGACAATATGAAGATTGGTTTGCCTTCAAGGATTGCCAGCGCCGTTGGCATACCAGGTCGCATAGCCATGCCGTGTGATATGACGCCGGGTGTTCCAATCTGATTGACCGCCAGAGGAACCAGGTCTAGTTGTCCAACACTTGTCCCTCCCGTGGTGACGATCACGTCTGCCCGTTCAAGGCCCTCACGGATTTTGGCGCCGATCTTCTCTATGTCGTCTTTTGATATGCCTAGGTCCAAAGGCTCCGCGCCCAGCTCTTGGCACATACCGGAGAAGATCAATCGGTTCGTGCCCACTATCTGGTTGGGTTTGGGTTTCTGATCCAGATCCACAAGTTCGTTCCCCGTGGACAAAATGGCAACTTTAGGCTTTTTCACGACGTTAACGCGGGTTGCACCCAACGCCGCCAACAACCCTAGGTGATGAGGCCTAAGTCTTGTTCCCGCTTTCATCGCGACTTCCCCTTTTTGCACGTCTTCTCCCCTTTTGGAAACATTTCTGCCAGGAGTAACCGTGGTCCCGACCTCGACTTTGTCTTTAACCCTCTTTGTGTATTCCAGCATGACTACTGCGTCAGCACCGTTGGGAAGCGGGTTTCCAGTCCATATTTGTCTCGCTTCGCCTTCACGGACCTCTTTATTTTCGGTCAGACTGAAGGTTTTTGGGTTGAATTGGGATGTTCCAAAGGTGTCTTGTGCCTTCAGGGCGTAGCCGTCTACGGCGGAGCGATCAAATGGAGGCAGATCGTTCCTAGCTTTGATGTCTTCAGCCGTGACGCGCCCTAGTGCCGCGCGAATTGGGGTCATTTCAGACTCCATGTCCGGTTTTATTTCTTTTGAAAGTGTAGAGAGTGCTTCATCGATGTTTGTGAGTTTTTCAAATCCTTTGAGCCGCACCAAAGTTCAGTCCCACAAGAGCAAGAGAGTCTGTGTACAAAAACCTTCTGGAAACGATTGTCTAAAAAAATTCCGATACATCTACGGGGGGACGTTTATATTCTAACAGTACAAACGTTTGGGTTATTAATTACTCATAGATATGTGAAAAAAACGATCTTTTTATGCGAGGAATCGTTAATTCATTAATTTGCGCTCGCAGGGTCTGATTTTCATCAGGGTGACGATTACAAGAATTCGAAAGAAGACGCGTATGCAACGAAAATAAAAAAGAAGAGAAGGAGAGTTAGTTTGTTTTTGGTTTTTTCTTTGGTTTCTCAGTCTTTGGTGTCTCAGTCTTTGGTGTCTCAGTCTGGAAGAGTTGAATAGGTTTCCTTCTGATGAATATTGCTGAAAGCCATGCTCCTATCGCGGCTAGCAACGCCAATATTGTGGCGAGTAATCCAAATTCATATCCTGTTGGAACCACTTCTGCTTGAATGTCGTCGACCTCTGTCTTTATAGTCCCTATATCAGTTTCCACAGTAGCCAAATTTCCGTCAATGCTGACTACCCTAGCATTAATGTCGGTTGAATCGGCTTGTATTGTTCCTATGTCGGTTTCTATAGTAGCTATGGTTCCATTTATGCTGACTAGCTTAGCGTTGATGTCAGTTAGGTTGG
>CAYFXU010000017.1:12208-24734 GCA_964347145.1 uncultured Candidatus Bathyarchaeia archaeon
TGACTAGCTTAGCGTTGATGTCAGTTAGGTTGGTTTGTATTGTTCCTATGTCGGTCTCTATGGTAGCTATGGTTCCATTTATGCTGACCAACCTGCTGTTGATCGCAGTTAGATTACCTATGATGTTAGTTACTTCTCCCTCAATCGCATCCAATGTAGGGTTCTCAACTATTGTGAGGATAGCCGATGCCAGTTCCTTGCCGATTGCCAGTTCGTCACCTTCAGCCGGGCTGAAAGCCATAACTTTGTAGGCTCCAGGTTTTGCAGTGGGAGTGAAGAAAGAATATTCGTATGATCCATATTCGTCTGCGAACAGTGTTTGACTCCCAGTCATGAGATCTACTAGGTTCACCATAAGATTGTCTTCTAAGAATAGTAATACAGGTCCGTTTGGGGGGAAGCCTGATCCTGTGGCGGTGATTTTGGAAGTTCCGAAAGTTGTGTTTGGTGTTAAGGTCATGACGGGAAATGGTACTACGAACGGGGCGTTAGCTGAGTTTCCTGTGTCATCCGTAGCGCTGACTGTGTAGGTTCCATTAGGAACTTCTGGAACTAGGAATATTGCCACAAAAGAACCGTCTAGCCATGTCACTGTTCCATCATAGCTAGTTACGTTGATTGTACCAAATTCCACGGTGACATTTGCAGATGGTGTAAATCCCCAGCCTGTGACCGCGACAAGAGTGCTTGGTGGACCACTTGTTTTTGGGCTCAAGGTAATCTTCGGAATAACTGTGAATAGGGCTGAGGCGTTGTTTACTGGGTCACTTACAGTGACAGGGTATGTTCCATTTGGCATGTGAGGAACATTGAAACTGGCTTCGAAAGATCCCAAGAAGTCAGTCCATGGTTGTGGCCAAGGCGTCACATCAGTCTCGTTAAATCTGATTGTTATTAAGCTAGAGGATCGAAAACCTTCGCCTTCCACGGTAACTGTGTCGTCGTATGACCCCTCTAGGAGAGTCAACACAATCTTAGGTTTAACATTGAAGTTAGTCGAATTTGTATCTCCAGTTGTAGCATCAAAGACGACTATATCATAGGTGTCAGCAGGAAGAGTGGGTACGGTAATGTTGACTGAATATCCTCCAGTTGCATTCGCTGTAGTGGTTGCCATAAAGGAGGCGAACCACCAGAACCCTTCCAGGTAGACTTTTACTTCACCGTTGGAGGAAGCGTCCTCTCCCGAAACGGTTATTGTGCTTCCAACCGGTCCACTAGACGGTGACACTGTGACGGTTATGGGGGTCGCCCTGACGGAAACTATGAGCAAAGTCGATGTAAATATCACGACGACAAAGATCGCCATGAATATTCTTGTGTAGGCTTTTTTCTGCAAGAAATATTGCGTAGACATTTCATTTTCCCTTCAGTTAACAAGAACCCTATCAAGAATCTAGAAAAGAGTTATGAAGATTGAATAAAGATTTAGAATAAGTGTTCGCAAATTGGTGACAAATACGCCGGTAACTACTTGATTGAGGAAATGTTTATCCTTGTTTACGGATGCGATATATTCGTGAAACATATTCTCCGTACGCGAGGACTAACATTGCGGAGATCCATGCCGCAGCATTTTGACAAATCGTAAATTTCCACAAAACATCGATGTTGGTCAAGGACTCAGCCATAGGTGCTCCAAGTCCTTCGAAGGCGTTTCTGAATCCTGGGGCTACACCGCGCAGGGCGTCATTTATGGTTGACGCCAACCATCCTATTGGAGACAAGGTTTGCGCTATCCCTCGTGCCACATCAATCGTTTTCAACACAAAACCGTGGAGAGACGGATTTTCACTGTAGAGTCCAATGGCTAAATCGTTGAACAGATTCGGATAGACCAGAATATACAAGGCAAGAACTGAGACTAGAAAAACTGTTAGAACAGTCGCGGCGCTTTTGACGGCGGCTCTCGCGAAAGAAAGTCGTCGCTGCACATACGAAACTCCACGGATTCGAAGAAAAGCTGCGCCTATCCTGCCGAAAAAAGCATTAATAGCTCGACTAAACTTTCCTAGTTTTCGACCTATTTTCGTGAAAAGGTTTCCAGATGACTTGAAGCGCTGTTTCCGCGCCCTTCGTGCCTGTCTTCTGTGTCTTTTCAACGGCTTCCTTGCCGGCGACGGTCCTCGAGGCACGACAGCTACGTAATTTGTGAGATACATCCAGCTTGAGATTAGGACCAATATCACGCCGAGGGGCATGAGGTGAAACAGGGGGCTGATGGTTATTGTGAGAATTTTGAATGTAAAATTGTCCTTTAAGCCAGAGAATATGAAGAAACTGACCATGAGATACTCGAAGAGGAAGGCTAGGGCAAGAAACAACACTATTGCGACAAATCCTTTTGGCGCAGTCCACCTGAAAATTAAGCGTTTCCAGCGTTCCTGAGAAGCCACAATAACTCACCCGACGGTAGTTTCCTTAGCCTCTTGACCGTTTTCCTTCGTATCTTACTTAGGAGTACAATCTTCTTATTAATGTTGACTCGCTTTCTTTTGATGCACACATTGACGAAGGCTGGCGAGTATTGCGAGTTTACACTTCGGAGAGAAAAATGGAGCGACAAAAGGTTAGTGCGCTTGTCTTCTTTGGCTGTCAGGCAAGTCTTTGAGCGTGTTTTCTGTAGAGATTGGAGTAGGCTCTTCCCTGTGAAGCAGGCAAGGGAAACTCCTGCCCGCATTTTGGGCACTTTGCCATGCCACATTGAACAAGCGATGGGCATCCTGAGCACGCGAAGGTTCTGCCGTAGCTTATGTCGAAGGTGAAGTTGCACTTGGGACAACGGATTATACGTTTTTCTTGGGACATCACAGACCACTTCAGGTTTCAATCCCTAGAAAAACCGTTTGTCGTGTTTTAAAAAGCTTTCTCGAAAAATTGTTTAAGAAGAAAAATTTAAACGCCTATGAGGTCATAAGTGTTGTGCGTTTGAGCAGAAAGTGTAGGAAAGGTTCTCCGTGTCGCAAGGTCGGAGGAGACTCTGATGAAACCTTTGAAAAATCAGCGCGTGAAACTTTACAAAGACCGTGATGTGCAGTTGCTAATCAGCAAGTTTGTGAGCGGCGAGCTAGGTAAACTAAACCCTGTTTATGACTCTAAGTACGGCTATAGATATCCGATCGTTGATGCGTTCTCGGGTGATCCATCGAGAACCGACGAATTTTTGCAGAGCCTGTCTGAGGCTGGTGTTCTGAAACAGGAGCTCTACGACAAGATTGTTTATTGCCCTTTTTGTGATACAGCAAACGTTTCCATGCACTACTGTTGCCCCCACTGCAAATCCTTCGACGTCAGAAAGAGCGCTTTGATCGAGCATATAAAATGTGGATACATCGACACTGAAGAAAAGTTCAGAAAAAACGATGAGCTTGTCTGCCCAAGATGCCGCAAAGAATTGACTAGACCAGACGTAGACTACAACAAAGCGGGAGTGTGGTGCACCTGTAATGAATGTGGCAAAAGATTTGACATTCCGGTTCCAGCCCATTTTTGCCGTGACTGTCGCCGAGATTTCAATTTTGAGGAGTCCCTCTACAAGGCCGTCTACTCCTACAGTTTGACCCCTGAAGCCATGAAAGAGGCGACCCTGGGCTGGATTCTGATCATTCCAATAATGAAGTTCCTGGAAAGCCGTGGATTCGAAGTGGAAAGCCCTGGCTTCTTGAAGGGAAAATCTGGGGCGAGTCACATGTTTGACATAGCTGCTTCACCTGCTGGAGTGAAGCGAGACATAACTGTGATCGACCTTGCAACCTCAACCGACGACATCGTGTCCGAACAGCCGGCTATAGCTATGTTCGCCAAGATTTATGATGTCTCCCCAGACAGGGCATGTCTAATTGCGATTCCGAAGATGAGTGAAAACGGCAAGAAATTGGCGGCCCTTTACAAGATAGAGTTGATTGAGGCGAAAGATCAGACTGAAGCAGTAGAAGCGTTAAAGGCCTGTGTGGAGCAATAGCTAGATTCCTGAATAGACTGCGGTATTTCCTCGCTCCGTCACAACCCTAACGGTATTCTCGCTTTTAGGCAAAGAGATGTCAGCGCGAAGATAGCTTGTCGTCTCTCCCGAATTCACGAAAACGTTAATGTCATAGCGCTGATGGTCCGTTGAATTGATTATCCACAACGAAACTAGATGAGAGGTTAAAGCTCCCCCGTTCTTGAACGTGAAACGTGTCCCATCAATCTCAGCCCTAACCCCTAGAAAGTCGATCTCGATGGCGGTTCGGTTGCTGTCAGCGTCATGGTCCACAAACCTAACATGTAATGTGCCGTTGTCCTGCACGTAACTTCGCCATGCATCTGTGAGATTCACGGCATAGTAGTCCCATCCCGCTGTTGGCGTGTGGCCTGCAGTGAAATTGAAACCTTTGTCGCTGTAAGTTGATGATGACCAGTTCAAGGCTTTCAGATACCACTTTTCGCTGGCGTCGTCCGCCCTATAGCTCAGTTGTATTTCAACTGTTTGAATGGAATCCAGAGAATAGCTAGACACGTCTATCACAAATGTGCTGTTGAAGTCAAGTCTATAGCTGTAACTGAATTGGACAACAACCCACAAAGCGTCGGCATAAACGGTGGCACCATCGTCTGCTCCCGCCCTGCTGTAACTAAGCCAAACCGACAAGGCGGAAATATTGCTCCATGTCCAGGTTCGATCTACGGTTACGTCAATACCCCAGTCTACATCTTCCGTGCTTGTCGGAATGATTGTTTCGGATGTAAACCCATACGTAGCTCCGCCGTCAAGGGAATACTTGAGTGTTAGTTCGTCATTGGAAGCGGCTTCGGAAACATGATACTGTGCGATGATGTTGACTTTGTTTATTTCGTTGGTTCCCGTTTCAAAACCGGTTCCGTATGCATCTTGTGTTCCTAGACCTAGGGGCGGAGCGATCAAGGTGGCGTAGTTGTCGTCGGGTTCAGCCTTCAGGTTTTGAACGTTTGTTCCGGTGCCTCCAGATATTGTGGCGAAGAAGCTGGAGCTATAGGAAATGTTTTCTTGAAATGTCTCCCAACGACCGTCGTTAGTAATTTGTGTATCCTCGTATGTACCATTTACACGAGTGCCAAAACTCACTTTGTACTCGCTCTGAGCCACAAACCAAGAAGAGTGAGTTAGGCGCTCGACGTTGGTGACACTCATATCCTCCCTCATTCTTTCCCAGTCTAACTGGTTCATTTCGTAGTTCCACAAGACGATGTTTGATATGATGGCTACAATGATTACTAGGCTCAGCACGACGATGATTATGTTGCTGACGCCCCGCCGATCCCGTTTAAGACGGAGAGTCATAGTAGTCCACAAGTTTGGTCCCCCTGCTGGTTACGATGTTAATGTGATATGCGGAGTCTGAACTCCACCCGTGTGTGACGTTCAGCCAGCCGTGATCACCTACTTCCAACTCTGTTGGCGTAAAAGGTTGTGGCTTATGGTTCACGTATACCGCAGCTATCTTAATCGAGATTTTGCCCACGTTGCGAAGATAGATCGAGATTTTTCCGTTTGTGAACCAAACGTCCTCTGCGACAAGGCGTTCACCCATAGTGTCGTGAAGATTGTCCGTGATAAAATAGGTGGCCGTTATGGCAATTGACATGGCGGCCACTGCGATAACCATTAACAGGAGATTGCTCAAGACGGGGGTTATTCCCCGCGCGTTACGTAGTATGTTTCTCATCCTCTACACCGTTAAGCTATGAATTTGAGGACTAGGTAACCGCACGTTAAGAGAATGACACTGTGCTTTAGGCCGGCGCCCACGGTTCCTTCACCCATTTTTCCAGCCATAAGGCCGCCGAAGAAAGCTTGAATGGCGGTCATGTGAAAGAAAGTTCTCCTGGCTTCTCCTCGCGTCATCATGGCGGCAAACTGTGTGGTGGAGATTTCTGGCATGCGGACGAAGAAGGATTTGAAAAGCATGACAATTGTGAAGAGGAAGACGAAAAACGCGACGTAGGTTATTGCGACATAAGGTCTCGTTTGAGTTTTGCGTTCTTCGTCAAACGTTAGGGTTGTCTGCACGAATCTCTCCATTGGATCGAAGACCTTTTCAACACGCCCTCCAGATCTGCTGGCCTCAAGGATTAGGGGGATCGTTCGTCTTATGAGAGTCGTGTCAACGCGTTCGGCTAGGGATTGGAGCGCCTTTTCGAAAGGCACGCCCCAGCTCATCTGAGCCACCATCTTCTTCAGTTCCTTGGTTAGTGGTCCGTAGCGTCGTTTAGAGGCTTCTTCTAGGGCCTGCGGCAGAGTCATACCCGTTTTTTGAGCTTGAACTATGCTTCGGAAGAGGTCGGGAAGATGTTTGTCTATGGATCTTTTCCAACGATAGTCCGCGTAGTTGAGCACCGCCGGAGGAAAAACGGTGACCACTACCGCCAGTAGCAGGTATTCGTCGAAGAGGAGACTGCCTTGAAGCGTCAAGCACGCCGTCACAACTATGAAGACTCCTAAGGCAATGGATACGGTCCAACCGATTTTCTTCTCCCACTTTTCGATTTTAGGCATTTTTTCATCGCTTCGGCGAAGTCATATCCAGGATTATTAGAAATACAACCGATCCAATCGGCAAACCAATATATGTTAGGAGATGTAGCATTTGACGTGGGTCGAGCGGTCCGATCACGCCTCCCCCCAGCATCGCCATCACTGCAAGCATCACCACGAGGATGAGGGACCCTGCCACCATTAGAGTGACGTAAAACTCTGCCAAAACTGTGAGAGTGTCCGAGAATCTGCGCAGTGCAATTCGCTTTAGTTTCATATATTGGCGCGATCGGTCTCTAAGATATTTTGCCATGCTTCCTCCGGAGTGGATTGTGGCGATAAAGCCTTCAAGTAACTCTCTGAACCTTTCAGAGGGCGTTCGCTGGGAGGCAGCTTCTAAAGCTGAAATGACGTCGAAGCCGAAGAGCTCTACATCCCGTACTATGGTTCTGGCTTCGTTGGAGACCGCTAATGAAGCATCAACTCGAGCCAAGGAACGAAATATGAATTCTGGTGGCACACCAGCACCAGCCAAAATCGACATGTACCCCGCGGTGAAGGGAAGTCCATCCTCCAAGGTTCTCTTCAAACTGTCTGCGCGATAAATCGGATAGGAATAGAAGCCGATCACCGTTGAGGCTCCCGTAAGCAAGGCTGCTCCCACCCCGAAGAGAAGAGACGGAAGAATGGAAATTCTAAGAGCAAAGATTAGGAGCACAGGGACAAGAATTAGAACCGAAGTGAAGAGCAGCAGAGTTGTGAGAACTACTGTGCTAACGTAAGCCTTGAAGTTGACTTTTATCCCAGACTTCCGGAGGTTCGCATCCAAATCCTTGAACAAGGGCAAAAACTTGGCTGACCTTTCGCCGACAAGTTGATAGGCAAGAACCTGAGGTTTCGTCGCACCTAACTGTAGGCTCTCGATCCAATGGTGAAAGCAGCTCGTAACAGGGGAAACAAAGGGGCGAAAGACATTTTCGACGCGTTTATGGGCTCTTTTGAACCTCTTTCTGACCTTGCTCAAGATCATGGCATTCCCAACCTTGCCTTCCGGTAAACGCGGGCAGGGTCAGCGTAGTATTCTCTGATTACGGAGACGACGTCGGTGTATCTTCGAATCCCTTTTTTCACCATCCAGTCCAAGACTATCTTTCTTCGACGAAGCTCCTCTCGAACCTCTTCCTCGTCGAGTCCCTTGCGTTTCATTTTTTCTTCCAGAATATGGCTGCGGCCGGAGTACACGAATACGTCACGTTTTGCATCCCACCGATACACTTCGTTTGTCAAGAGTTCTTGTTTCTTAGGATCTAAACCAACAATCTCTGTCACTGTGCGGGTTCTTCTGACAGGTTTTCCATCGACTTCAGTTCTTAACTGAACGGTGACAGCATCGATCATCGTGAGGAGAGGCCTTGGGATGTTCATGGGTTCTGAAGACAGACGGTGAATGACGGAACTCACAGATTCGCCGTGGATCGTGCCCATTCCTAGGTGGCCTGTAGCCATGGCTTGGAAGAGGGTGTAAGCTTCTGCGCCACGGACTTCACCTACAATTAGGTAGTCGGGTCTCTGCCTAACGGCTGCCTTCAAGAGATCAAACAGCGTGATAGCGCCCGTTCCCTTTTCGTCGTATTCAAAGCCTGTTCGCACGACCGATGGAATCCAGTTTTCGTGGGGCAAGTTGAGCTCAGCGGTGTCCTCTACACTGACTATTTTTAATCCCGGTTTTATGAACATTGACAAACAGTTGAGGACCGTTGTCTTTCCAGCAGCCACGCCTCCAGCTGCGAGGACAGACACTCGGTTTTCGATGGCGTACCAGAAGTATGCGGCCATGTCGGATGATACTGTGTTGAAGGATATCAGGTCTGAGATGGTTAGAGGGTCAACTCGAAAGCGACGTATCGTAAAGGTTGACCCTCTTCGAGTGATTTCGTTTCCGTAGGTTAGTTGGATGCGGCTTCCATCTGGGAGCGAGGCGTCAAGTATCGGCAAAGCAAGTGATATGTTTTTTCCTGCCAGGTATGCCAGCCTGACGACGAAGGAGTCCAGTTCGTCAACGTCGTTGAAGATGATGTTGGTGGGGAGTGATTCGTGTTCACGGTGCCAAACGTAAATGGGTATGTTGACTCCGTCTGCGGAGATGTCTTCGATCAGATGGTCTTTCATGAGGGGGTCGATTTTTCCGTAGCCGAGGAAGTCGCGTATGATGTAGTACATGAGTTTGTCTGTGGCTTCCTTGGCAATTTTTAGTTGGTAGTCTTTGATGATTTCCCGAACCTTGTTTTTGAGATATTCCTCAGCCTTGTGTCGTGTTCCGATTTCTTTGAGGTTGACGTCGATTTCTTCGATTAGTATGGCTTTGATTTCTTTGAGCTGGTTTTCTTCTCCCTTGAGGAGGGTGGGTTCAATTACTTCATATACTATTCTCTGGGTGTTTGGTTCTCTGACGACTGCGGCGTAGATGTAGGGCTCATGAATCGGATAGACTTCTCGGAAAACGGACGGCTTCTTTTTCTGTATTGAACTTGACTCGGTTGTCATGAGCCCTCACGTCTACGCTATGTTGTAGTTCTTCCGCTAGGGAATTGGCTGATTGGGCCCGTTTCGTGAATCTTCCATAGCGATAACATATTGTATAGCAAGACTTAATAAAGTCTATGGACGGAAAATCACTTACACTTTCACAGTCTAGGCTTGGCTACGCCGCCCAGAAGGGAGAATCACGTCTCTTCACTTCCACCAGTTCATTCAACGCTCCAAGTTCCTCGGAGGATAAGCGATCCTGAAACTTCTTGAGTAGGATCTTGGCGTGAGCCTGAGGCACCCTAACGTAGAATATGTCTCCCTCTTGGATGTGGCGCCCCACAATCGGTTTGTTTAATGAAACAGCAACTTGCATTCCAGTGTTAGCCTCCGAAACTGCTTCGCCACGATCTTGAATTTGCATGATTTCGCCCACGTCCTGCCCATCTTCCTTGACGATGCCGTATTTTGGTTCGATATGACCAGCCAAGACTTCTATCCCAACTATGGCGGGTTTCGCTTTCCTGAACACGTAGCCGGGAAGGAACTTTATCTTACCCGGCCTGACTAGTTTGTCAAACTCTTCTTTAAGCTGCGCTTCTTTCTCGCTCTTGATCCATTGGGTGTAATCGTCAATCAGATGATAGATGATGTTGTTTCTGAAGATGGTTACTCTTCGGTCTTTCGCTTCCTCTTCCGCGTCAGGCAACACTTTTACGCCAAAGGCTAAGATGACTCCGTAAAATGGTTCGTGCTCTTTGACCACAAGGGCCTCGGTAACGTCCCTCTTGGAAACGTCGCCGACGTCCGCTAACCTTATCGGAACGTTGTTTCGTCTCAAACTTTCGGCGATAGCTTCAAGGGATCCCAAAGCGTCCGTTTTCAGCACGACACCGTGCACGTCAGTATCAATCTTGATTTTCTCGACCTCTTCGGAGACGGATTTGACATACTCTTCGAGGCGGCGTTCGGAGGGAACCACATATAGGGGCGCACCGGCCAACGCTCCTTCAAGATCTGGTGCTGCAATTTTTATTCCAGCCGCCGCTGAAACCGCATCTACAGCGGAGAACTTGTCCCGAGGATCTCTAATCTCGTCTAACGGCTTGGGCAGTAGAACGGCTCGGACGTTGGTCACGACGGGTTTTTCTTTGGCCCCCACGACGATTGTGTCGCCTTTTTGAAGCACTCCGTCGTAGATGATGACGTTTGCGGTGATGCCGAGTCCAGGTTCCTCCTTGACTTCTAAGACTGTTCCTTTTGCTGGCCCCTTTGTCACTCGGAGGCTGGGGCGCAGATACTGTTGGGTCAGGCCGACGAGGACTGACAAGAGTTCAGGTATGCCCTCTCCTGTCTTGGCGCTAGTTGGAACGATTGCCACGTTTTTGGCGAAGTCAGATATTTTGTCAAATCGGTCTGCTCTGAAATCGAGTCTGGAAAAGTTGCCGATGATCGTGTATAAGCGTTCGTCTAGGTCTTGGCGAACGTAGGGGTCTTGGTCTCGGTAGGACGCCGAAAAAGTTTGGTTAGGCTTGGACTTCCAGCCTGGTAGGCGGTCGATCTTGTTTGCGGCCACAAGGAAGGGAGTTTTCCTGTCCTTTAAGATGTCGATGCACTCGTACGTTTGAGCCTCGAATCCCCTTAGAGTGTCAAGCACAAGAATCGCGATGTCTGCTGCCGCGCCGCCTCTTTTCCTCAGGTTGGCGAAGGCTTCGTGACCCGGCGTGTCAATGACGAGCAGTCCGGGAATTCGCACCCTTTTTCTTAATCCTTTCAGGAGAGGTCCACATATTTTGGTTAGAGTCCTTACAGGAAAGAAGCTTGCACCGATGTGTTGGGTTATGCCTCCGGCTTCGCGGGCTTGGACGCTGCTCTTTCTGATCTTATCTAACAAGAGTGTTTTTCCGGTGTCGACTGGCACCCAACAAGGTCTACTTAGTTAGGTTATGCCCGAGCACACAGACTATCGGTTGTCGAACTGGCAATTCAGAACCCCTCCTTGGCTAAAAATATGAAATGGTCTTTTTAACTTTGCTCTTGATTATTGGCTCCCTGATGCGCGCGACTCTTCTATCCTTTCAAAGAGAGATAATGGTTACCTTCGTTCATCGGTTGAATTGATTGTTAACCGGCTCCTTCACTCTGCCTACGCGAAATGGATTTCATTGATGCTCTGTGGAGATTCCTCCCGCAGACTCCTCTTTTTTCTCAATTCTCTTTACAAGATAGGCATACTCGAACATGCGCGCGCATTTTCTTTTGAGACCTAATGAAGATCGGCTGTTCAACGGTGTTGAGGAAATATAAGGTAGAGCACCGCATGGGTATTATGTGACAAACGATTTTGAATCATACTCTGAGTGTTTATTATGATCGTTAACGAGATTCATGTCAAAAGTATCTTGTCTAAATCAAGGGTTTTTGATTATACGGTTAACCCTTATGTTGGATGCGAGCATGGATGCACATATTGTTATGCGCGGTTCATGAAGAGGTTTACTGGCCATAAAGAGGCTTGGGGTAGTTTTGTAGATGTGAAAGTGAACGCGATAGACCTATTGAAAAAAGAAATAAGAAGCAAAAAAGTTGGCAGAGTTTGGATAAGTGGAGTATGTGATCCTTACCAACCGCTTGAGAAAGAATATGAACTCACCAAAGGTTGTCTGGAAGTTTTGTCGAAGTATGGTTGGCCTGTTACGGTTCAGACAAAATCTTCTCTCGTATTGCGTGACGTGGAATCGCTAAAAGGGTTCAGCGAGATTGAAGTGGGGCTTACAATCACTACGGCTGACGAGAATATTAGGAGGATTTTTGAATCCAAATCGCCGCCAGTTGAACAAAGGATCGAAACGTTAGAGAAATTGCATTCTCAAGGTGTAAAAACCTTCGCGATGATAGCACCGTTACTGCCGAAGGCCGAGGGCTTGGTGCCTAAGCTAGGTGGAAGAGTGGAGTATGTCCTTGTGGACAAGATGAACTATCATTACGCTGATTGGGTGTACAGAAGACATAGGCTGGAACATGCAGCCAAGATGAACTTCTTTACTCGGAAGAAATTAGAACTCGCCAACGCATTCAATGAAAAAGGCATACCTTACCAAATGCTGTTTTAGCGCGCGCATCTTTCGATTTACGCTTAAATTTCTTTCGTTCATTATGTATAGCTAGTCTATGGTGATTTTATGTCTTCGTCTTTTTTGAGTCGTCGAATCAAGAGGACAAGTGAACTGCTTAAGGTGGGTGCATCGGACCAGATTTCGGAGTATGAGGAGCGATTTCGGTCCTTAAGAGGCTTGTACGACCGTTTGCTTTCAGGCTTCATTGTTTCAGAGTTTAGCTGTCACGGGGCTTGTGAGACCGCGGAAGAGTTCTTTGGGTCTAGGAGGGTTCGGTTTGCTGGTGTGGATGGAACTATGTATTCGAGGCCGCTTTTTGACTTGATGATCTTCTTCGGTGGAGCCTATGCCTCAACGGGAACAATTGAGTTTAGAGTTGATGCGAAGCCGG
>CAYFXU010000018.1:0-24291 GCA_964347145.1 uncultured Candidatus Bathyarchaeia archaeon
AACCAGTTACAAAATGTTTCGCGCGCGCAGGGACATTTTCCGAAAACTGGAAAGACGGAAAAAACGGAAATTTCGGCGCGCGTGCCTCCTGGACTCGAAAATTAATCACTGTCTTTTCGCTCGAATACGCGGGCCGCTATCTCTTTATCTTTTTGCCTTCGTTTTTTCCTTCTTTATGTTCTTAGCATAGAACCTAACAATATATTTGCAGATCGATAGAGGAACTTCATCTTCCAATGCTCAAACCTTCTTCCAAAGTGAGGTGTATTTTCACACCTTGAAAAGATCCAATTATTCGATGGGACAAACCCGTAGTATAAGAGAGAACTTTTCACAGAGGGTAGTGCTTGCATCCTTATAAAGCGTGCGCGCGACTTCATGCACGCGCGCCAACAAATGTAAGAAGTAAACCAACAACAAGAAAAACGATACCCATGCTTCCACCTGTGGCATAATTCGGGAATTTTTTTTAAAAAATGCGCGCGCGGGGACCCTAAAACATGCAAATAATAATACATACGAATATGTTGTCTTTATATATACATAAGACGTTAGAGGAAACATTCATGAAAGGGGGCGGATAAGAATAATGCTCGCTTTTTACATAGTGGATGTGTTTACTGAAGAGAAATATGCAGGCAACCAACTCGCGGTGCTCAGAGACGCTAAGAGGCTTTCCAACATTGAAATGCAACGAATCGCCAAGGAGATGAATTATTCAGAAACAACCTTCATTCTGTCAGATGACAAACGAGACGGTGGATATGATGTCCGCATCTTTACCCCAGAAATGGAGATTCCCTTCGCCGGTCATCCAACACTAGGAACTGCCTATGTTATACAACACGAAGTTGTCAAAAAACCGGTTGGCAAGATAGTTCTAAACTTGAAGGTGGGTCAGATCCCAGTCACGCTCAGTTATACAGAAGGAAAAGTAGACACTCTGTGGATGAAGCAATTACAACCGACTTTTGGCCAGACTTTCGATGTTGAGTCGATTTCCCAAGTTCTGAACCTCGATGCAAGAGATCTAGATAAGAGATTTCCCATTCAAGACGTTTCCACAGGAGCCCATTCAATCATTGTTCCATCGAAAACGTTAGATGCTGTGAAGCGGGCAAGAATAGACCGCGACAAATACTTCAAGTTGATCAAAGATGCACAGGCAAAATCCATTCTCATCTTTTGTCCCGAAACATATTACCAAGAAAATCACCTTAATGTTCGATTTTTTGCCGATTATTATGGTGTACCTGAGGATCCAGCGACGGGGAGTGCAAATGGTTGCTTAGCTGGTTATCTAGTGAAACACGGGTACTATGGAGAAGATCGAATCAACATTCGGGTTGAACAAGGCTACGAAATTGGCAGGCCATCGCTGCTTCTTCTTAAAGCAGAAGACGAGAAAGGAAAAATAGAGGTGTATGTCGGTGGAACGGTTGTAATGACCGCTAGGGGAGAGCTTATTTAACGCCGCGCCCTTGGGGTTCAAAGTCTAGAAGCGAAAAGATTTTTTTATGCGTTGATTTCCGTGTTGAAGTATGGTAAAGGAGATTGTGAGAAACGATAGACGGCATTATGTTTGTGAGAAATGCGGCTTTGCATATGAGGACAGGGCATGGGCAGGAAAATGTGAAGACTTCTGTTCCAAAAATCACAGCTGTTCCCTTGAGATTGCAAGTCACGCCGTTCATCTGAAATGAACATCACGAACCTCCTTGCCTAAGCCTCCTTTTTTCTTCATTTGCCAACAGGTGGGCTCTTCGAATAGGCTCTGGAATCTTGTAGTCTCTTGTACAACTCCAAACAACAGCAATGGCTCTCTTCAACGAAACCCGGTGACCCACGCTCACGTATACGGGCTTTGTTCCAAGTTTCGTAACGATTTCGGCGCCGATGACTTCATCTCTATCGGTAAGAGGTGCCCATCCATCCTTGCCAACCGGCTGCACCTTACCGCACAACAGACTTTTCGCGACACCAATTGTTGGGCTGTCTATCACCAATCCCAGATGGGTGGCAAATCCTAAGCGGTACGGATGAGCCAATCCTTGTCCGTCAACAAGAAAAACATCTGGTCGCGTCTCCAGTTCTTTTATGGCTAAGTAGGCTGGCGGGATCTCTCTAAAGGACAGGAGAGTAGGGATATAGGGAAATCGTGTCTTAAGGCGCACTACATGAGATTCTACTGGAGCTAGGGAGGCGAAATCAAGGACAGTCACTGCACCAACGGATATTCCTTTTGTATACGCAACGTCCACTCCGGCCACGTAATTAATTGTCGCTGGTAGAGTATCTTCATGTATAACAAGTTTGGACAAACGCACCTGCATGGCATGTGCTTTTCTCACAGAAAACCTCGAGCTAAGCTTGATCGACATTTTCTGGTTGAACCGTAAATTGCTTCATTATTTCTTTAGGTTCGGGTCTCCCTAACCTTCTCTTTCTTACCAATTGCCTCTTCTAACTTTTGAATAGAATTTTCCAAGGCGCTTCTTCGAGCTTCGATCGTAACGTCTCCTCTAGTAGTTTCGATGAGATGCCTTGCAACGTCGCACTTTCTCCGAAGCCCAGAAACCAGGAGATACGCGTCGTCCATAGCCGTCAGCTCAGAGTAAATGTGCTCCATCCTTTCCAGACACTTCTCCGCCGATTCTACCTTTCCCTTCCGAATCGAGTCGAGAGCTCTTCGCCTCAGCTCTCCGACCACATCGCCTAAACTTAGTACATAAGAAAACGTGGGAGCTCCGATTTCTTCAGGGCCGATAAACCGTTCTTCCCGAATCAACATTAGGAAAGTCCGGGCTTCAGAGTATTCCTCGAAAGCGGCACTGACCAAACCCATATAAAAAAAGTCTGGATAGTCCTCAGAAGCTTCTCTCAGTTCGCCAAAAAGCTTCTCTGCTTCTGCAAGCAAGTTTTCCGCGTCTTCAAATCTTTCTTGATGGGTAAAAAGTATGGCTTGTTTAGACAAGCGAATTGCCCTGCGCATGTCTTTTTGAACGTCTTCTCGAACACTCTCTCTTTTACTTAATTCTTTCTGAATCTTATCGAGAATTGATTTCAACGACATCCTGCTCACAGCCAAAAGGAAGCTTTAGGTTAGCTTAATAGGTTTTTCCAAGCGACTCAACAGAACCACCCGGCTTTCTGGTGCTTCATCTAAAGTGTTGTAGCCCGTTTCTTTGGCCAAGTGAGCTGCGAAATCTTGAATCTCCAGATGAGTTGGCATGTTCTTGAACCCCAAGCGCAGTCGGGAAAAGCCCACGTGCATGTAGGCCTTGGGTTCCACGTAGGTTGGGTTGGCCTTCTCAACTAACCGAGCGTATAGTTCAGGCTGTTTTAGGTTAAGATGTCGCGCCAAGGTCAGCCTGATCACTGTGGGGCATTTGAAACTGGGTAGCAAGGATAGGGTTTCGTTGAGTTTTTTCCAGGCTTCTGGATTGTGGGGGCAACAAATTTGCGAGAATGTTTTCTGATCGAAGGCGGAAACCGAGATGTAGAGTTGGGTGGGTTCTTCGCTTAGTCCAGACAGAGTTTCCGGGACCGTCCCATTAGAGACCAAGAAGGTGGTAAACCCTCGCCTATGAAAACCTTGAATCAAATCGTCCAAATGAGAGTATAGAGTGGGCTCACCTGTTAGGCTAATAGCCGCATGCTTGGGCGTCAAGGCCTCCTGATATTTCTCAGAATTGGCTTTTGGATTTCCTTTGTACCCGCTCAAGATCTTGAGTTGCTCTTGAATGCAACCTTCGATTACGTCATCAGAAGCGTCCCAGTTGGGTAGTTGGGTTTCTTCCCATCTTAATCCAAGATCTCCGCTTTGGGCGCGCCAACAAAAGCGACAACGCAGAGTGCAGTAAAAAACAGCGGGGGTCATCTGAAGGCATTGATGGCTTTTTATTCCGTAAAACTTCTGCTTGTAGCAACGTCGATCGTGAACGAGGGCTTCATAAAGCCATCTGCAACGTTTAACTGCCGAGTGTCTTCCCACCAAATGGTATTTCTGATTCTTTAACAAGCTAAGTATTTCGTTGGGAACCGAAGGCTGCAACGTCTCCAACGTTCACACGTTTCCTAAACACATAAAAACATGTCTTTGTAATAAAATGCTCTACCCATGGACAAGAGAGGTATATTGATATGGCTTATCAGAAAATTGTCAAGACGATTCCCGTTGAAAAACGGGAAAAGATCTCAGACAAACTGCTAGACTTTGTCCTCAAATCAAAAAAGGAAGACAAAATGCCGAGCGACCTTGCAAACACAATACTTAGCCAATGGCAATTGGGGCCTCTCACAACCGAGACCGGGCTAGCAGCGCTTCTTGAGGCGGCTGCACTCTTGGAATCCGAAAAGACCATGGAGTTCTTGGAGCAAGAATTGCAGTTGGTGGATGTAGCAAAGGCTATTAAAGAAATAAAATGATCGACGAGGTTTTTGGCATGGTCAAGTTTGGAATAGAATTTGTCCCCCAAGAGGCATATTGGAAAACAGTCTACTATGCCATCCAAGCCGAGAAGAGAGGATTCGACAACCTTTGGATAACCGACCACTACAACAACCGCAACGTTTACGTCATCCTCACAGCGGCTGCGATATACACCAAAAAAATCGTTTTTGGTCCCGGAGTAACCAACCCTTACCTCGCCAACCCCGTAATGACGGCACAGTCCATCGCGTCGCTGGACGAGTTGGCGCCGGGGCGAGTGGTTCTGGGCATAGGCGCAGGAGACAAGACAACTCTGGCGGCTACAGGGGTGGAAATGCGGAAACCCCTCACGGCAGTCGTTGAAACCATTGAGATCTTTAGGAGAATGATGGAGGGAAAAAGAGTTACTTTCGAAGGGCAAGTTTTCAAAGCTGTGGGCACCAAGTTCAACTTCAAACCGACGAGGAAAATCCCAATCTATGTGGGAGCTCAGGGACCCAAAATGCTTGAGACCGCCGGAAAAATTGGCGACGGAGTTCTAATAAATGCCTCTCATCCCAAGGACGTGGACTATGCCGTAGATCGGGTAGCAAGGGGAGCCAGCCAAGTTGAAAAGAAGCTAGCCGACCTAGATGTCACTGCCTACACATCCTTCTCGGTGCACAAACAGGAGGAAAAAGCCGCAAAGGCAGCGGTTCCCGTTGTCGCCTTCATAGTTGCCGGAAGTCCAAACATGATATTAGAAAAACATGATGTTGACCTGAAAAAGGCTGATAAGATTCGAGAGGCTCTCAAAGCCGGCGATTTCGGTCAAGCCTTTGGTTCAGTGTCCCAGGAGATGATACAAGCCTTCTCTGTTTGCGGCACCCCCGATGCGTGTGTCGAAAAGATCAACAGACTCCTAAAGGCTGGGATCTCCCAATTCGTTGTAGGTTCACCTATAGGCCCCAACGTACGCAAATCCATCGACCTCATAAGCAAAACGATAATTCCCCACTTCAAAAAATGAACATTGCATGTTCGTCGAAGCCTGCGCCAAGTCAATATCAGCCGTTAGCCAGAGATAGCACTACTTGAAGCAATATTCGATTTGCTGAAACTCTTCAACCAATTTTATAACGTCTCTTTTTACGCGATTTGGATTTTCATCGTCTGCAATGACCCTTCTTATTAAAGAGGCAATCCTTTGCATTTCTTCTTCCTTCATTCCCCTTCGAGTTGCTTCACAAACTCCGAGCCTAACACCACTGTCCACAATGATATTCGCTCTTTCAAGCTTTCTGGCTATGGCTCCGCCTTCCCTGTAGCCGCCATAATTGAGGAGAACCTGATGGGATTGCGTGTACTCAAGCTGAGGACACGCCACCGGAAAACCGTCTTCAGCCAAAGCCTTCGCAAGAGATTGCGCATTCCCGACCACCCGTTTAGCATATTCTTTTCCGTACTCCTTCATTTCCGCAATGGCCAAAGTCAAGGCGGCTATCCGGTTCCAGTGAGCATTGTCCACGAACTCTGGGTGAATCCGTTTCTTTATGGCTTCACCGTGCTCTTTGTCGGACAGAATTATTCCGCCTTGAGGCCCAAAGAAAGATTTGTGCGTAGAACCAAAGAGAGCTTGTGAACCCTCCCGAAGAGGGTCTTGAAACTCTCCTCCCGCTATCAACCCCAATACGTGGGAACCATCGTATCCGATGTGGGCGCCAATTTCCTGGGCAACTTTTGCTAGAGCCCGCATAGGATGGGGAAACAGAAATATGCTTGCTCCGAAAATAACTATCCTAGGTTTCTGTTGGAGGATTAGATCTGTAGCTTCTTCGACTTTGATGTTCATGTTTTCTTTTGAAAAAGGAAATCGAATCCTTCTAAGCTTCAATAGGTTTGATAATCCCTGTTCCCAGAATCCCGGATATCCTCCGTAATCAGGTGAAACACACAAAAAGGTATCTTCGGGTTTTGTGAAACAAGCGAGAAAGGTGAGGTCAGCTATGTGCCCTGAAAGGGGACGCAGGTCCGCGATTTCAGATACGAACAGGTTCTTGGCAAGCTCCTCTCCATAATGCTCGATTTCATCGGTGAAGCGGGTACCCATGTAGAATTTCTCCCTCGAGGTGTAACGGTGCCCAAGATCAGAGGAAAGGAGGGAGCGAACCTCAGGACTCACGACGTTTTCTGAGGGAATCAAATTGACGCATTCCCGCCCGCGCCAGCGCTCATGCCTTTCAACCAAACCCAAGAGTTCGTCAATCATTGCTAATACCTAAACCTGTATCATTCCAGTTTGTCAAAGAAATACTTGATGGTCGCGACTTCCAAAATCATGAAAATCGCTTAAAAGAAGACAAAACTTAAAACGTTCATTACTATGAAATGTTCACATCGTTAAGAAGAAGCTAGGCGTGAAAAGTTTAGAGAAAGAGGGGAAAACGTGTGCACAATCACTTGTCAAAGGGGAACAGGATCACAACAACTTTCATGGTAATACTGCTTGCGGTAACGCTATTAGCTTCGCTCTTGCCCAAGGCAACCGCAGCTCCTTCCCCGGTTGAAATAGTTTCTATCTCCCCGACAAGTGGACCCGTTGGAGAAACAGTACTGGTTAACGGTACAATAGATACCGCGAATGGCTCATACCAAATATTCTTTGACGAAAAGGAAGTCAAGAATGGAAACGCAATAGGAACATCCGTCAATACCACATTTAAAGTGCCGCTCTCTGCAAAAGGCAATCATAATGTGACTTTAGTTGATGTTGCTAATGAAAATCGATCTTCCACAAGTTTCAATGTCACAACATCATACTATGTAAAAATGGAACCTGCAAGAATACAAGAGGGACTAAATACAACCTTAACAGTCGGTGTAGACAAAGCGGAAACAAACACAACATATACTCTTACGATTAACGTAACTGATCCGCAACTCGCCTTTTATATTAAAACCCTAAACGTCACAACTGATGCCGCAGGATCAGGATTCAACTCCATTTCATATTACAAAGATTTTTCGGGCGCGAACACCAATTATGTTGGTACTTACAATATCTCTGTTATAGGTGTTGACGAAACACTTGCCGCAGGGAGCTTCTCCGTTGGCTTGACTGATTGGTTAGAGTATGGAAGAACAGAAACCGGAACAAGAGTTAATATTCGAGGCGCCGGCTACAAACCAGGTGAATCGGTGTCAGTTAACATCACGTTTGCCGGAACGCCAGTCACAGGCTATCCGGAGCTAACGTCTGCGTCGGATAAAGGTGTGGTCACAAATTTCTGGGATATTCCGAAAAATGCCCAGCTCGGAATTTACACCGTAACCTTAGCCAATGAGACCGGGTTTCAGATCAAACCATTACCTGACATTCAAAACTTCACGGTTAGAGAAATCATCGTGAACTGTGAAACCCAAAATAAATACGACGGAAATCCTTTGGCAGGCGTGACTGTTGAAGCCTATCGTGATGAGGAACTTGTCAACAGCGGAAAAACCAACGAAACCGGGTTCGTTGACCTTCGGCTTGACTTTGGCAATTACACCTTTAAGGCCCTCTGGAAAGGAGAAGAAGTTGGTATACTAGAGAATCAAAGCGTTACAGAAGACACCGCACTTCCACCCATAAAATGCGAACTTGCCCACATTACAATAGTAGTAAAAGACAGCGATGGCCTTCCGCTTCCATTCATCAACGTAACCTTGACGTCCAATGTGACTTTAACGTCTAACAAAACGTTTCTCGCGAGCCTCTGGTTTGAAACAGACTACACGGGGACCGTTGCCAACAACACGTTCACCAATCCCAACTACACAATTGAGGCTAAGCGCTATGATTATTTGTTTAACATGACCACGATTGATTTGTTTAACACGACGCGGATCAACATAACGTGCCCAACGTACACCATGTTCGTCAACGTGCTGGATTCAAACGGACTTCCGCTGGAAAATATTCAAGTAGAGATTTATGAATGGAGCAGCGAACTCGTTACAGGACCAAGAACTACAGACGCCCAAGGAAACGTTACTCTAGGTGCCACGTTTGGAAGATACAGAATCAGAGTGTACAATTACAGCGTAGAATTGGGACGCACTGTTGTCTTTAATGAAACTGTCATAGACTTAATCGAGGATCAACTGTTCGTTGTGATTCACTGCAAGATTTACAATCTAGAGCTTTCTGTAGTTGTTACTGACTACTTTGGGCAGCCCATCCCCAACGCTATTGTAGAAGTTGAACGGGAGTTTGGACAAGAATATGTGAACGTAGATAGTTTATCAACTGGATCAGACGGCACGGTTTTCATGCCCAAAATTGGAGGCACATACCGAATTTCCATATACGTAATGAACAAGCTTTTTGACATCAACACTTTGTACTTAGATAAGCCGAGAATCATCAAATTTAAGATAGACAAACTTGTGGTGGTTGGCGGATATCCGCTGCAAATTACTCAGTTTCTCATATATATCTCGCTGGCCCTAATGATTATTGCATTTGCTTTTCTCTTAACATACAGAAAACTCCGCCTTAGAAAGGTCACTGAAGGAAAAGAAAAAAGTTTATAACATTCGCCGACCAAGCCATAATTGAACAACGACACCACTCTCAACAGAATTTTTGTTCAAGTAAAGGTTGTGCTATGTTGTCTGAACCAAAATATTGTGCTCCAAATTGCGAATTGTTTCGGTGCGGAAAAAAAGCCGTCCTCTACCGCGGAGACACAGTATGGTGCAAATGGACCGACGAAGAATGTGAGGTGGCGAACTGCAGTTACGCGACCTGCATAAAAAGACGATTACTGCCCAGAGGCATCTGCGGAGAAAGCGTGAAACGGAAAACGATCGAGAGAGAGCCTGAAGAAGCCCAAATTCCAGTGGTGAAGCTTAAAGGGAAGGCTTTGCGAAAGATCGGCGAGAAAGAAATTTTCTAGAAGACAAGGTCTTCGCGTTCATGCTACACAGACTGAAAGCGGTATAGACTATTTGGCGACTATTCGTTTCACAACCGGCGGTCTTATCTTCTTGAGGACACGGTAGCCACAGAAGGTGCATTTCACGCCTCCGCCACGTAACTCAAGTTCTTCTGTCCTCACTTTGGCGCCGCACTTCACACACTCATAAACAAGCCCACGTGAAGCTTTCTCCGACATTGCCTAGTTCTCCAAACTTGGTAACCACGTTTCGCACGAATTTAAACTTTTCCCACTGAATGGAAAGGACAATTATATAACTCCTCAAACGAGAGATATTGTGGGAGAAGCAAGGTGCATGGGCGCGTCTTGATTCTAGCCGGTGGCGGGGGACACACCGGCTACGCATACGCTTTAGCTCAAGTGCTTAATGAAAAGGTTTCCCTGTCATTTCTTGTTCCTGATGGAGATACTTTAAGTGAGAGAAGGTTGCGTGAGTTTGGCGAGGTCGGTTCTCTAATCGAACCTCGGAGTCCGAAAACTCCTGTGCCCATATTTATGGGGCGACTTGTCAAAGCCTTTTTGAACTCGGTAGGGCGGGATTTCCATGAGTTTGACGTTGTTGTCAGTTCAGGCAGCAATTTTTGTGTTCCACCCGCGGTTATGGCCTGGGTGAGGGGGGTCCCTGTGGTCAACATTGAAAGTCCCGTTCGTTTCACAAAACCATCAAAATCCGCATTTGCGTTGCAGCCTTTTTCGACAATCACTGCTTTATGGTGGAATGAACAAACAAGGCTATTGAAAGGTGTGGTTGTGGGCCCTTTGCTTCCGAAACCTGTGGTTAAGCCATGGAACGGAGGATATGTTCTTGTTGCAGGGGGACACGCTTTTGAGCATAGAGCCTTGTTTGATGCCATAGCTGAGAGCAGTTTACCGAACGTAGTTTTGCAGACGGGCAGAGTTGATCCGATGCCTTATGCTATAAGGCATCCTGAGTGGAGAGTAATGGCTTATACAGAAGAGTTTCATGAGCTTCTCGCGGGAGCAGAGGCGGTTGTGTCGCACTTTGGGTTTACCGCTTTGGAAGCGGCGATTGTTTACGGGAAACCAGTTGTGTTGGTTGTGAATCCCGAATACAGGACTACTGTTGGGATGGAAGATGCAGAGTATCTCGCGAGGAAAATAAATGCTGTGTTGGCTTCCGAAACAAGAACGGAAGTCCTCATAGACGCCGTGAAAGAAGCGAAAGAAAGGAAGGTTATTACCTTTGCAAACGGAGCGGAAAACCTTGCAAACATGATAATTGAGTTGATGCAGTAGAAGGCATGCATTAGTTTATCTAGTTTCCCCATATTTTTCACTTCAGAATTGAGTTGACTCCCATCCGTGGACAATGAGCGTACATTAAAATGCACTTCTTTTCCAAAACGTGAAAGAGGTGATTACTAATGAATTTAAAAGCGTATGATTCTTATGAATGCTACCAATAGTACGATGAAGGTGACCCATTTGTACAAACCCAAAATTGTGCTCATTGGTTTGGGAAAGTTTGGCAAAAATCACTTACGTGTACTAAAAGAGCTTGAGGAGCGAGATGCCTGCGAACTCTATGGTGCCGTTGACATAAAGTGCGAAACTTTGAACGTCGTCGGCAAAAAGCCTAAGTTCAAGACTTCAGTGGATTTTCACGATTTTCTTATGGATAATAATGTCGACGCTGTAGACGTTGTTACTCCAACAAGCACCCACTTTGATATAAGCAAGGAATGCCTAGCAGCTGGAAAACACGTCTTTGTAGAAAAACCCTTGACCACAAGTTATGCAGAGGCTAGGGAACTTGTCCAAATCGCCGAAGAACAAAGAAAAACATTGATGGTGGGACATATCTTTAGATACAACTATGCGGTGAGGAAGATCAAAGAATTGATCGAAAGCGGAAAACTAGGACGAGTCTATTACCTGTTTGGGCATTTTATGGGGCTGAAAGATCCCAAGCCCGATATAGGGGCACTGTTCAACTACACCGTGCATCACATAGACATCTATAATTACTTGCTTCAAGGAACGCCAGAGGAAGTTACATGTTGCCTAGGCTTTTTCTTGGGCAGAAACGAATTCGATGATCTTGCGTTACTTGTTCTGAAGTACCCGGCCAACATTATAGGGATCGTTGAGGGTAGCTGGTTGCCTCCCGGGAAGCATCGAGACTTAACGGTGGTCGGAAATAGGAAGAGCATAACCTCCAATCTCACGGAACAAACTCTTGAGCTTCACGACGTTCACATCGAAGCTTGGAATGGAAGGCTCAAAGCTGTGGACAAGGGATCACAAAAACTTGACATAGAATTCGAAGAACCACTCAAACTCGAGCTTCAAGATTTCATAGAATCAATCAAAACTGGCAGAAAACCAGTGACAGACGCACGATCCTCATTAAACGTGATCAAAACAACCGAAAAAGCGTTAGAGTCAGCGCAACTGAAAAGAAGTGTGAAGATAAATGAAACCTAAGAACAAAATTGTGATATACGCGAACACGAAAATAGGAAAGGATCCGACAATAGAAGATTTTGTCATTCTGGGCAAACCCCCCAACGGCTTTAAACCTGGTCAACTACAGCTGGTCATAGGAAACTTTCCCCTACTTAGATCAGGAACAATAATCTACGCCGGAAACACCATTGGTAACAATTTTAGAACCGGAGACCACGCGAGAATACGAGAAAACAACAAAATAGGCGATGGTGTTAGCATCGGCTCTGGGTCCGTTGTTGAGCGTGAAAGTGAAATGAAAGACAAGGCAAGAATACATTCCAACTGCTTCATATGTGAATACACTGTAATAGAGGAAAATGCATGGATCGGCCCAGGAGTGATCACAACAAACGTTCTACATCCACCATGTCCGGCCTTCAAAAAATACAGCCCAGTCCGCGGAGAAAAATGTTGCCATGGCCCTGTCATACAGCGAAACGCCACAATAGGTGCGGGATCTGTGATTCTGCCTGGGGTTATTGTTGGTGAGAACGCTGTTATAGGTGCGGGATCTGTTGTTGCTAACGATGTGAGCGCTGAACATGTTGTGGCTGGTAACCCAGCAAAGACAGTTAAGAAGGTTAATGAACTCGACTGCCCCTTGGGGTTTTACAGAAGAGGAGAGGTTTACTCATGGAGGAAAAGCTAAGCATCCCATTGTCGAAAATTTATGTAGATGACGACATCAGGGAAGCCGCGTTAGAAGCCCTAGACAGCGGATGGTATATCCTTGGTGAAAAAGTTAGGGAGTTCGAGCGAAAGTTTGCCGATTTTTGCGGCGTGAAACACGCCGTATGTACCAGTTCAGGAACCGCGGCCATTTTTCTTTCTTTGAAAGCCATCGGCATAAGACCTAGAGACGAAGTTGTAGTTCCATCCTTTTCATTCATAGCCACCGCTTCGCCTGTTGTACACGCCGGAGCTCAGCCAGTTTTCACTGACATTGATCTCAGAACATATAACATCACCCAGCGTGAGGTCAAACAAAGGCTTTCTGAGCGAACTAAGGCTATAATTCCAGTTCACTTGTTTGGACATCCAACAGACATGGATCCTATTATGGAGATTGCGAAAGACAAAAACTTGGTCGTCATTGAAGATGCGTGTCAAGCCCATGGAGCTGAATACAGAGGCCGTAAGGTCGGCGGATTGGGTCACATAGGCTGTTTCAGTTTTTATCCGTCAAAAAACATGACCGTTTGCGGAGATGGAGGAATGATAACAACAAATGACGATGAGATCGCAGAGAAAGCAAGGCTGTTAAGGGATCATGGAAGAGTAGAAAAGTATACTCACAAAATTGTTGGTTATAACTTGAGGTTTAACGAAGTCCAGGCGGCCATCGGAATAAAACAGTTGGAGAAGCTGCCTAGTTGGAATGAGACTCGACGGAAGATTGCTCAAGCGTACAATGAAGCCCTTGGCAATCTAGTAGTGGTTCCATTTGAGGAGCCTTGGGCAAAGCGTGTGTACCATATGTACGTGATTAGAACCGAAAAGCGGGAAAAGCTTCGAGAGTTTTTGATGGAAAAAGGCGTTTCCACGGGAATCCATTATCCAGTACCGATTAATGAACAACCCGCTATGACGAACATGTTGGGACAACTATCTTCTCTGAAAAACTCAGAACTTGCCGCCAAGACGGTGCTTTCGTTGCCCTTGTATCCACAACTCAATGTCAATGAAATAGAATATGTATGTGGCAAAATCAGAGAGTTTTTCGAGAAAATCGAAAGTTAAGATTGGCTATGCAAAACGCCTTTAAGCGTTTCCAAGTAGGTCTCTGGTGTTCCTATGTCTATACGACTCTCGCCGGGCCTTAGTTTCAATGCATAAATCGTACATTGCTGTCTCAAAAGCACTTGAATTGCATCTGCTATTTGCATCTCTCCCTTTTCATCTGGTTTTGCCTCTTCGATTCCTTCGTAAATTACGGGTTTGAATGCGTACAATGCGATCACTGCTAGCTTGGAAATAGGTTTCTTTGGTTTTTCGATAACATTCTCAACCTCAAACAGGTAGGGTTCTACCTCTTTTCCTATTACAACACCATATTTTTGGGGCTCTTCAACTTCTTCAACAAGAAAAGCTACGTCTGCGTTATGTTGCCCGAATGTTTTTATCAGTCTCTTTATGTGATGGTTGTTTCCGGAAAAGACAAGGTCGTCTCCAGCGTGCATTAGAAACGGCTCGTTTTGAGTGAATACTTTAGCTTGATAGATAGCATCTGCGAATCCCTTTGGTTTTGGTTGGTTTATGAACACCATTGTCGAGTCACTTATCTTCCCATAGAATTCTTGCAATTCACAAGATGCTTCTGTCTTATCTTTTTTCTTGAGGTATTCCACGAAGTCGTAATCAGGTGTGAAATGGTCTTCTATCGCTCTCTTGCCCCTGCCCACTATGAAGCCGTATTCTCTAATCCCTTCATCGTATAGTTGCTCAAAAATAGCCTGCAACATAGGCTTTAGATACACTTTTCCACCTTTTCCTTGGAAAAAAAGGGGGAGCATCTCTTTTGGAAGTTCCTTCGTTATCGGCAACAACCTCGTGCCAAGTCCCGCCGCGGGAATAACCACCTTTCTAATCACTCAGACTACCCTCTGAACCTCTAACCATCCGTGTGTTCCTTGTCAAATAAAAGATATATAATTGATGGAAGACGAACTACAATTGACCAGAACCTGACACTAGAGATTGAAGACAATGATCGAAAATGGCATATCGATCGTCGGAACAGGCTACGTTGGCCTTTGCACCGCTGTCGGATTCGCAACCAAGGGGTACAAAGTTATCGCCACAACCCACGACGCGGAAAAAGCTGAATTGATAAACAAAGGTGCTCCCCCCTTTTTCGAGCACGGTCTGAAAGAAATACTACAAAAAGTCGTGAAGAAAGGCTACTTGAAATGTGTGCCAGATCGCGAAGAAGCCGTCCTAAACACAGAAATTACTATGATTTCCGTTAGCACCCCAAGCCAACCTGACGGAAGCATAAACCTACAGTTTATTAAAAGCTCTGCCAAAGAAATTGGAGAAGCCCTGAATAAAAAAGATGCTTACCATTTGGTGGTAGTCAAGAGCACTGTCGTGCCTGGCACAACCGAAAACATTGTCAAGCCAAGTATTGAAAAGAAATCAGGCAAGAGTTGTGGCATTGATTTTGGTCTGTGCATGAACCCTGAGTTCCTACGCGAGGGATCTGCCCTCTACGATACCCTACACCCCGACAGAGTCATAATCGGAGAATACGACGAAAAATCCGGTGACATCCTAGGTAGCCTATACCAAGATTTTCTTGGCAGAGAAATGCCCCCCATGATTAGGACAAACCTCCCAACTGCTGAACTCATCAAGTACGCTAACAACGCATTCCTAGCCACAAAAATCAGCTTCATCAATACCGTAGCCAACGTTTGCCAGAAAATCCCGAGGACTGACGTAACAAAAATAGCTGAGGGCGTGGGCCTAGACAAACGAATCAGCCCTCTATTCTTGAATGCGGGCCTCGGTTATGGAGGCTCATGTTTCCCCAAAGACGTGAAAGCGCTCATTGCCCTTTCTAAGAGTTTAGGCTACAGCCCCGTGCTCTTCAACGCCGTCGAAGATGTGAATAACGCACAACCGTACCAAGTTGTTACGCTCGCCAAGAAGGTTTCAGGCGATTTAGCCGGTAAGCGTGTGGCTGTTCTGGGTTTAGCCTTTAAGCCAAACACTGACGACATGCGCGAAGCTGTCTCTATAAAGGTTATTAACAAGCTACGAGAGGAAGGGGCGAGGGTCGTCGCGTACGATCCAGAGGCAGTTGTAAACGCGAGGAATGTCTTTGGAGACAAAATCGAATATGCCAAATCCTCTATAGAATGTCTAAGAGATGCTGAGTGTTGCATCGTCGTGACCGAGTGGGATGAGTTCAAACAACTTGAACCAGAAGATTTCATTAAGCACATGAAAAGCCCCTTAGTGATTGACGGCAGAAGGATTTATACCCCACAGAAGTTTAGCCGAAGGCTCATGTTCGCGGCCATAGGGCTGTCTGCTTGAGAATGTTATCTTCAGCCGAGTTTCCGATAGTTCAGTTTATGATGAATCAAGATGCGTGCGCGCAGAACACTACGGCTTCATGCGCACTAAACCGTTATTTACATGCTGGTCTCAGTATGATTGGGGGATTCCATGAAGAAAGCCTATGTTCACCCCACAGCGATTATCGATAAGACAGCCGTTATAGGCGATGACACAAAGGTCTGGCACTTCGTCCACATAAGGGAAAAGGCTGGAATAGGTGAAAGGTGCATACTTGGAGACTATGTTTACGTGGGCCAAGGGGTTAAGATCGGAAACGGTGTAAAACTCGAGAACAGAGCAACCGTCTACCGGGGGGTCGAGATTGAGGATAATGTTTTTGTCGGCCCACATGTCACCTTCACAAACGACCCATATCCCAGGAGCTTCGGTACGGATTGGAAAGTCGTGACAACTATGGTGAAGGAGGGTGCGTCCATAGGAGCGGGAGCTGTAGTAAAGTGCGGTGTTACAATAGGGGAATACGCGATGATAGGAGCCGGCAGCATAGTCACTAAGGACGTTCCATCGCACGCCGTAGTATATGGAGACCCTGCTAAAGTTAGGGGATTTGCTTGCAGATGCGGTAGAAGGCTCAAAGAAGAGAAGAAGAAACGGGAGCTTGTTTCGATGCTGTGCCCTTTTTGTGGAAAGAAATATGAAATATCAGCAGAAAACTATGCGAAGATACGGAAAAACGAAAGGTGAAAACAAGTTGAGACGAACGATACCGATGACAAACTCGGCTTTTGGAAGAGAAGAAGCTTCCAATAGAGCCCTGACCCTGCCAGTTCACCCCTCAGTCACCAAAGAAGATGCTGCACAGTTCTGGACATTTCTAGAGAGGTGAGCTAAATGCTGAAAGGCTGTGTAATAGGACTCGGAGCCATGGGATCCAACCACGTCCGTGTACTCCACGAACTCCAGAACGAAGGCAAAACAAAGCTGTTGGGGGTTGCTGACATAAGCGAACATCTAGCGAGAGAGGTAGCTAAAAGTTATGGAGTACAATGGTTTGCGGACTACAAGAGGCTTCTTGAAGAAAAACCCGATTTTGTGGTGGTGTCTGTGCCCACGAAACTTCACTGCAATGTGGCGTTGGACGTCATCGAGAATGGATGTCATGTGCTTGTAGAGAAGCCTATCGCCCACACAATATACGATGGAAAAAAGATAGTGCAGGCCGCTGAGAGAATGGGTGTACAGCTGATGATCGGGCACATAGAACGCTTCAACCCAGTCATTCAAGAAATAAAAGAGAGGATCAGAGAGGGGAATATTTTGTTGATTGGAGCAGTTCGGGTGGGACCTAGGCCGCCTCCGCAACGGGTGAACACTGGCGTGGTGCTGGATCTCGGCGTGCATGATATTGACATCATCCGGTACCTCACCGACTCAGAAGTAAGAAAGATCAACGCCTTTGCTTCTTTTGGCGAACTCAACATGGAAGACTCCGTTGTACTTTCTTTTGAAATGGAAACAGGAGCTCTGGCATACATAATTGGTAACATAATCACACCGCTTAAGATCAGAAGGATAGAAGTGACTTTGGCCGATAGATTCATTCGAGGAGATCTTATCGGCCAGAAAGTGTGGGAGTATTCAAAAGGAGAACTGATCACCCACGCCCGTAGAAGCATGTTTGTCACAGAAATAGACATACCGTATATAGAACCCCTAAAGTTGGAACTTAATGCTTTCATAGACAGCTTGGAGCAAGGCAAGAAGTCCCCCGTTTCGGGAGAAGACGGATTAAGGGCACTGGAGACAGCGGTCAAATGCATCCAACACCTTAACAAGAAACCGGCACAATGTTTATGATTTGATTATCGAGCATGGCTGCGCGGGCGAAAGAGAAAAGTTGTCTTGTGTGTATTGCATCTATCTCCTCTGATACGCACGCGCGCAATGCTTTTTTACAACTACGACATCTAAAAGATCCTAGGTCCTTGCCATCGAGGAGAAAAATATGACAAAGACTGCAGCCCTAGGAGTTGGAAAGTTTGGACATCCATTAGCCACAGTGCGCCCGCGCGGATTTCAGGTATATGATGTTGAGGTTAATCAGGAACGATGTGAGAAACTGGTTACGAGGCAATATACCGAATCTTCAACAAATCTGGAGATTATGGGCAGAAGTGTGATTTCGTGTTTGCGACAGTACAAACACCATCACTGGAAAATGGCAAATTTGATCGCGCGCTTATGGTGAGAAAAGCGTGACCCCATCGAAGTTGAAGAAAAGACTCGCTGTTTTGTTTGCCAAACACGAGAAACCTGTGAGTTCATTTCTTAAATCAATCACCGGCCATGTTTTCGTTGATGTAGGTGCGAACTATGGATATTATTCATTGCTTCTTCATGGAAACTTCGAGAAAATCTACGCCTTTGAGCCAATTCCGTCAATTTTCAAGGAGTTGGAAAGTAACCTGGGAAAGTTTGATGATGTAGAGTGCATAAGAAAGGCGGTTTCTAATGTTGATGGGCAAATGGTGGAACTTTCTTATCACGGTAGTCAGGGGTTTGCTGAAACCGTAACTTTGGCTTCGGTGTTCCTTAACGCAGATATTGACCTAATAAAGGTTGATGTTGAAGGTGGAGAATGGAAAGTTTTGGAAGGGGCAGAACCGATTCTAGAGAGAATAAAGTCTTGGGTTGTTGAATTGCATGACCCAGGTAGGAAGGAAGAGCTAGAGGAATGGTTTGCTTCTCGGGGCTACTCTGTTCGTTGGTTGGATTTTGCGTTCAAAGGTTCACGAACTGCCAATCATATTTATGCGCGGCGCACAAATCGTTCACAACCGTAGAAGCTGAGGAGTATTGAAGGATTATGGTTGAAAACATCGGTGTGGTCGGGCTTGGAAAAGTGGGGCTACCGTTGGCTCTTGTCATGGCTAAGCATTTCGAAGTGAAAGCTGTTGATGCAAGTTCAAGAGTTGTGAACCAAATTAAGGAACGTAGACGCTTCACTGAAAAGAATGTGAACGAATATCTGGAACTAAATGATCCTAGACTCGAAGTTTCTACGGATTTTAGTTTACTTCAAGATTGTGATGTGGTTTTTTTGGTCGTTGGGACGCAAAATCAAGGCTATAGTCCAAAGAATGTGAAATCTGTTTTGAAAGAGATTGCGCCTTACCTCAACGATGGCAATCAGGTTTTGGTGGTGGTTAGCACAGTAAACCCTACAGATATGAACAGCAAGATTATCCCCCTTTTGACCCGGTTGCATGTAGAATCTAAAATCAAAGGAATCTGTTATAATCCCGCTATGATCGCGTTAGGAGATGTAGTAGAAGGGTTTGAGCATCCTGATTATATCTTGATTGGCGAATCTGACATAGATGCAGGGAAGAAAGTGGAGAATATTTGGAAAAAAATTGTTTCCAACGGCACCCCAATAGTTCGTAGCAACATCATAAACATTGAGACCGCCAAGTTCGCGCTAAACTTGGCTTTAGTGAACAAGATAAGCTTCATCAACACAGTTACCGAATTTTGTGAAAAAGTAGGTGCTGATATAGATTGCATAGCGGAAATCCTGAAGTTAGACCCCCGGGTAGCTGGGAAGAAAATGTTTAGAGGTGGCCTAGGATTTGGAGGCCCATGTTTTCCCAGAGATGTCGTTGCGTTCATGAGAATTTCCGAGAGGCTTGGCGCATCACATTATTTGTGTGATGGCATACAACGAGTCAACCGGGAACAGATTTCGAGATCCATAAAATTAATTGAAAGTTTCCATAAGAGACGGATAAGCATCTTGGGTATAACCTACAAACCGAACACTTCAATAACTGTGGAATCGCAAGCATTGGAAATTGCACGTACGCTTCAAAGAAAAGGGTATGAAATTGCAATTTATGATCCCTCAGGAGTGGAGAACGCTATACCCCAGTTGAAGGAATTGAAGTTTGCAGATAGTATGAGGACGTGTGTTCGTGACGGCGAAATAGTTTTCGTAGCGGTTCCTTGGCCAGAGTTTTCTGGACTAAACGCTAAAGATTTTAATGAAGCCCAAATTGTTATTGATGTGTGGCGAGTATTGAAAGACAAGAAGTTGCCTTGCAAATATATTGCTTACGGACTAAAATGGAAGTCAAAAACGTGAAGAAAATACTTGTAACCGGAGCTGGCGGATTTATTGGAAGCCACATGGTCAAGTATCTAAAAAATGAAGGCCATTGGGTCAGAGGCGTAGATATCAAAAAGCCTGAATTCACGAAAAGTCGCGCCGATGAGTTTGTGTTGATGGATTTGAGAAATGAAGAAGGTGCGTTTGAGGTTACTAATGGCATGGAACAAGTTTACAGTTTCGCGGCCAACATGGGTGGAATCGGTTTCATCACAACAGTGAAAGCAGATATTATGCACGACAACGTGTTAATCAATTCCAACATGCTGAAGGCTTGCGTTGAAAAAAATGTGGAAAAATTTTTTTTCGCTAGTTCAGCTTGCATATATCCTCATCAATTGCAGAAAGACGACTCTTACGTAGCACATCTGAAAGAGTTGGATGCGTATCCAGCACAACCAGGAACTCCGTATGGCTGGGAGAAACTTTTCACTGAAATTATGTGCAAAAGCTTTGAGGAAGATTACGGATTGGAGATTCGAATAGCACGCTATCACAACGTTTATGGTCCCGAGGGAACATACAAAGGCGGAAGAGAGAAAGCTCCAGCTGCCCTCTGCAGGAAGGTGGCCATGGCAAAAGATGGTGAATCCATTGTGATCTGGGGAGACGGAAGACAAATCCGGTCTTTCCTTTACATAGATGACTGTTTGGAATCTACAAAACTCTTGATGGAAAGCAATTGCCAAGAACCGTTGAACATTGGCTCGGACAAAGCGGTCACCATCAATGAATTGACAAACATGATCATCAAAATAAGTGGCAAAAACATCAAGAAGAAATATGACATGACAAAGCCTGTCGGAGTCAGAAGCAGAAACGCGGACATAACTCTGCTTAAGAAGAAGGTGAATTGGCAACCGAAAGTGACCTATCAAGAGGGATTGGAGAAAACATATAGATGGATCGAAAAGCAGATAACCAAATAGACTTTAGTATTGTGGTGCCCATTAAGGATGAGGTAAACCTCATTCCAAGGACGTTGCCATCATACTATGCCGTGAACCCAAGCGAAGTTGTCATCTGCACGGATAAGCCCACACCTAGAAATGTTCGTCAGATTATCCAGAAAGTAGCTGTCGCCTGTGGCGCACCGGATGTTACAAGAATTGTTGAAGTGGAAAGAGACCCGGATTGGAATTTTCACCAGGCTCATGTTAGAAGAACCGGATTCAAAAAGGCAAAACAGGATCGGATACTTACTGTCGACATCGACTTGGTAATAAACAGAAATGTTCTAAAGGCGCTGCAACTCCTAGGAAAAAACAACATTGGGCTAGTTTCTTGCAGCAAATTCTACTATCCAAAAAGTTTGCTGGATCTTTGGCGAATCGGAACACTGACATTTCTTCGCAAAATAGTCCACAGGATATTGGATCCATTTATGGATATCACCCTTTTTACGGGGTTATACGCAGTTTGGAAACCTTACTGGCTCGACTCAGAACCCGAAGAAAAAATAAAAAAGCACATGAACCCCAAACAATTCTATCGCGGCGAGTATGTTGGAGAGGTTCCAACAGATGTGAACCCAACAGGCGAAGATACTTATTTGAAAGACTGTATGTCGGAAAAGTATCGTTGCATTTACCTGCGCGATATTGGTGCCGTAATATTGAGGGACGTATTCGAAAACGTTTCATACGTTCAGTACATGAAGGGACAGTATTCCCGTCGACGTGGACGTTCTCTGCTTGTTGCAGTTGGACGTGCATTTTTGAGAGCAGAACCTCATTACCTACGCGGCTTTCTACGCGTGCGCACTTAGTTTTGACACAAAAATATAATAAATGTTAGTTTTGAACCTAACATGAACCTAATGCGCGCGCGCGCTTCTCCCCTTTTCCTTTGAAAATTGTTATTTTGATTTCCGATGGCAATTGAAATAATGGCAAAATAGTATGAGGAAAACAACGCCATGACGTATTTTCACCTTTGCAGTAATAACCAAGTTTTTCGCATGTTCTCTTAAACCAGTGCAAATTAAAAATGTGTTTATGCATTTTGATTTTTGCTCTATTTGCATATCTATGAGGGCAAATAATTATTACTTGATGGTTTGAAACGCGCAACATTTCTTTCAATACCTTAATGGGATTCTGAACATGTTCAATAATATGGCGTGAATATACTTCTCTAAAGATGCCTTTTTTGAACGGTAAAAAATGCGCGTCACAACAAACAAAGTTTTTTATCCGTTCTTTATTTAACGGTCTATCATCAATCCTGCGATGAAGAGTGGCCCCCATAAATAAATCAGCATTCACGTCACCATGCGGTTGATGGCCACAACCAACATCCAAAATCATCTTTCTTTTTCTTCCATCATCTTTTTCTTAGTTTGTCATGTATGCATGCGATTTCTTTCCAAACCAAATTTTGAAGCATTGGCATCGAAATATAGAATAGAATGGAAATAATCGCATATGCCAAATAAATATTTTCCATTGGGCTATGTGATGGTGATATAGGATTCATGTTTCTTTTTCTTCTCCTTTAACGGCTAAACCCACTTTCCTTAACATCGTAGCCTCATTCAATGCCCCAACAAAACGAGTGGTTTGTTCTCTGCCTGACCCCCCCTACTCGGACTTATGCGCATCATTTTATCTGCGTAATTAGCCATAGGTCTATTACATTCTTCTGCGCGCGCGCGCGTTAATTGTGCCGCATCGCGAATAAGTCACAATTAACGTGGCCTGTCGGCATGTCTCCACAGCCAACGTCCAGTTTCATGTTTGAAACACTCCCGATTTCATAAGACCCTTCATCCAGTGGAACTTGATTAGAGGAAAGAGATACATTAGCCTCGCTTCCTTCATTTTCACTGCGACGTAACAGCCAATCAGAGGCGACAACCACAATTTTGAGATAGCGTCAAATCTTGAGTATCTAACATAACCTGTTTGTTTCTTCACGACTCTCCCAACTATGTAACCAGCCGAGGCGTTTCTTGCTTGATGTTTTAAAACGTCGGTAAGACCCGTTCTCAGATGTTTCGATTCGACGTTGTAATCCACGACCCACTGCTTTTGCGCTTGATGGACAAGATAAGCCAAAACAACGTCAAACCCAACATTTACCTTTAATTGCGGAAAGCCCCCAATCTCTTCAATGAATTTCCTGCGATACATTGTGTTGTCCAAACTCTGTCCGTACACGCAGATCTCGCTTTTGTCTCTCTCTATTCTCCATTTGGCCCATGCTTCCATTCCTGGGACAGTGTCGTATCTTAAGCCGGACGCGACTACAACGTTGCTGTTAACAAAATGAGAGTATATGCTGTAGAACCAATCTTTGCCCAAAAAGATGTCTTGTTCAAAACTTGCGAAGATGTCAGTTGTTACATGCCTTAAAGCTTCGTTTGCACCCGAAGAAATACCACTTGAAGGATTGACATAAACCTTCCAATTAAACTCTTTTGCTATCTCAACAGTTCTGTCGATGCTATGATCGTCAACAAGAATTTTCTCACTAACTTCTTCAGAAGGTACAACATCATCTATTCTCCGTAGAGCCCTCTTCAACGTCCTTTCGCCGTTCTTTGTCCACATGCACAAATCAATTACCATTTCGGTCGCCACTTCTTGTTAGGTTCATATGCATTTGCCGCGAGCGACTATCGTTATTTCCATTTCGCCTCGGTAGAAACAGGTGCATATGCGCTTCGTCATCCTACAGGGCATCAGCATTGAAGTGTCAAATTCTTTTTTACGATGAGTGCCCGTTGACACTTGATACGCCCCTCTCGTTTCTCAGTGTAATGGTAGAAGCGTAAATATGTGAATTATCCTTTAAAATCTTCGCGAAGTTTTGGAAAAAGTGGGCGCGCGCTCATGTTCGCCTCAAGAAGCTAAATTGTACCTACTTTGCTGTTGAGCCATGATCCTTACATGGACAAACCATTAGAAGAGGGAGATACGCTTATCGGAACAATACTGCCCAAAGCGAATATCAAATGATAATCGATGGATAGAGTTCGGTTGAAATGATATCGGCGGGTCAAAATATGGAAGCCCTTTCTCCTCTGCTAATGGACTGGTCATCGGCTTCATCGAGCGTGTGCGCTTCAACAGACACCGCAAGAATGAAACACAGAAAACAGGAAAACGGCTCACACCCTTTATGTGTATCCTCATAAAACTTGACTAGGAAATCACACTGGAAGACGAGCCGTGGAACGAATGGTCAAGAACGATGTCAGGCTAAAATACTCCGGGGTAGTT